>JBNKKR010000008.1:0-112292 GCA_050291935.1 Desulfocapsaceae bacterium | reverse complement strand
TTTGATCGTTCTCAAAAGTAAAATACTGTTCACGCCCATTTCCCAAATCTTTATAGTAGTTGTGGGGAGCCGATGGATCATAAATTCCGGTACCGGTATTATTCAGATTTTCCTGAAGGATATTGACCAGGAATTCTGCTCGGTCAAGGAAGTAATAGTCGCCGATCAAGTCGTTGTTATTTTCATCCAATTCACCATTTTCATTAAACTTGTCGTATAAGGATGCATCATCTATTACTAAAGGGATAAGGTTCTCCAGCGCATATCGATAGGCGATATTGGTTTTTGCAAGATCCGCGATTTCCTGGGCTCTACCTTCTGCAATTGTATATTTGTGTTGATTGGAAATTGGTTCAAATTCCCCTGCCAGGACATCCTCGCCTTCTTTTGATTCCCAGAGCGGCTCAATATTTATTGTGCCATAGTTCTCTTTCCATACTCTAAGTTTTTTAATGTTTTCATAAAACAGATTCCGGTTTTCAAGATCGGCAAAGCCTTCCTTGGTATCTTCAACCGGTGAATTTTCCCACTTATTTTGGCCTTCATCTCCATAGAGGACCCTGCCAACCGCATCAAGGATATTCTCAAGAGAACTACTTTCAGCATCAGCGGCAAATGTCGCCGCACGTTCACTGGAAGATGGACTATAAAGCAAATGCTCTACCTGCTCCCGTGAGACCAAGGTTGCAGGAGATATTTCCATTAACGTCTCGGTAAGAAAAATCGAATCCAGCCATGCACCGTGCCCGTACCCTTGCAACTCAAACTGGAATGACTAATAAATGACTGTACTAACAGGGATTGATATCTATCAAAAATCAATGGGTGAAGATTCATTACCCGGATAATCCGAGGTAACTTTGGTGAACCGCCCTATGCAGACCAGCTTGTGAGGTGGTGGGGAGAGGGCTAGAGAAACACTAGCCCTTACCCGATTAACCCATTTTGGCGTTTGATGGTATTTCTAGCACAATTTTACCGTTTTTAATAAAAGCTACCTTGTTGCCAACAGCTTTGTGGTGAAGAAGGGCTTTGTTGACAGCTTTTTTTACGGTTTCTGTCATACTCTCTTGTTTATTTTTTAGTTCGGCCTGATTTTTCATAGATTGTAACCGTTAAATGTTTGCCATTGTTGCTGTTCATGGACTGTAACTTCTACGAGTAGTGTTCCCTCTGCTATTTTGATTGGGTTGTTATTTTCAGAGTTGTCGAAAACAACCCAGTTGTCAGCAAGTGGTTGATACAGGCTAAAGAAGTTTTTAATAGACTTGAAATATCTTCTTCGTACTATTTCTTCAGGAACAGAATGCCCACCAAGCCTAACTCTTTCTGCGACTCTCTCTACAGCTAAGTCTGGATTAAATAGCCAGAAATACAAAAGAGTAAATTTATAGCCTTTGGCTTTTTCTTTTTTGACCCATTGTGCAAAAGTACGACTTGACAGAGTTGTCTCAAAAGCAAAGTTCTTTTGCTGTGTTGCCAGTGTGTTAAGCCTTTTAAGCATTATTCTGCTGGCTTCAATAGCAACATCTTCTGGGTTAAACGCAGATATACCAGAAGCTATTGTGTCAGCATTAACAAATTCTGAAATGTTAAAATGAGTTTGCAATAACGCTGGTCCACAGGTCGATTTTCCTGACCCATTTGGACCTGCAATTATTGATATGTGAGGTTGCAAATTAGACATAACAATTTATACCTAAATCCTGCAGTTAGTTGAATAAAAAACATGGAAATAGTCATATCCTCAAAAGGTTAACGACCAAATCAACAATTCAAGGACTCACGATTTCCATGAAGAATATAAAGAATAAACGATCTGCCCGGATAGCGCCAAGGAAAATTGGAATTAATAAGGGAGCCAAAGGACTTACAGCACAAGCAGGTTTGATTCCTGTGGTTAAATTCCTGCATCACCTAAATATTACAGGTATCATCAACAAAACTATAGAGCATGAACGAGGTACTACTGCTCTCTATGATGCAGTAGATACCATTTTCCTTCCACTTGTGGCGATTATCGGTGGTGCACGCTCAATCCGTGCCATTGTGACGGTCTGGTCTGACAGTATACTTTGCCGGGCTGCCGGTTGGTTGAACATCCCTGACGAAACAACCTTTGGTCGGCTATTTCGAACATTCGGCCATCGGCATATTGGTCATATGGAACTTCTGAATCATCGCTGCCGTGGTAAGGTTTGGCGTAAAGCCCTGAGAGCCGGAACAAGCAAGGTCTCGTTAACTCCATGTAAAGTTATTGATGTGGATTCCACAGAAAAAACGGTATACGGCTCTCAAGAAGATGCAGCTAAAGGATACAATCCTCATAAACGTGGAGCTGTGTCATATCACCCGTTACTTGCTTTCTGAATGGAAAGTGAGGATTTTGCCACCCTTCCATCTGTTTTTTTCCTCAGAAAGCTCCAGACTGCTCCTCTGCTACGGATTTTATGTTCGCAGATAAAGACAATATAGCACTTTATGACTTTGCTGGTAAGTTTTTCTTGACAAATATAGTGTCCTTCGACTGAACACTTTCCTAACAGCAGGATCAGCTGTCATACCTCTTTTTGATATAAATTCATTTTACGATACAAGGTTTTTCGACTGATACCTAAGGCATCGGCCGTCTTTTGACGATTACCGTTATAAAAATCGAAAATCTTAAGTATATGCTGCTTTTCCATGGATTCCAGGCTCATCGCGGACTCCGTTTGCCCCTCACCCATAAGCAGCTCATGGGGGAGACAATTTTTGGTAATAACACCATTTTCTGCCAAGATAATGCATCTCTCCAAAACATTGCGCAACTCTCGTACATTGCCTGGCCAATCGTAGTGCAAAAGACACTCCATCGCCCCCTGCGCCACCTGATATATCGTCCCGTCTGGACTTAGCTTTGTTAAAAAATAATCCACCAATAGGGGCAGATCCTCCTTATGCTCACAGAGCGATGGAATGCTAATATTAAACACATTAATACGGTGAAAGAACGCTTCATTAAAACGCCCTTTCTGCACCTCCCTTGCCAGGTTGCGATTGGTGGCAAAGAGAAAGCGGATATCCACCTTCCGCTCTTCTTTCTCTCCAACCCGGCGATAGGTCTGGGTCTCTAGAAGACGGAGCAAAGATGCCTGCACCCCAAGGGAGAGTTCTCCTATTTCATCTAAAAAGAACGTACTTTGATGGGCAAAGGACATAAGGCCTTCCTGGGATTCTGCAGCACCGGTAAAGGAGCCCCTGGCATGACCAAAGAGTTCACTCCTGGCAAGGTCTTTTTGCAATGACGCACAGTTCTTTATAATCATGGGATTTTCAGCACGTACTGATCGTGCATGGATGGCGTTTGCCACCACATCTTTTCCGGCCCCGGACTCACCGGTAATAAGCACTGGAATGGTGGCTGGTGCAACCTTATCAATCAGATACTGAATATCTTTAATCGCCTTTGATTTACCGACAAACTGCACAGGGCTTCGCTTATTCCCCATGTTATGGCGCAGCAATCTGTTTTCCACCAACAACTTTGAGCGTTGGTGGGCCTTTTCCACCAACAGGTCAAGCCGATCAAGGTTAAATGGTTTGGCAATAAAATCATAAGCGCCAAACTTCATGGCTTCCACAGCGGTATCGATATCACCATGCCCGGTAATCATTATAACTTCACTGCATGGACTCACATCTCTTACTTTGATCAGCAGATCAAGCCCCGCGATATCGGGCAATCGTAAATCCATAATAATAACATCGAAGCTGCGATCGCGTACCATATGCATCGCCTTTGCCGCACAGTCGGCCAGGACAATTTCCCGCCCTCCACCGGCAAGCTCTTTTTGCAACAACCTGCGGATGGATTCTTCATCATCGATTACCAGAATATGTGATTGTTCATTATTCATGTTTTACTTCCCTGCGGGATGCGTATGGTAAAGGTACTTCCCTCTCCCTCAACACTGCTTACAGCAATTTCACCACCATGATTTTTAACAATGGTATAGCAGGTGGACAGGCCAATACCGATCCCCTTCCCAACTGCTTTAGTCGTAAAAAAAGGCTCAAACAGTTTTTTCTGGATGGCAATGGGAATCCCGCAGCCCGAATCCTTCACCACCAAACCAATAATTTCCCCTTCATCGATAAAGGTTTGAATCAGTATGGTACCGCCACCACCGGTAGCATCAAGGGCATTGGTCAACAGATTTATTATTACCTGCTTGAGTTGTGATTCATCACCGAGAATAAAAGGAAGATCCCTTGTGAGATCAGTTGTTACATTGATATTATGCTGCTCTTTAAGATGATGTTTGAGGATAAAGAGCGTTTCCTCAATACAACAGTTTAAATCAACTAAACGGAGACTGGCAGTTGTTGGTCTGCTAAAGGTGAGCAATGTACGAACAATATCTCGGCAACGAAGACATTCCTTAATAATGGTATCCGTATATTCGGCAAAATCGTCGTAAAGATCCTTGTCAATCTGTCCGTTAATGCGCCCTACTCTCCGTTTTAATCCTTCGGCAAAACCACTTATGGCCGTCAATGGATTGTTAATTTCATGGGCGACTCCTGCGGCCAAAGTACCTACAGTTGCCATTTTTTCCGCCTGATAGAACTGGCTTTGAAATTCTTTTTCAAGGGTCACATCCCTTTTAAACAACAACACATTTCGCTCGCCAGTGGGGCTTGCCTTTAAGGGGGAGGCAAGCAACTCAAAATGACGGAGTTTCTCGCCCATTTCATAAATACGTAGATCTTTGGAAATCTCGTCCCGGTCCAAAGAATGGAGCACTGGACAGTTTTCACAGGGTTTGTCTCTTTCATGGAAAAAGAAGTAACAAAATTGTCCTGCTGGATCGGTATCGGGATACCATTTTTCGAACACATGGTTAACAGATACTATGCGTAAATCTTCTGCAAGTAACACCATCAAGTCTGTGATACCATCCAGTAATGCCTGAATCTCCTGTCGCTTGTTTTCAAGCTCTTGATTGGAATTTTTTAACTCCTCAACCTTGCGTTGCAGATCCTGATAAAAACCAAGTTTACAATGCTCAATCCCAATGAGATCATCAAGGGTGGTTTGACCAGCCATCACCACACCTCTTCGCAAATAGTAAGAAAGTCATGCCAGGAAGCGGTACGAGGATTGGTCAGATTACAGGCATCGTGCACCGCCATTTTACAGATCGGCTCCAGAATTTTTTTATCCTTTGCCTCTACTTCCTGACGTAATTTTACAGAAACCGTAAAGGAGGCAAAAAATCTTTCCAACTCTTCAATACCTGCCATGGCAGTCTCCATTTCTGAGCCCAGTTCTTTGTTGAGGATCACTCGGCCAATATTTGCCATTTTTAGAGGACAGGTAGGAAGGTTAAACCGCATTACAGCAGTTAACAAAATTGGATGCACCACACCGTGAGACATGTCAAAATGTCCACCCAAAGAATGGGCAAGTGCATGCTCGGCCCCAAGCCCTGCATTGCTAAAAGCCATGGAGGCCGCTATTGCGGCAATACTTAATTGTTCAAGGGAATCAAGGGAACGACTCTCAACTGCGTGTTTGAGGTGGCGCATGATAAGATCAATGGCCTTTAAGGATTGTGGTTCTGTAAAAGGAGAAGCTATCCGAGACACGTAGGATTCAATGGCATGGGCCAATGCATCAACTGCTGAGAGGATAATAAGCTGCTCCGTTTTGGTGCGCAAGATCAGTGGATCAACGATGGAAATATTGGGCACCAGGGTACGGGTTATGATAGACATCTTTACCTGTCGCTCCACATCGGTAATGATACAGAACTGGGAGATATCCGAGCCACTGCCCGCCGTAGTGGTCAAAAACACCATGGGTGGTAGAGGTTTTTCAACCCTATTAGCCCCCTCATAATCACGAATTTTGCCGCCGTTACTTGCTATGATCGCAATGCCCTTGGCGGTATCCATCGAACTTCCACCGCCGATGGCCATAATAACATCCGCGCCATTTTTAAGATAAAATTCAGCACCTTGCTCCACTTCAAAATCCCGTGGATTTGGAGTGACCATGGGATAATAAATCCACTCGATTCCGGCATCTTTTAAGATATCCATAAGACGCTGGACCCATCCAGCATCTTCAATCCCTTTGTCACTGACCAGAAAAACTTTTTTTGCACCATGCCGTAATGCACACTGCCCAGCATACTGAATACTTCCCCGTCCAAAAATTATTTCCGGAATAGCAAATTTTGTCGTTTCCATAAGAGAACTCCACAATGAAATGGTAGAAGGGTCGTATTACCATATGCAGCTTGTTTTCGCATTTACCCAACTAATGGTGCAAGCACTTTTCAGGCCACATGAAAAAATTTCACAAAACCACTCCAGATCAGCATACTTACCCGAGAATCCCGAATAAATCTTTCGCGACACAGGAGCACGTATATACACGCTGCCTGTGCTATCCTTAGAAACAAATACGAGTCATTATGTCCCACACCTGGTGAGCATCTGGGTCAAATTGTCCCTTTGCCATGCCCCTTTCATCCGGAAGAGAGCCCCTAAAACAGAGAAGTCAATCATCCATAATACAACCCATCACATCCCATTTCGGCGAAGCAACAGAAAGTGTAAAACAAATGTGAAACATTGCCTTAAAAAGGTAACACTGCATACACATATATTTTACACTATTACTACCATTACGTTATTCCTACCCCACATAATTGAGGAAAATAGCTTGCTGTTTCCGCAGTGCTATCTCGTTATCGCCCCACACAGATCATACTGGCTTGCAATTTGCTAAAGTCACAAAAGTGAGAAAGGAGTGATCCTTCGTTCTCTCTTATATTGCAACGATGAACGATTGTAAAAATTCTCATCTCAAATGCTAATCCAGCGAACATAACGTTCAAAACAGCAACACTCAAGCGATGAGATAAAACGTGGTGTGGGCATCTCACTTGGTGTATACGGCAGTGGACTTGACGGCCCCGACTCTGCTGAAGTCGATGCAGAATTGAATGCGGATGGAACCGTCTCCATCTTTACCACCTGGCATGACCATGGCCAGGGAGCGGATATGGGAACATTAGCCACTGCCCATGAGGCCCTTCGTCCGCTTGGTCTTGCTCCGGAACAGATCAATATTGTCCTTAACGATACCAGCGTTTGTCCAAACGGTGGACCTGCTGGCGGAAGTAGATCGCAGGTAGTGGTTGGCCGTGCGATTAAGGCCGCCTGTGAAATGCTCCTTGAAGGAATGCAAAAAGATGGAAGTTTTCGCAGCTACGAAGAGATGGTTGCGGAAAAAATTCCAACCAAGTACCAGGGTAAATGGACAGCTCCCGCCAAAGAGTGTGACGAAAACGGCCAGGGTAGCCCCTTTGTCTGCTACATGTATGGTGTCTTTATGTCTGAAGTGGCAGTTGAACTCAGCACCGGAAAAACCACCGTTGAAAAAATGACCCTTGTCGCCGACATAGGTAAAATCGTCAATAAGCTGGTGGTTGACGGCCAAATGTATGGCGGAATGGCACAGGGGATTGGTCTTGCACTCAGTGAAGAGTTTGAGGATATCCAAAAACACTCCACCATGGTCGGAGCAGGCTTTCCATATATCAAAAAAATCCCTGACAATATGGAACTTGTCTATGTGGAAACCGAACGACCTGAGGGTGCCTTTGGCGCCTCCGGTATCGGCGAGTTACCACTGACCTGCCCCCATGCTGCTGTAATCAATGCAATCTACAATGCATGTGGCGTTCGCATCACCCATCTGCCCGCACTCCCGGAAAAAGTACTGGCAGGACTACAGAAGTAAACGAATACGTAGTATACCCTCCAGATATGTATTGTATCTGGAGGGTTTTGTATTTAGCGCAGATCAGGAGGGATGATGGAGCAAAAAGAGCTGCGGGAGTGGGAGGCCAAATGTATTCAGGAAGAACCTCCCGCCTGCCGTGCGGGCTGCCCGCTTGCGGTGGATGCAAGAGCATTTGTCATGGCCATAAAGCAAGGTGACATGCAAAAGGCCCGGACAATCTTAGAAAAAAACATGCCACTGGTGAACATCGTCGCCCGCATGTGTGAAGGGCCATGCCAACACTATTGTTTACGAAAAGATCTGGGCGGCCCCATTGCCTTACCCCTGCTTGCACGAAACTGTGTTGAGAACACAACACATAGGGGAAAACTCCTGCGTCTGCCGCCTCGCCCAAAAAACGTTGCACTGTTTGGTGGCGGCCCAAGTAGTCTTACGGTGGCCTTTGACCTTGCCAAAAAGGGCTATCCTGTATCCCTCTATTATGCCGGTGATAGACCTGGGTCATGGTTACGAAGCCTGCCGGAAAGTGTTTTACCACAACTTATTATAGATGAAGAAATTGAGCGTCTTGGCACGTTGGGCGTCTCTTTCTCACAGATCGGCAACGATATTGAACCCCTCTATATAGATGCCGACAGCATCTATATCGGTCAGGATGACATACTTCCTGATACAATCACCCAGTTTTTAACCACTTTGCCGGAGGAAGATACATTTGCACTTCCAGAGCAGGGCTGGTTTAGTGGCGGTTTTGGTGATATTCACGACAACCACCGTTTTATAACCGCGGTTTCCCAAGGGCGTGAGGCGGCAATCTCAATGGATCGTTTTCTCCAGGGAGCCTCGCTCACCGCCAGCCGAATCGCTTTGCGTCACGGACAGACAAAGCTTTTTACTTCCACAAAAAACGTAGCATCTCTTGCTCCAATTCATCCACAAAATGCGACATATACCCTTAAAGAAGCACAACAGGAAGCCCAGCGCTGCCTTGATTGTCAATGTCTGGAATGTGTTAAGAATTGTAAATACCTGGAAAGTTTTGGCAGTTACCCAAAAGCATATGTTCGAAGAATTTATAATAATTCAGCAATTGTAAAGGGCATACACCAGGCAAACACAATGATAAATTCCTGCTCGCTGTGCAGACAATGTGAAGTCCTCTGCCCCCATGATTTTTCCATGGCCGATCTCTGTCTTGACGCACGGCAAACAATGGTGCAGGAAAATCGTATGCCGCCATCGGCCCACTGGTTTGCCCTTGAAGAGATGCGTTCTGCCACTGACGAAGCAGCAGTGGCACGCCACGCTCCTGACTCAAGCACAAGTACGTTTCTCTTTTTCCCCGGTTGTCAACTTGCGGCCATTAGGCCCCAGCAGACACTCCGTCTTTGGGATCATCTGCTTTCTCAGGAAGGTAAAACAGGAATCTGGCTTGATTGCTGCGCTGCTCCGGCCCATTGGGCTGGCCGTAAAGATATATTTGATGCGCTTGTTGACAAACGACAGCATACCTGGGAGGAGCTTGATCGCCCGCAGGTCATTACCGCCTGTTCCACTTGCCTTATGATGTTTAGAGAGCATATGCAATCCATTCCAGTACAGTCCGTATGGACAATGGTCAATGTCGATCCCCAAGAGCCTGCTCTTGCAAGATCGCCCCTGGCATTATCCGACCCTTGCACAAGCCGGGACGACGAAGAAACGAAAACAGCAGTTCGCAATATCCTGAAACGAACCAATCAACCACTGGCCCCTTTTCCCATGTCGGGTACCCAAACCGAATGTTGCGGTTTTGGTGGACTAATGGAAAACAGTAATCCAGAGCTTGCACGGCAGGTGGCAAACACCAGAGTTGCCCAGACTGATGCGGATATCCTCACCTATTGTGCCATGTGCAGGGAGCAACTCGCCAAAACAGGAAAACCGGTACTCCATCTTCTTGATTTGCTCTTTCCAGAGATTGCCCGCGACGCAAAAGAAAAAACCCTCTCTCTTTCAGACAGACGGATTTGGCGGCGCAAGCTCAAACACGACATCCTTAGCCGCTACCCGGACGACACCAGTCAAGCGCCAGAACCATGGGAAGAAATCCCAATAGTCCTTTCAAAACAAGTAGTCACCCTGATGGAAGAAAGACGAATATTGGCCGATGACATCCGTCAGGTGTTGTATCAAGCAGATCAAGGCGGCTCCTTCTTTGTCCACGGAAGCGAAAAGCATGCAATAGCTTCCGCTCGCCTTGGGCTGGTTACATTTTGGATACAGTATTACAAGAGCAATGAAAGATATCACATTACATCCTGTTGGAGTCACCGAATGAGTATTGGAGGGGAAGAACAATGAACTTAAGCTTTCTCCCATCAGATATGGATTGGACCTGCAAGCCTTGCGGTGAAAAACTGCAACCGGGGATGGTCTCCTTGCACTATTTGGGCAACGTTTTCCGGGTGGAACTTCCGGTATGCCCCAAATGTTCGGCAGTTCTTATATCGGAAGAACTGGCCATGGGCCGTATGCTGGAAGTGGAGCAGTTGCTGGAAGACAAATGAAGCCTCTCTATCTCAGCAGTCCGGTACAAACCGGTCTTGGAAAAAGCTTGCGACCCGGAGGAGACCTTCTTACCCGCCATATCATAGGGCAACTTGAAGCAAAACCTGAGTATTACGTCCTTGATGCCGGTTGCGGGACTGGAGCCACCATGGAACTTTTACGTGCAAAGGGATATGTAAAGGTGATTGGTTTGGATTATAACGAAGCACTCCTCCAGCAAGCAAGTCTTACCGAAAATCTGCTCAGTAGAGCTGATCTTGCCGCGTTACCGTTAAGAGATGCAACAATTAACATAATCGTATGCGAATGTGTCTGGAACCTCACCGACAAAGAAAAAGTTTTACAAGAATTTTTTCGGGTTCTTTGCAGCGATGGCTATTTGGCACTAAGCGATATCTACCTGCGGGGAGATTCCGTTTCGCCAAATCGACCTTCCTGGCCAAGACAATCCTGTTTTTTCCAGGCAACAGATTTAGAAAATGTGAAAGAACTCCTGCTTAGCGCAGGCTTTAGCATTGAGCTTGTGGAAGACCACAGCCACCTGCTCAAACAGACAGCAGCGGAATTCGTTTTCGCCCATGGATCTCTTAAGGGGTTCTGGCAAGCCGTCCTGGGCGATACAGCCAGGGCTGAAGCAGTCTGTTCCATTGCCAAGAAAACACGTCCCGGTCTATTTTTACTTATTGCCAAACGGAGGGAACAGTGAACGAGTACGATCTGGATATAGTACGACTGGCCGGTCAAGGATATTGTTGTTCCCAAATCGTCCTGCAACTGGCCCTTGAAGTACAAGGAGAAACAAATAACGGATTAATCCGGGCAATGGCAGCCCTATGCCACGGATTTCCCGGCAATAAAGGCGTCTGCGGGGCACTCACCGGTGCAGGATGTCTTCTTGCCTATTATGCAGGAAAAGGTAGTTCTGAAGAGGAGGAAGATAAACGTTTACCATTAATGCTGGATGAACTGGGCGATTGGTTTGGGGAGTTTTGCACAGAACGATCACACTCCATCTTCTGCCAAGATATTGTCCCTGGTGCTAAGCCCGACACCACTACTTGCGGCACACTCCTCTCCACCTGCTACGGAAAAGCAATGACGATTCTTTTGGAAAACGGTTTTGACCCGACAACAGCCAGTGAACACTAAAGTCCTCAGACAAATAGAAAGCGTCTGTCCTGTCTGTTTGCAACGAATCGGTGGCCAACTTATCCAGGATACCGAGCAAGTGTATCTTGCCAAAAAATGCCCGGAACATGGCTCTTTTTGCACCACTGTCTGGCGGGGTCTCCCCACATTTTCCACATGGTTTCGCCCCAAACTGCCATACTATGGAGGTAAACGGGAAACACTCAACAAAGGCTGTCCCTTTGATTGTGGCCTCTGTGAAAAACACACCCAACGTACCTGCACAGCCCTTGTTGAGATCACTTCCCGCTGTAATCTCAATTGTCCTGTCTGCTTTGCCGGAAGCGGCGCTGGTGGAGCCGATTTGGACCTTGCAACTCTACAGCAAATGTTTGATACCATTATGGCCAAGACCGGAGGATGCAACCTACAACTTTCCGGTGGAGAGCCCACGGTTCGCGATGATCTCCCCCAAATTGTCGCCCTGGCAAAGGCCGCCGGGTTTGAGTTTGTTCAACTCAACAGTAACGGCATTCGCCTGGCCGAGGATCCGCAGTTCATTGAACGTTTGCAAAAGGCGGGACTCTCCTCGGTATTTTTGCAGTTTGACGGCGTAGAGGATGAAATATTTACCTCACTTCGTGGCCGTGAACTGTTCGCCGGTAAGTGCCGGGCAATAGACAATATTGGACAAGCTGGCGTGGGGGTAGTTCTGGTTCCGACAATTGTTCGTGGAATAAATGATGAGCAACTTTGGGATATCGTTCGATTTGGCCTTAAACGACAACCCCATGTCCGTGGCGTACACTTTCAACCGATGAGCTATTTTGGCAGATTCCCGGCAAATTTCTCACCCGATCATGTGACCCTGCCAGAAATAATGCACGGCCTGGCAGAACAAAGCACAAACAAGATTTGTCTGGAAGACTTCAAACCACCCGGTTGTGAACATGCCCTGTGCTCGTTTTCTGCAAAATATATGCAGCAGGAAGATGGGCAGCTCAAACGACTTGGCACTACAAGCTGCGACTGCAACCCGCAACCGGCGGAAGAAGGCGCCATCAAGTCCATTGGCGTCACCGCAAACCAGTGGAGTGGAGTTACTATTAAACAAATGGAACCTGAAAAACAACCGATTGATGAACTTGAGCAGTTTTTGCGAAGGGCCAGAACCCACACGTTTTCCATTTCGGGGATGGCCTTTCAGGACTGTTGGTCACTCAACCTTGAAAGGCTGCAAGGCTGCTGTATTCATGTGGCCCAGCCAGACGGCAGGCTTATTCCATTTTGCAGTTTTAACCTCACTGCCCGCGATGGCCGAGCGCTCCACCGCAGGTGAAAAGAGGAAATAATGTATACGCAAAAGGTACCGATAGCAAAAACCACCGTTGACGAATTGGTCGCAAGACGGCTTGCCATAACCGGGAAAATGGATCGCAGCAACCTGGAACAGGCCCAGATCGGTGCTTTTAACAAAACCCTTACCACTGTCCGCCACCATAGCCCCTTCTATAAGGAACGTTTTGCTCATCTGCCATTACATGCAATAGAGAAACGGAGCGACCTGCCCCAAATCCCCTTCCTCACCAAAGAAGACATTATAATGCAGGGACATCGTCTACTCGCTGTCTCCCAGAGCAAAGCGGCAAGGGTCATTACCCTACAGACCTCCGGTAGCACCGGGACACCCAAAAGGCTCTCTTTCAGCAAAAACGATCTTGCCTCCACAACCGATTTCTTCTTACATGGCATGCTGAGCCTTATTACCCCAAATGACCGGGTACTGGTTCTGCTTCCTTTTACCCAACCGGCAAGTGTGGGAGAGCTCTTAATTACGGCCTTGACCAAAGCCGCCATCCACATAGAGGGAAAATGGCCTCCGGAAAACGAACAGGCAATGGCCGAAATAGTAACGCAGCACCGTATAAGCTGCGTGGTTGGCCTTCCCCAACACCTTTTAGCCCTCTCGGCAACAGTGCCAAAAGGGAAGCTCCGCTCCATGTTACTTTGCTCCGATTATGCAGCACCTGCGCTGCGTCAACGTATTGAGCAGAATTGCGGATGCGAAACCTTTTTACATTACGGGGCCACCGAATCAGGACTTGGCGGTGCTGTTGAATGCGGTATCCATGACGGATGTCATATTCGGGAATCCGACCTGTTAGTGGAAATAGTTGATCCCATTACCGGTGAGCAGTGCATCGATGGCGAACAGGGAGAAGTGGTACTGACAACGCTCAGCCATGAAGCCATGCCACTGATTCGTTACCGCACCGGCGATATGGCAACTCTTGATCGCACGACTTGTGGTTGTGGTGGCATCTCAGCCCGTCTTAGATCCATTCGAGGAAGACTGGACGGTTGCCGTCTTGCAACTGGTGCCATGATATACAGTCAAGATATTGATGATATCCTCTTCAATCTTGATGGCCTGGTTGACTACCGAATACGGCTTGACCGGAAAAAAACAGATCGTATCCACGTTGAACACCAAACAACAGACGAAGCAGCGGATAATAAACTTATTGAAATGCTCCATCAGGTTCCGGCAATAGCCCAGGCACTTGCCAATGGCAAGCTGCAACTGAGTGAGGTTAATCAAGTTGAGCATTTCACTGCAACACATACCATTAAACGCACGATTGTTGACCAACGGTCCAACACATAGGCTAACCCATACCATTTTCCCACAGGAGCTTCCCATGCGGCATATCCTTGACACCCTTATTGACACCCTTTCCCGAAATGAACCAGCAGTTTTAGGAGCAATTGTCCGCAGCTCAGGATCTGCTCCCAGAACCTCTGGCGCACGGATGCTTGTCCAAAAAGACGGTACCTTAAGCGGCACCATCGGTGGCGGAGCAGTGGAAGGCGCATGCCAACAAGAAGCCGAGAAACTTTTCAACAATTCCCACGATCATTCCCTATTGGATTTCTCCCTTAACGCGTCTGAAGCTGCTGAACAAGGAATGGTTTGTGGCGGTTCAATCTCTGTCTTGCTCCATAGAGTTGATCCAAAGCTTTTAAAGCAGTTTCAGGAACTCCGCAAACTTTACCAAGAGGGCGCAAGCCCCCAACTCCTCACCCTCCTTCCAGATGCCGCTAACGAGCCACGTGTAATAACCTATCACGCGGGCAATGGTCAATCACTTCCCGCACAACTTACCGATCTTAGGCTTAAACAGGGTAGACGTCTTCCCTACTCCATTACCCACCAGGGGCAGGAAATTTTCGTTGAACCCCTGATCCATCCGGGCACTGTCTATTTACTGGGAGCTGGGCATGTGGCACTGGCAACTTCCCATCTGGCTGCATATGCAGGGTTTGAAGTTGTGGTCATGGACGACAGGGAGGAATTTGCCAATTCAACACGTTATCCGGACGCAAAAAAAATAGAGGTCCTGAACACATTCGAGCACTGCGTACCGCAAAATTTGGGACGCGATGACTTTGTGGTCATTGTTACCCGTGGCCACTTGCATGACCGGGATGTCCTGGCCCAGTCACTCCGCACTAATGCCGGATATATTGGCATGATTGGTAGTAAAAAGAAGCGCAATGCGGTATATGACTCCCTGTTGGGTGAAGGTTTTCTTGAATCGGATTTGGCTCGGGTGCATAGCCCCATTGGTCTTGATATCGGCGGTGACACGCCAACGGAAATAGGAGTGAGCATCGTGGCAGAACTTGTAAAAACCAGGGCAGACAGAAACAGATGAAACTGGGTGCGGTTATTCTGGCGGCGGGATTCTCTTCCCGGATAAACGGCTTCAAACCGCTTATGCAACTGGGAAAACGAACGCTTCTTGCCCACTGTATCCAACTCATGCAGACCGTTAAAGTGGACAAAATTGTAGTCGTTTGCGGTCATCATGGCGATGCGGTGGCCGCCGAAGCAAAAAATCTTGGCGCGTTGGTGTGCCCAAATGCAGAGTATGCCAACGGGATGTTTTCCTCTGTTCAAGTAGCAATGGCTGATATGACGGATCGGGATGCTTTTTTTGTACTCCCGGTGGATATTCCACTGATCAGACCCACATCACTGCAAGCACTTCTGAACGCATTTGATGGCACGCATATAAATTATCCGGTTCGTAACAGTACACGAGGTCATCCCCCTCTTATCCCTCAGCATTTACACAAAAAAATTCAAAAGTATAACGGCAGAGGTGGCCTTAAAAAACTTCTGAAACGCTATCCGGCCAAAGATATAGAAGTCTGGGATGACGGGATAGTTATGGATTGCGACACCCAGGATGACTTTCAACAATTGGCTCACCGGAAAAAACAGTTTGCAATCGGATCACGGGCCGAAGCAGAAAGCCTTGCTAAATTGCGAATGCCTAAGCGCGGAGTTGCCCATGGCCAAGCTGTGGCCGCCGTTGCCTGCACCCTTGCTCACTCACTCCGGCAAAACGGTATTGAGCTGGACCTTGCTTTACTTTATAACGGTGCGCTTCTCCATGATGTGGCCAAAGGAACGCACCGGCACGAAGCCGAAGGAGCCAAATTGATGCGGCAGCTCGGACTGGACGCGCTGGCGGATTTGGTTGGCTCCCATCGCGATACGCCCCTCCCCAAATCGGGAATAGTGGGCGAAAAAGAGCTGGTATGCCTTGCCGACAAACTTGTCCGAGGCACTACACTCATGCCGGTTCACCAACGTTTTGCAGAAAAGCTTAATTTGTATAATGGTGATCAGGAGGCATGCCTTGCCATTCAGCAAAGAAAGGCCAATGCCCTTGCCCTGCAGCATGCAGTTGAAAAAATAACTTCCCGCTCCATTGCCGATATCCTCTCCGGCTTAAAAGTGTAATGCGCACCATTTATCTTATTCGTCACGGCGAAACAGTACCTTCTTTTCCTCGACGTTTTATTGGCCAGACCGAGATAGCACTCACCCAACAAGGCCGCAATCAGTGTGAAGACCTGGGGAAATACCTGCAAGCACATTCCATTGCCCATATGCTCTGCAGCCCACTCTCTCGTTGCCTTGAAAGCGCTGCCATTATTGCCCCCTATTGCCACTGCGACCCAAAGATTATTCCTGAACTTGCAGAAATCAATCTCGGCGACTGGGAAGGTTTGACTGTCTCTGAAGTCAAACAACGCTATCCCGGCAGTTACGAAGCACGGGGGCAGGATTTCGCCAATTTTCGCCCGCCCCAGGGAGAAAGTTTTTATGACCTGCGGGACCGGGTATGGCCAGCGTTCACAACCATTGCTGCCTCACATGTGGGGAACTTGGTACTACTCTGTCATGCTGGAGTAATCCGAGTGTTGCTTTGCCAAATCTTGGGTATACCGTTAGATAACTTATTCACATTAGAAATTGATCACAGCAGTTATACCCTTCTTTTAGAGAAAAAAGCTAATTACAGAATAAAACGGTTAAGCGTACCCCTGTAAAATATCTTTCAACAGATTGTCCATCATCCATTTCTTAGCGAAATAAGCACCATGGTCTCTAAATTTTTTTCAAGCAGCCTGCAAAGGCAGCCCCACACAACTTGTAACAAGTTATTATATTAACAAAAATATAACAAATTTCTCATGATAAGAAGAAGCCTTCTTTATCACTTTTTCCATCTCCTTCCGCAATACCTCCAACGTAAAATGATGCCTGTTATAAAAAAGATGCCCGAAAAATACATTTTGTACTGTAGAATACAATATGGATCAAAGAGTGAGGAGTTTTCTGGGACTCAACCCTAAATGATCAAAAAACTCTCTGCTATGAAAAATACTCGAAAAGTAGTCATCTTTTTGATTTGTGGAGTGACACTGGCTGTAACACTCTATGGAGTAAATTATTGGGGGTACTCGCTTCGTCAGCAAAGCACGGCTACTTGGCTCAGCGAAGCAAAATACGAGACACGGCGCATTACAGACATCAGCTTCAATTGGCTTTCCATGTTTACCACACAGCTACGCGGTATCAATGCACTGTTGATTGGGTCTGAGGTTGTTACGGAAGATGAATTTCTTGCGGCTTTAGAGATAACCCTGGATACGGAGCGTAAAGCCGTTACTCCATTGGTCACCATGGCCTATGCTGAGTTTTTTAGGAGCCCCCAAAAAGATGGAGGAGAGTATCAGAAAAATGGTGATTGTATAATTACACTCAGTTCAGAGACAAGCGGCCCATTGGCTGTCGGCATGAATCTGGCAAACCATCTTGCCATCCGGGAGACAATCAGCTTAGCCTTCGCCAATACCAAAGAAGTTGTTCTAGGACCCACTTTCCAGGATGAACATGGGCAAGTTTATACCACACTGGCTACTCAATCCCAAAATAACGGCAATACCGGTTTTCTTTTCTCGGTTCTTAATCTCAATACGTTTATAAGTGAATTGCGTTCACTCTATGTACCGGATGGATTGAATCTTCGAGGGATTGAGATTGGTGGAGCATCAGGAAAGGATCACAGTAAAACTCTATTACATACAGAGAAGCTGTCCACAGACACCGTAGCACCGTTTCATATCCCTATTAAAGACGGTCATACCCAATGGAACTATTATTGGGATGTTTTTCCCCACTATCACGATGGTCCATCCACACTATCCGGTATTGTAGTGCAGTTTGCTGGAAGTACACTCGTGCTGATGGTATTTTCCACTATTGTATCTCTTGTGCAACGAAATAGACGTGTCCAAAAACTAGTTGCTGACCGGACAGCTGAACTCCATGTTGCCAACGCCCAGTTGACCATTGAATTGACGGAGCGCAAACAGGCTGAACGGGAAGCAAGTCTGATGAGTTCCGCTCTTAACAACATGCAAGAGTCAGCCTTTCTTATAAATGAAAAGGCGCGTTTTCTATACGTGAATGAAAAAGCTTGTAGTACTTTAGGCTACACCCGTGAAGAGCTGCTCGAATTAACCATATCGGATATTGACCCCAACTTTCCTCCAGAATACTGGCCAACCCATTGGGCTGAATTAAAAGCATCCGGCTCGATTCTTTTTGAAGGACAACACAAAACCAAAGACGGGCAAATCCTTACAGTTGAAATCAATGCCAATTACTTGGAATACGAAGACCACCGCTACAATATAGCGATGGTTCGTGATATTTCAGAGCGTAAACAGGCAGAAGAAAAAATCCATCAATTGGTCAACTATCAAAGCGCCATTCTAGATAATGCAGGTTATATGGTCATCGTTGCCACCGAAGAAGGAATTATCACTGTGTTCAATCCAGCAGCCGAACGTGCGTTGGGTTACACAGCCGAAGAATGTGTTGGTAAACTAACTCCCGCAATCATTCATGACCCCAAGGAAGTGGCCGAACGGGCTCAGCAGTTCTCAACAGAATTAGGTATTTCAATACAGCCTGGCTTCGAAGTATTTGTAGCCAAAGCTCGGGACAATATATTTAATGAACATGAGTGGACCTACATCCGTAAAGACGGTTCGCGCTTCCCTGTTATGCTATCCGTAACCGCCCTGCGCGATTCACAGCAAAACATCATTGGTTTTATGGGCATTGCTAATGACATTTCAGGGCAGAAACAGGCGGAAGATGCCATACGAAAACTCAATGAAGAGCTCGAAATACGTGTACAAAAACGAACTGCTGAGCTGACACAAGCCAATAGTCAACTAAAAGAAGAGATCGTCGAACGTCAAAAAGTTCAGGCTGAGCGTGATGCTGTCGAAATCCAATTACGCAACGCCCAGAAACTTGAAGCTGTTGGCCAGCTCGCTGCCGGTATCGCCCACGAAATTAACACTCCCACGCAATACGTAGGAGATAATATCCGCTTTATTCAAGAGTCTTTCGAAAGCATGACCGACATTCTTTGTAATTACAAAAAGCTTCTGAAAGTTGCCCGAGAAAAACGAATAGCTCTGAAAACAGTTACCCTGGTAGAGGAAAGCCTTGAAGCCAACGATGCCGATTACCTCTGTGAAGAGGTTCCGGTGGCCATCAAGGAAACCCTAAAAGGTATTGAGCGCATCAGTCGTATAGTCTTAGCCATGAAAGAATTTTCCCATCCTGGAAAAAAGGAACTGGAACTTGCAGACCTCAACAAAGCCATCGAAACCACCATAACTGTTGCTCGCAATGAATGGAAGTACGTCGCAGATCTACACCTCCACCTCAACCCCGACCTTCCATTGATTCCATGTTTCCTGGGCGAATTCAATCAATGCATGCTCAACCTCGTTGTCAACGCTGCCCATGCTATCGGCAACACGGTCAATGCTTCCCGCGGCATCAAGGGTAAAATCACCATTAGTACGCACTGCAATGGCTCTTACACCGAAGTTCGGGTGAAAGACACAGGAATGGGTATCCCGGAAACGGTACAACCACACGTTTTCGATCCTTTTTTCACTACCAAGGACATTGGAGAAGGTACAGGACAGGGCCTAACGATCGTCTACAACACCATTGTTCAAAAGCACGGTGGTACTGTGAGTTTTGAAACCGAGCAAGGACAAGGAACCACTTTCATTCTACGCCTCCCTGTCCACAGCACCCCTGAATCAGACACCAACAAACAGAAGTCAGATGAGCAGTCCTAACCTTAGACATTTAGTTCCATTTTTAGAGTCACTTCACAGCAGAATGAGTTTATCATTCATTTTTCACTGGGATGAGCACCATGGTCTCAAGAGATTCCTTTTTTGTATTTCTTGGGTCATTTAAATAAAATTCTATGGATTCACTCTCAAAAGACAGCTTTTGTTCCCTTGCCCAAGCATACATTTTCTTGTATGTGACGCCAACCTTCTGATACGGCCCGTAGTGGATAGTTTTAACATACTTTTTATGCTCTATTTTCCTGCAGACCAAGTTGTTTTTATTTTCTATTTTCGAAGATATGGGCATACCCACCTGGAAATGCCATTTTTTCGTAAACATTCTAATAAAATTTGCTAAAGCACCTTGCTTCATTTCCAGATCCCAGTCAATATCCAGATATCTGGCATACGGTACTTCTTTAGATTCAACTCCTTTTGCCTGCAGATACTCTGCGAGCAAAGCAAAATCCTTTCCCATGACAGAGACCATTTTCCATACAGGGACCTGCTCCTCTATTTCCAGTACATCACCTATGTCCTTTTCGACTATTTCTATCTCTTGCATAAGGCCTCCATACGTTTGCAGTCAAGCTTTCCAAGCTCAACTGTACGACTTAGAATAACATCGGCACCCGCCTCCTCAAGCTCACTCCTATTGCCAAATCCCCAAAGTACACCCATCGAACGTAATCCGTTGACTTTGGCGGCATATATATCCACCGCCCTATCCCCAACCATAACGGCTGACTGATCAATTTTTCCAGCCTGGAGAAGTCCGGTCAACTGTTCATGCTTTTTAATCCCCACATCGCCGCCATCTACAAAATCAAATAGCGATAACAAACCAAACATTGCAAGAATTTTTTTTGCAAAATCTTCCCGCTTCGATGTGCAGACACCCATCTTGACACCGCGCTCAGAGAGCAATCGCAAGGATTCCGTGATTCCTGGATATATCTTGTTTTCGGAATACCCCACCTCCGCATATCTCTCTCGGTACTTGGAAATAAAACTTGTGATATTTTCTTTATCTACCCGTGGCTGTAATTTACCGAATGTTTCATCAAGCGGTGGGCCGATTTCAGCAATAATAGCATCCTCGGCAACTTCTGGAAATGTATGAGAACGTAGAGCATAATTAACACACCTGCATATCCCAAGGCTTGGGTCACTGATGGTCCCATCAAGATCAAGAATCAACATATTATCATTATACAAAACAGTTCAATCCTCCTTAATTTCTACTCATTCAAAGGCCAAAAAATACGATCTACATTGCTTTGTTTTATTCATCTTACTTCTCCCCAAAAGCACTATCAAGTTGAGAACCTGCTTCGGTACTCACCGGGCAAAAGGCCTGTATATCGCTGAAATATTCTGCGAAACGTTGAGGGGTCTTCATACCCAACACGAAAGGTGATCTCCTCAAAGGTATCACCTGTTGACTCAAGAAGTTGTTTCGCTTTTTCGATACGAATCCGCTGAATGTATTGGAGAGGGGATTCCCCTGTGGCTTTTTTGAAACGCCTCTCAAAGGTCCGTCTACTCATGGCACAATGGGTTGCCAGTTTGTCCACAGTCAAACTCTTTGCAAAATGGTCATGGATCCACTCCTGAATCATACCAATTTCCCCGTCCCCATGATCAACCGGAATGGTTAAAACGGTGAATGGTAGCTGTGAGGATCGATACGGATAAAGAAGAAGGACACGGGCGCAACGATCAGCAACCTGTTTTCCATAAAAACGACGGACAAGATGTAGGGTCAAGTCGGCACCGGCAGTGGTTCCACCCGATGTCAGCAGACTCCCTTCATCGACGACAATCTGTTCTGGATACAGATTCACATCAGGGAACATTTCGGCAAATCGTCTGCACATACCCCAGTGCGTCGTTGCCCCCTTTCCGTTGAGCAACCCGGTGGCAGCAAGAACAAATGAACCTACGCATATTGACGCAAGTATGGTCCCCCTGCCATGCAACTCCTTCAGTTTGTTGGTGATTATTGAACCATATCTCTGCTGGAAATTATTCAAACCAAAAGCAGGCCCAACTATAAGTACATCGGGAGCCTCAAGTTTTTCAAATGAACTCTTGGGTACAACCTGCACGCTCCTAAAACAGCTAATAGCTTTCCCACCAGGAGTCACAAGCGAAACATCGAATAATTTTTCCTCAGGCAAGCCAGCAATTTTATTATACATATATCCTGCAGAATTAAGGATATCCATGGGAAGGGAAAGCGCTGTTAGGGGAGTTCCTTCAAAACCAAGAACGGCAATATGTATCATATGACAACCTTGAACGTCTGATGTTGTGGCGTATTTGACATCTATAACGTCGTATATGCCACTTTTCTTTAGTGACGTCAATTGATATTTTGACCCGAAATTAGCAACTGCCAAAATCAAAACTATGGAGGAAACATTATGGCATTACTAAAAAAAATTACCGCCGGGAATGCGGGAAATCAACAGGTTCAAAAAGTTATCTCTGCCATGGAAAAGGGAGTCGGAGCGGTACCTGAAACCATCAGGATGCTGGGGAACAGTCCGGGATTATTTTCGCAGTTGATGGGACAAATAAACTATTACGCAAGCCATCCCCATCTCGGTCAGGACCTGCCAGTAATGATACGGTACTGCGCAGCAGTTTATTATAGCAATCAGGTCTGCATTGAGTTCAATGGCGACCTGCTTAAAAAGCGTGGAATGACAGATGAGGACCTTGCAAAAATCGCTGATAATCCCGAATCTGCTCCATTGGATAAAAAGAAAAGGGCTCTGCTTTGCTTTGTTGTGGATGGAATAAAAGACCAGAGCTCAGCCTCCCTCAAAAAAATGCAGTATTTACGAGATACAGGATGGAGTGACGCAGATATTCTGGACGCTGCAGTACACGGCTTTTTCATGTTTGCGCCCGGAAAACTAATTGAGTTATTTCAAATGGTATAATGTCCAAACACGAAGTATAAAAAGGATTACAGGGACCACAAGACAGATAGTCATTCTATAGAATTGCCCAAAAAAGCCAAATCTTCTTTCTAATTGAACAAACTGAATCTGTTCCGATACTGTGATGGACCAATACCCAGATGGCGGGTAAAGGCTTGCCGCAAACGTTCTTCTCTCATAAATCCAGCAACCTGGGCCACTTCCTTTATGGACGCATCGGAGGTTTCCAAAATCTCCTTTGCCCGGTTCAGACGTAACAGTTCCACATATTTCGCCGGTGGGATGCCTGTTGTCTTGGTAAAGCTCCTTGAAAAATTCCGTGGGCTCATCCCCATATATTTTGCCAATCTCTCAACTTTTAACTGTTTGTCAAGATGGTTAGCCATCCAGTCGTGAAGTTTAACAAAACCGCTCCCAGCCATTTCCCGAAGCCGCATTGGCTCACTGAATTGTGATTGACCGCCAGACCTGCGCAGATACAATACCAGCATTCGAGAAACTCGCATGGCAAGGGCCGGGCCGTGATCAGCTTCTACCATGGCAAGGGCAAGATCAATCCCTGCAGTTACCCCGGCACTGGTCCAAACCTTCCCGTCCTGAACCCAAATCTGATCTGGGCAAACTTTCACTTTCGGGAACATCCGAGTCATTCGTTCCGCCTCAAGCCAGTGAGTGGTTGCCTTTTTATTATCTAAAAGGCCGCAAGCCGCAAGGATGAAGGCGCCATTGCAAATGGAGACCACAGCCTTCGCCTCCCTGGCCCGATGCTGGATGTACTCCAGTACCTCTTTATCCCAAACCTGGCGTTCAGGTTGTTTTCCACCGGGGACTACAAGAATATCTGGAGCATCACCGTCCGGAGAAAAGGGGGCAAGCAACAGATTAAGCCCTGAACTTAATTGAATAGCCCCTTCTTTTTTTCCAGAAAAAATAGATAAATACCCACGTGAAGGGAATCCAGACGCGGCCAGACACTCCGTTGCAATGCTAAAAACATCCAAGGGACCGACAATATCCAGCCCCAATGCATTATCATACAGCAAAAATTCAATACGCTGCCGGTGGTTTGGTTTTAAATCCGACATTTCCTTCTGTCTCCTTCATGGAATCAGGGCGTCAAAAAATTTTCCGACGCCCATCACAAGCATAGCATCTAAAGCTGAGTTGAGCAGCTTGCCTGCTCATACGAAACTTACACCACTCAAGGTGGTACTAAAAAGAGTGCCCTGGCGGTATAAGTATCAGGTTTTAGGCATCAGCCATATAAGGTGGTGCCGGATTGTAATGGATCATTTTTTTCACCAACCGGGCATGCTCAGGGGAATGAATTTGACCAACGAGCCAGAGAGCCATATCAATGCCAGCGGTCACACCTTGGGACGTAACAACACCACCATCATGTACATACCTCATATCAGGCATTATGGAAATTGATGTGTCCTCGGCGAGTTTTTCCAGAAACATCCAGTGGGTAGTGGCTTTTTTACCAGTTAACATTCCAGCGCTCTGGAGGATTAAGGCACCTGTGCACACCGATGTAATAAATTTTACTGTCTTGGCCCGCTCCTTGATCCAGCTAAAGAGTGTTTCATTCCCTTTCATTCTTCCTTCGACATCCTGACTACCCGGAACCAACAATACATCCAGGGCCGGTGCCGTTTCAAGGCTATAATCAGCCTGAACTTTCATCCCGCCACTGCAGGAAACAATACCTTTATCCTGTGCGATAACAACTACCTTCCCCTTTTTCGTCACGAAATTTGAGATGTTGAATATGTCGAAAGGAACTGTAAAATCAGACACAGCGGCATCTTCATAAATAAATATACCATATACGCAATCCATTTGAGTTCTCCTCTTAAAGTATTTTTTTCTGTACGCGCATACTTTAAAGAGAAATATGGACGAAATTGACTCCAGTTACAATGCCATTAAACACGCATTTTATGCCATTTTTTTACCTAAAAACCCTGGGTCAGCAAGTCCACTTACGTAACATGCTTGCTGGCCGGTTAAAGTGCAATGCGTTCATCATAGGTGGCCAGTCCGCTTACCTTTGCCGCAACTTCAGTGAGAGGGATGATATCTTCCCGGTCGATATGTTTTAGAGAAAACTTCCGGTTCAGAGCCATAAATTGCTTTAGCCCTGTTGCAACGCGGTTTAGGTACGAATAGACAGCTATTGCTCCGGTTGGAATATCCACCGCGCTATCGCCGTAGTCCGCTTTGAGCAGGCGAAAATCAGCAAATATTTCTTCGGCGGTGGAACCAAAGGGGGCACATTCCTTTGGTGTCTCTCCCCTCTCCAACGCCTCTCCAATCTGCCTCCCCACCAAAGCCGCTGCCATGGCCGCCCGACCAATGGCGATCATGCGAACGTAGGGCGCGCCAAGGGCCAAACCCTTATACACTTGATCCTCGGTCGCAAAACCGCCGGCCAGTGCAATGGGAGGGAGGTATTTTTCTTTTCTTTTTAAACCTTTCAGGATACGACGGACAAGCACAGCAAGCGGCACGATTGGCACACCCCACTCATTCATCATTTTTGCAGGGCTATGTCCCGTTCCCCCACCTGCTCCATCAAAAGTAACAAGATCAACTCTTGCATCGGATGCGACCTGAAGTATCGTCGCCACATCCCGGGGATCAAAGGGGCCCATCTTAAAACAGATTCGCTCAGCACCCAGGGAGCGGAGTTGTTCCACCCGGTTTACAATGGTTTCGGGGGCCCACATGGGCAGCTTGCCTATCTTCTCAAAAATTGGGCCTACACCCTTGGCATGTGCCTTGGCGACTTGCGGGTCAGTGGGATCAGGGACAACGATATAGCCAAGCGCTTTAAAACGAAGCGCATCAGTAATATCCGCTATCTGATTCATCGCCTGGATGCCTCTTGCACCTTGACCAAATTTCAGTTCCACAGATTTTACGTTGAGTCGCTCGACCGCATAATCAAGCACCCCGTGATACTCGTCATCAACATTTGCCTGCAGGACAATATCACCACAATCCCGTTGAAACCGTCTGTAGGTGGATACCATTGCAGCGATCAAGGGTGATGCAGTCACCCGTTGGCCATCGACAACAAGACCAGGGTCTTTGGCAATGACACCCTCCCCGATAACAGCAGGCACCCCAAAAAGAGCAGCGCCCGTATAGTATTCCTTCCAGGCCAGCTTGGCCATGGCCGGTAAGAGAAAAGGTCCGTTGGTCGGTACGATATGGGATGTCCCAAAGGTAGAGCTTATGCCGGCATTCGAAAAACTGGCTATTTCAGGATCCAAAGCAAGTCCCACCGCGCCAAATAATCGTCCGTTGATATTGAAATGGGAAAAATCAAGAGGGTACCTCTTTTCCGAAGCAAACTGTTTTCTATCAGCAGAAGTTGCAAGGATCGCTTCCGCTCCTCGAATTGCTGAAAGACCGATTTCACATGAACCTTGGCATTGGGTACTACACGTTGCGCACATACCGGAAATACCGGCTATATGTTTAGGACTTCGCATTCGTGTATGGGTGGTTGTGCTGGCAAGGACTGGGCTGAAAGGCATGGCGGTTACCTCTGTGTTAATGAATTGTATGCTTATTCGACTCCACATTGTGCGTATTGAACCATTATTTGTGTGCATACCATTGACAAGCATAACGGGTCAATGCTAATATTGTGTGCATGACAATTTGGCTCCCCACTATCACAAGAGGAAAGGCTCCACTTTACCAAACGCTGGCCAGCGCCATAGAACAAGATATCCGTTCCGGACTGCTCGGGCCAGGGATGCGGCTCCCCACCCATCGGGACCTGGCCGATGCCCTGGGAGTGAATGTGAGTACGGTGACGCGTGGCTACGCAGAGGCCGAACGAAGAAAGTTGGTTCACGCAACGGTGGGGCGAGGGACCTTTGTTACATCTGATCTTGGGGCCTGCCCTCCCTTGGTGACTCAGGAACGGCAGGGGCCTGGAATTGTGGAAATGGGCATCGTAACACCGCTCTATGGTCTTGATCCTGATATTGGTGAAGGGTTGCGCCGTCTTTCTACAAAGCAAGACCTCAACCGACTTATGCGCTACGCAACACCACCAGGAATGGTTGAGCACCGCTCCATCGGTGCAATCTGGCTGAAACGGCATGGTCTTGATATTGATCCCGCAAGAGTGGTTATTACGGCAGGCGGACAGCATGCTCTGGCCTGCTGCCTTACCGCCTTTTTCCATCCGGGCCAGCGTTTGGCTGTGGACAGCCTCACTTACCCGGGTATCAAGTCTCTTGCGGCCACTTTGGGGATTCGACTAACACCGATTAAGGGGGACTCTCTTGGGATGTCAGCCACAGACCTTGACACTGCCTGCCGCCGGGAAGATATCACAGGCGTCTATCTTATGCCCGGAACACAGAACCCCACAACACTCTCCATGCCCCTTGAGCGAAGAGACGAAATCGCACGGGTAATCCGTCGGCACAATCTAATTTTAGTGGAAGATGACACGTATGGTCTGACCCGTACTCAAAAGCCGACTCCACCAATATCGACACTGGTCGATAAACAGGGCGTCTTTATTACAAGTGTCTCCAAGGCGTTTGGACCTGGGTTACGTGTAGCTTTTGTGGCAGCTACCGAAGATCTGCAGGCACGGTTATCAGAAGCCGTACTCAATACGGTCTGGATGGCATCTCCCATCACCACCGAACTGGCCTGCTCCTGGATTATGGACGGCACCGCTGATGACACTGTGGCAGCTAAGCAGGAAGAAGCTCGCCTTCGATATGGTGTTGCAACAAAATATTTGGCAGGATATTCATACCAGGGATACGAAACAGGATTTTTTCTCTGGCTCAACCTCCCCGAGCCCTGGAGTGGTGCTGCTCTTGAATTGCGGGCCAAAGAAGCCGGAGTAAATATCTTTGGCGCTGAACGTTTCAGCGTCGGGCATGAAGCCGTCCCGGCTGCAGTACGGATCTCGCTTTCTGGGCCGACATCTCTTACAGAACTGGCAAACGGGCTTGACATAATCTGTGGGATACTGGAGGGGAAGTTGCAAGATTTGGCTACAACCCTGTAACGCTTGTAGCAACACATAACAGCAGGCCCAAAACACCTACATGAAAAAGAACCATGAACAACCATACGCTTGACACAAACAGGGAAGAACGGACCGGTTTTCCAGAAGTAATTTATGGAGAATCAAAACACATTGAGGATCTTTTTTCCATCCTTAATCATCACCAGAATCATGGCAAAAATGCGCTGATCACCAAACTCCAACCAGAAAAGGCAAATGTCCTTACAAAAACATTTCAGAATACTTTCTTCGACAAGGCCTCTGGAATATTTTTTCTTGAAAAAATAGACCCTTACTCCCAAAACAGCCAAGACGATGTGGCCATTCTTTCCGCCGGAACCTCTGATATTTTCATTGTTAATGAAGTATTTTATACTTTGCAATATATGGGTTTTTCTGCAACCCGGTTTTCCGATATAGGGGTTGCCGGCGTCCATCGTCTGCTGGATAAAGTTGAAGAGCTGAAAAGATATAAAATATTAATCGTGGTTGCCGGTTTTGAAGGTGCTTTACCCACTGTGGTTGGCGGACTGTTACCGCAACCGATCCTGGCGGTACCCACTGATGTTGGCTACGGTGTTGCCAAGGGAGGAGAAATCGCCCTTGGATCCATGCTCAGTTCCTGTGCCAACGGCATAGCAGTTTTAAATATCAATAATGGCTATGGGGCAGCAATGGCGGCCATACGGATCTTAAACATGATCGCAACAAGCAACAAATAATTACCATTCCTCCATGGCCGTTCCCTTTTCCACAATGGCGTCCACCCTCACAATATTTTTTTGTGCCACTTCCATCTGATCACGTACCATCTCATAAAGCAGATCATCCTCACCCAGCTCTTCACCAATTTTTGTCAGAAGCTGCTGCCCTCTATACAAATAGTCCTTCATATCAGCCAGCATACGCTTTCTCTTTTTATGTCGTTCAAGTTCACTATCAACGATGGGGAGTAATCGTTTTATGGATACTTCAACCAGAAAATCCCTGGGGACATTCTCCCGTTTTGCGATCTTATTCAGCGACAGCAAAGAACTCCTGCTAATCACAAATGTCTTCTGTTGACACTCCGTTTTTTCCCTATGGTATTCTTCCGCATCCCTGGCTACCTGGCCCAATACCCCCGAGTCTTCAATAAGTTGATCAAAAAGCGATTTCTGCTTAATTCCTAACTGACAGGCGGTCACACTCAGAAGCTTGATTACGTGTGGCGACAAACGAAACGTTGCCCTTACCGACTGTTTCTTCTTTAGATCATCAACTGTCAGGTGAACGGCTCCCCGACCACTTTTTTCTCTTTTCTCATCCATAGTATACCTCCATAACTCTATGGTAGCCCTGCAATATTACTTTGTCAACTCAAACTTAAAAAGTAATATTGATGTAAAATGCAAAATTATTTTTACCATTATATTGACAACACTTTTTATGTAATTATTTTTTCCTGCACAGGTAAAGAGTAAGGAGCACAGACCCATATCAGGTGCACCACAAAAAGAACATTCAGGAGGAACAACTATGTGGACAAGAATAAATGATATCGACAGAATCTTTGGAGCAATGGATCTTCTTCGATCCAGAATAAACGGATCGTTTTACGATTCTACCAACGCTTACGGTACCCGTGGATGGCGCATTGCTGAATCAAGTCCCCGGACCAATCTTTATGACAACGGAGACCACTTCTCCATACTTGCAGAACTACCCGGTTTGACCAAAGAGGACATTAGCATCAAAATTCAGGGTAATTACCTTGAGCTAAGCGGAAAGCGAAACGCTGACATCCCGGAAGGCTATAAAAGTCACCGAGTTGAATGCAGCAACACAAGCTTTACCCGCAGCTTCACCCTGCCAGCGGATGTGGACGTTGAAAAGGTCAAAGCGGGTTTAGAAAATGGAATTTTGAGTATGACCCTGCCAAAAGCCGAAACGGCCAAAGCAAGGCAAATCACAATCAATTAACAAAACCATTCCTATTGAGCACTTGAGAGGTTGAACCATGAGCGAGCAAGCAAACATCACCACAAGGGAAGAATCGTTACCGGCAAAAACAAGTCACGTACCGGTAGCAACACCACTGGTTGACATCTATGAGAATGACAATGAAATCCTTCTCAATGCCGACATGCCGGGGGTCACAAAGGAAAATATCACCATACATATTGACAACGGAAAACTAGACATTGCTGGACTACGTACCATCACAGCTGAAGGGGCGACCAGCTGGGAAGAATTTGAAAACCTGGAATATCAACGAACCTTTTCCGTTCCCCAATCCATCGACATTTCCAAAGTGGATGCTGAACTAAAAGACGGGGTACTCAAATTGCATCTTCCCAAGTCCGAGGCGGCCAAACCCAGGACGATTGCAATTCAAGGGGCATAAAGCTGAGTTGAGCAGCTTGCCTGCTCGTACGAAACTTACACCACTCAAGGTGGTACTAAAGAGAGTGCCCTGATAGTATAAGTTTATTTCTTAAACTCCTCTTTTTTTAAACCATATTTTTTCATAAGCTTATGAAGCTGCCTGGTGGTAACACCAGCAGCTTCAGCAGTTTTATTGATCCGCCCCACATGTTTATCCAAAACCTCTTTCAGATAACAGCGTTCAATCTCTTCCACCCCTCGTCGTCTCACCTCCGCAAGGGGCAAGAGTGTATCCACTTGCACCCGTGGCAACGTATCTTCATCGGCAAAGAGTTCCGCCGGAAAACTTTCCGGTAAGAGCACTGAAGAACGTTCAAGAATATAAGCCCGCTCCATTATGTTCTCAAGCTCTCGTATATTTCCAGGCCATGAATAATTCAAAAAGGCCTCCATCACCTGAGGGTGGACGTCAAAAACCCCCTTGGAATGAAACCTATTGAGCTGTCTTATGAAAACCTCGACCAATCCTGGAATATCTTCTTTTCGCTCTCGCAGCGGTGGGATTTCTATGGGAAAGACATTGAGTCGATAATAAAGATCCGTTCTGAATTTTTTCTCTTCACAGAGTTGTTTGAGGTTTTCGTTAGTCGCAGTAATAATACGCACATCAACTTTCGTATCCGTTTCACCGCCAATGCGCTGAAATATTCCGTCTTGAAGGACCTGGAGGAGTTTTATCTGGGCAGCAGAAGTAATGGTCCCGATTTCATCCAAAAAAATGGATCCACCATTGGCAATTTCGAACTTTCCCTGCTTTCGTTTTGTAGCCCCGGTAAAGGCGCCCTTCTCGTGTCCAAATAACTCACTTTCCAGTAGGGTATCAGGAATTGCCCCACAATGAACACTGATAAACTGTTCATCCCGGCGATTACTGTGTTGATGAATCAGTTTTGCCAGCACCCCTTTCCCTGTACCCGTTTCCCCGGTTAGCAATACTGTACTTCTGGTGGGAGCCACCGAACGAACATTCTCAAACACTTTTTTCATGGCAGGACTACGGGTCTGGACAAAGGGCATGGTATCCCGGTCCCAAAATTGATCACGCAAATAGTCAAGCTCTGACTGGACCTTTTGCGCCTCCTCCAGATTTCCGAGCAGCAAACGAATTTCATCATCAATAAGAGGATACATGATATAGTCACTGGCCCCTTGCTTCACCACCGATACGGCTTCGCGAAGCATCTCTTTTGTGGTCATCACCACAATATCAAGAGTTGGATATTGCAACCAAAATGGTTGCAATATTGCCTTGTATCCACTGATCTTTGCTGATTTTTGCAAAATTCCTATATCAATAAACAGCAAATCACTCCGGTTTTTCCGCAAAACATCCTGGGCTTCAACCAACGAAGATACTGCTACCACGTCCCCTTGTTGGCCACAATTCTTTTTAAAAACCGCAGCGCTCTCTCCATCTCGACTTACAATCAGGACATTTTTCATACTGGCCACAAAAACAAGAAATATAAGTTCCGTTTACATAAATGATGGAATTAACGATTCTGCCACACCACTTCCTTACCCGTTTTTATTACACTTATACCTCTCAAAAGGGTACTAACACCTGTAAAATACGGTAAGCGTACGACTATGCAATTAAATGAAAAATCAATAAAATTATGCCATCTGCCAACTCGCTATACAACCTGTCTTCAGACAAAACAACCAAAAAGAGAACTTTTGGTTCTTTTCCCATTTTTTCATCTATCTTCCATGGCCATGAGAAAAGAAGCCTCTCATTGCCACACACCATGTAACATATTGGATTATTACGGCTTACTAACAACCCTCTCTCTTCATTAAATATGGCACAAAGCTTGCTGACGAATTGCCAGCATACGGAATACAGTGTGCTGATGGTCGTAGCATTACATTCTTAAGCAACTGCATCAATATTTTACAGAGAACAATTATGAGAACAAAACAGTGCCCCATTTGTAGAGAAGAGATTGCGATTTTCAGTGACAACGAACCTGGAGATGAAATTTATTGTGACGGATGTGGCCGTGAGCTGACGATCCTCTCGCTTTCCCCGATACTTCTTGAGCCTTTGGAAAGCTACGATGATGACTACTATTTTGACGAGGATGATTTTTAATACTCCGTCGACTCTTTTCTTCTTAAGCCTGTTAAAAACTTGGCAAACCCGTCCTTACACCCGACAACGATTCAAGCAGGACAGGAAACAAAAAAAACAATGAGAAAGAAGAACTCTCAAGATACTGTTACAATTTCTGGAGTGCTTGTCCCTAATAAATGGCGAAACGATGGTACCATAATTGGTTTTGCCCTATTAACAAATGATGAAAAAAAATATATCCTTCATCATCCGAGCAGCAAAGCTGCATTTATGCCCGTGCTGCGCAAAAATATCAGGGTTAGTGGTTTTACAGGTGATAAGGAAGAAAATGAAATTATTGTCACGGAGTTCCAGCCATTTTCGCCTCATATAGACGAAATAGAATAGCAGTAAATTCCCGTAGGCAAACAGGACGTTTTCTAAGTATTTAGAGATCAGCGCCTGGCTATAAGAAAGAGGTGCGTTACATATGTTACGGTGGGATACAGATAAAAACATACGGTATCCCACCCTGGCAGAAGATAAACAGATTATTCATCCATACCCACATCCCAGATATAATCATCTACATCGTACTGTTCCATAAGAGTCAAACGTACAGGATTTACACTTTGCAGCAGGTATTCCGCCCCACACACCTGGCAAAAAATCGCATCATTTCGCCGGTGCCCGCCAGATATCTCAATACCGCTTGAACTCCCACAAAACGAGCAGCTCCGTATCTCAACATCGAAGGAGCGAGCCCGTTTCCCCTTTTTCTTTGTCTCCATCCCACCGTACTCATACATAATTTCACCATTTTTTCTTAAAGAGTCGATTTCTTATCTCCCTGTTCTTTCACAGATCCTTCACCGTACAAAGAACACAAGCCGTTTACTGGTCCACGGACAATTCATCAATGGTAATAGCAATAGAAATGCCAACTACTCTTCTTATAAAAAAAATAGAACAGCATGGTGATACAAGGTCCGGTACTTCCATTTGTAGCCCAGGAATGGGGTATCATGGATCCAGTACCTTCAAAGAACGTTCAAATTTTTCTTACGCATTTCCCAACAACTGGAACTGCAAATTCAGCTTTCCTGTTAACCGGAACTAACACTTCCTGTTTTTAAATTTCGCCCATGGGAAACAGGAACAGCAGACCTCCCTTAGCCTTTAATTTTTCAATATTTTTCTGGTAAAAACCATTTGAGAACAGGTTTTGCACTGGCGCCGTAACCTTGCCCCAAACTAAACTAGTAAGAAATACGATGAGCTATAACAACGAGACAAAAACAATCCTGGGGTGGAGAGAGTGGCTCTCATTGCCTGATCTCTCTATCCCGGCGATAAAAGCAAAAATAGATACGGGTGCCAAGACATCTGCACTGCATGCCTTTGCAATTGAAGCGTATACAGAAGACGATATCGAGATGGTGTGTTTTAAGATCCACCCCCTACAAAAGAGACAGGATATCGTTATATCCTGCGTTGCGCCAGTTATCGACCAGCGCCTTATTACTGATTCAGGCGGGCATCAAGAAATGCGCTACGTTATTCGTTCGTGTTTTAGCCTTGGAAACTACACTTTAGAGACAGAATTCACCCTCACCGACAGAGACACCATGCGTTTTAAATTACTCCTGGGTCGCAGAGCAATGACTCGGTATATCGTGGATCCTTCTGCATCATACTTACAAGGGAAAATGCCCATTTCTCCTTACTAATACATAGGATATACAATGAAAATAGGAATTTTATCGAGAAACAAAGATCTCTATTCAACCAACAAATTACTTACCAGCGCAAAAAAACTGGGTCATGATGTACAGGTTATCAATCCACTGCGTTGTTATATGAATATCGCTTCCCACAGGCCATCTATCCATTTTATGGGAGAGCCCCTGGAAGGCTACCAGGCCATCATTCCTCGTATCGGCGCCTCCATCACTTTTTATGGTACCGCTGTGGTGCGACAGTTCGAAATGATGGGCGTCTATTGCCTCAATGAGTCGGTGGCGATCTCACGATCTCGTGACAAATTACGTTCCCTGCAACTTCTGGCTCGAAGAGGAATCGGTTTACCGGTTACCGGTTTTGCCCATGCCACCCAATACACCCAAGATTTAATTGATCTTGCCGGGGGCGCACCACTCGTTATCAAACTTTTGGAAGGCACCCAAGGTGTGGGGGTCGTCCTTGCTGAAACAAATAATGCAGCTGAAAGTGTTATTGAAGCCTTTCGAGGTCTAAAACAAAATATACTAGTGCAGGAATTTATCAAAGAAGCCAACGCCAAAGATATCCGCTGTTTTGTTATTGGCGGTAAAGTGGTGGCCAGCATGATGCGTGTTGGAAAAGAGGGAGATTTCAGATCCAATATTCATCGCGGCGGCAAAGCGGAAAAGATCAAAATCACTCCCGAGGAACGATCAACCGCCGTACGTGCAGCAAAAATCATGGGGCTTAACGTGGCAGGTGTAGATATCCTTCGCTCCAACCATGGACCAGTGGTTATGGAAGTGAACTCTTCGCCAGGTCTTGAAGGGATTGAAAAGGCGACAGGGATCAACGTTGCCGACAAGATAATCACCTTTATCGAAAATAATGCCCAACCAGGAAAGACAAAGACAATGGGAAAAGGCTAAAGCAGAGCCCGGTAGATCACCTGCTCCTGCGAAACTTGCACCACCCAAGGTGAGTACTGAAGAGAGCACCCCGGTAGCGAAAAGGCCACTTCCCAAAAAGAAATGCGCGGAAACCCGGCGGGTGTAAACCGAATTCCCGCGACTAGAAACTTAGTTTGCAGAAATAAAACCATGGCTTGGGAGCAACGGCGAGATACGGCCATTGAGTTTGATATACTTTTTATTGTCCCGTCCGGCATACGCCTCTACCAAACGGCGCATGGGAGGGAGCCCATCTCCAAGAGATGCCACAACAAATCCTTTTCCTGCAGGTCTTAAATTTTGTTTATCAATATCCATTTCTCTTCTCTCTGTATTGAGGACAACATGCACATTCACACGTCAGGGGTTGACCATCTGCTTCCAAAACAGGGAGAATAATGCAACATGGATGCCTGTTTTCTTCAGGCTGTTTTGATTACAAAATCGTTATTTGAATTTCATGCAGTTAGAATTTCAGGGAAGTTTTCAATCTTCCGAAGAATCACGGATATCGGCCTGCATCGCCTGGATAACCGCAATGGGATCATCTGCCTGGGTGATGGGACGTCCTACCACCACATGATCCGCTCCACTGGAAACGGCGCGTCCGGCTGTGATGATTCGTTTTTGATCATCACAGCTTTCTTCCACATTGGCTCCTGGACGAATTCCAGGAGTCACTATCAACAATTTATTGCCAAGCTCACTGCGCAACCGTTCCGCTTCAAGACCTGAGGAAACCACACCGTCACAACCAAGGGAAAGGGCCCGCCTCGCACGAAACAGCACCAAATCTTCAACGGATTGGGTCATTCCCATTGCCCGCAAATCTTCTTCGCCAAAGCTGGTAAGCACTGTAACCGCCAATAGCTGCAAATCACCCCGTGCTTCCATTGCTGCGCGAATTATTGCATCATTACCATGAATGGTTGCAAGTGACACACCACGGCTGTTCACCTGCGCCACTGCCTGCTTGACTGTTTCCGGAATATCAAAAAATTTCAGATCAAGCATCACCTTATGCCCCCTGGCAATAAGCCAGTCCACTACCTCAAAATAACTTGCCATAAAGAGCTGTAAGCCAACCTTAAAATAGCCCACATGGGATTCACATCGCCGAACCATTTCCTTTGCAAGCTCCGGGCTCTCGACATCAAGGGCCACAATGATTCGTTCCTTCAACGGTATCAATTTTGTACTCTTCATATTTTCCCTCTTAACCAATGGCCCCCGCAACAATCTCGGAGTCAAAATAGTTCACAGACATCCCCGCATCCACCACCACCGTTTGGGCAGTAATACCAGAAGCACGAGGAGAAAGCAAAAATGCTGCAAGATCAGCAGCTTCCCTTGTCTCCAGCGCCTTTTTTCGCAAAATTGCCTTCTCAGCAAAGAGATACGAATCAATATATCCGGGGATCCCGGCTGACGCTGAAGTTTTCAGTAAGCTTGGGGCTACAGCGTTAAAACGTACATTGGAAAATGTGGAAAAGGACTTTGCCAGAAAGCAGACCGAAGAGTTCAGGGCTGCCTTTATCGGCGCCATATATCCATAGTTTTCCGCAGCCATTGCAGTCGTTGAAATGGAGATCGTTATCGCCGAAGCATCATGGGCAAAAAGTTCTTTAAAATGATTGCAGATGGATATAAAAGAAAAACAAGAAATATCAAAAGCCTGCAGAAAATCTTTTTTCAACGTACCGTGAAACGGAGTTAACCCTTCGGAATAATTGGCAAAGGCAATGGAATGCACAAGCCCTGCAATACGCCCACCAGCTTCTTTTTCCAGATGCTCCTCTATTTCCCCTCGAACCTGAACAATGTTTTTCTCATCCTCCACATCACAGGTAAAAACCGGTGAATCCGGAAAAAGTTTTTGTGCACTAAGGGCACGCTCCTTTGAACGTACCACATTAATAACCCTGGCTCCCTCTTTTAAGAGTACCCGGCCAATGGCCGCAGCGACCGATTTTTTATTGGCAAGCCCAAACACCACGAAGGTTTTTCCTTCTATTTGCAAAAAACTCATCTCACCCAATCTCCCATTAATTCCAAATTTTATCTTGTTGCAAGGGTACACCAGAGCCAATAGGATAACAAGACACAATGAATGCAATATTGCTTCAAAAATTCCTTTGCAGTATATCAAGAATATGCAGAGTATTTCAGATTCATCTTTTAACCCAAATAGATCATGCCACCATATATTATAGGAATTGATACCGGCGGGACATATACCGATGCGGTATTACTCGACGTTGCAGATGACACAGTCTTGACCAGTACAAAAGTGGTAACAAACCACTACCACCTCGCATCCTCCACCGCCAAAGCCCTTGAACAACTGCTGAAAAAAACAGATATTGACCCAAAACACATATCACGCCTGGCCCTGTCCACCACCCTCGCCACCAACGCGGTGGTGGAAAACAAGGGTGCCCGGGTTGCAGCCTTTATCATCGGTTATGTGAAACATTTCAAACTACCAATCATTGCCAATGTTTTTATTAAGGGGGGGCACTCAATCACCGGTGAGGAAGCAGAGCCCCTTGATCTTGATAACATTGTTGATACAATCCATGGAATTAAAAACGAAGTGGACTCCTATGCGGTTTGCGCTGCCATGTCCATGAAAAATCCCACCCATGAGATGGTAACAGAAAAGGCCATCGCCATGATGGACCCCAAACCTGTATTCTGCTCCCACAACATCAGTAGTATCACCGGCATGGAGGAGCGAACGGCAACCGCTGCGCTCCACGCAAAACTTATGCCCCTTATGCGTGACTTCACCTCTGGAGTCCAGGCTGCGGCAACACAAAACAAACTCAATTGCCCAATTGTACTAATCGCCGGCAATGGCGATCAGGTGGGCATCGCCAATGTTTCTGAGCAGGCAGGTGTTACGGTCGCCAGTGGACCCGCTTGTACTGCCGGTTTTGGTGCCGCCCAACAACAGACCCAACATGGACTGGTGGTTGACGTGGGCGGAACCACCACCGACATTGCCATGATCCATAATGGCAAGCCAGTCCTTTCTGCGGATGGATGCAAAGTCGGCCGCTGGCAGACCCATGTCGAAGCGGTGGATATGTTTAGCAGTGGAGTTGGTGGTGATTCCCACGTAAGACTTGATAAGCACCATAACGTACAACTCAAGTCCGCAAGGGTTATCCCCCTTTCCATGACCTCTCTGTTCCCCGACCCTTCTACCTGGCTGGGTGCTGGACAAGACAGCAAGTGTATTACCCTTATCCCGGAACTGCAAGACAACAGAGACAAAGGTGAAATCCTCTCCTTTCTCGCAAAAAACGGTGCGGCTACCATCAGCTCTATTAATCAGGCCACCGGACTCTCAGGTGTCCCTCTGGAAAAACGGTTGGAACAACTGGCAAGGGAACAGCTCACCCTTGAAACGGGATTCACACCCACCGACGCCTTACACGCCCTTGGAAAAATAGATATTGGCGACAAAAAACAAGCTGAGTCAGGTGCTCAAATTTTGGCTTCTCTGGCAAGAATGGACACAGAAGCTTTTTGTCAAAAAATCGTACAAATGACAGAGGAAAAAATCGAAAACCTGATCCTTGATTACGTTATCCATCACTATTGGGGAAAATCTGTCACCGGCTTTATCAATTCACGAAACAATCACCCGGCGCTACAAGTACAGTTTGAGCTAAAAATACCGCTTATTGGCCTTGGCGCAGCAGCAAGATATTTCCTTCCCCAGGTTGCTGCAAAACTTGGCACCACTGTCACCTTTCCCAAATATTGTGAAGTGGGCAACGGAGTGGGAGCCGCCATACTTGGAAAATCCTCAATGTGATCATTCCTGGAGCCAGACTATGAAAAACTACACTGTGGAAGATCTGATGGTACCGTTATCAGAATATGCCACCGCGCCTTTGGGAGCCACCCTGAAAGAAGCAGTGCTTGCCCTTGAAAAAGCTCAAGAAGAGTTTGACCACTCAAAATACAGACACCGTGCAATTCTGATTGTGGACCAAAAGGATCGGGTGGTGGGAAAGCTCAATCAGGTTGATGCCCTGAAGGCCCTTCTTTCTGACTGTACGCTTAGCTTTAGTGACAGCGAACTTTCACGTTTTAGGTTTACAAACAGCTTTATCCGTCACCTTCACCAGCAACACTGTTCCCCAACACCTTTAGAAGAGCTGTGTGAACCCGCTGGCCGATGCAGAGTTGAAGACTATATGGGGAGCCTCTCTGAGGATGAATACATCGGATATAATGCAAAGCTGGAAACAGCCATTCACCAGCTTATCCAGGAAAAACTTCCGTCCCTTTTAGTCACTAAGCAGGGGGAAATAATCGGTATTTTACGAGAAACGGACCTCTTTTCAGCGGTATTTCATACCATAGCCAAGAACTCGATAGCCAAATGAAAACACTCACAGAACTATACAAAAGAATTCTTCAACGGGTCAATATTAACCTTCGGGAATTCCAATTTGATGTTGGACCGTTACTTGAGGGTACGCTTTCTTTTGCAGAACTCAACAACACCCACGGATTTTATGCAATCACCTCTCAGCATCCGCTGGATTTTCAATTCCACCACTCAAATCTTGCAGGGAGCTATTTTCTTGGCAAATGCCAGACCGCAAATTCCATTCTCTATAAAAGTGATATTCGAGGAGATGAGCTAAAAAAGAAGGGAACGGTTCTTCATTTTGACACCTTTGATATTGTGCTGACCAAAGATGAAGAAATCGTCATTGAAGACAGTCTACTTATAAAAACTCTGGTTCACAATCATTCCCATGATCCTGAAACACCCGAACATTTTTCCATCAGCAACACGCTCTCCATGCACTATGCCAATATCCACGGTTCTCCAACAGATGGTAGCTTTTTAGGTCCCTTTGCCACCGTTGACCTTTCCACAGTAAACGATTGCGTGATTGATATGTTTTCTTATGTGCAGGTACAAGAGATCAACCACCTGCATATTCCAACGGGAACAATTTGGGTATCCAATCCGGATTCGTTTAACTTTTTGTATAGGTATCAAGAGGATGCCATACAGCCGTACCTGCAGTTTACACCAGGTGGGCCCCCTCGTGGAATTTTTATTGATTGCATTGATACCTATAAAGAGTCTTTTGCCCAACTCTTTGAAACGGTGGATTTGGCGCCACCGATTCCCATTCCCCAAGGCGCATCTCTTGACCGTTTCGCCGTCATTCGCCCCAAAACCAGCATAGGTGAAAATGTACTGGTGGCTCAGCGCGCACTTCTTGAAAACGCTCAACTCGGGAAAGGGGCAAACGTTCAGGAAAACTGTTTTATTGTTGATTCAAACCTGAAAGGATATGACGTTACCGCCCATGGAGCCAAACTGTTTGGCGTCGATTTGGAAGCAATGGTGTTTGTTGGCTTCAACAGTTTTCTGCGGGCACAGCATTGTAGATTACATGTTGGCAACGGCTGCATTATAATGCCCCACACCATTATCGATACAACGACCCCATTACAAATTCCGCCACGCACCCTGGTTTGGGGATGTATCAATGATCAACATTCACTAGCGAACAATTCCATCTCTTTTAAAGAGCTGTGCGATATAGAAGAGGGCTTTTCAAGGGATAATCTTGTCTTTGAGGGAAGCGGAAGCGCATTTCTGTTGGCATTGCAATCCCGAATACAACATATCCTGGAAGCCAACGGAGCATTCTATGATGGCACACATTCTTCAAAAGGGCATGCTCAAAAAAACCAGCATATCGCCTTTAACATTATCCAACCCTACCCTGAAGGTGAAAATGAGGGTATCTACCCAACAATAAGTATTCGGCCATAAAATATTTATTTGAAAACGGTAAGATCAAATTGTGCGACACCGGTCTGGACGACTTTCTTGTTAGTTTGATTCAATTTTAGGCTGTCATTACGAGACTTTTCCACGACAAACTACTTTCAAACGGCTGACTATTCTGTAAGCTGTTCAAGGCTAATCCCAAAAGCTTTCGCCAATGGTTCCAAGGTGCTTTTACGTGGTTTCGAGTCAGGGTTAGCTTCAAGTCTTGCTATTGTCGATTGTTTTATACCTGATTTTTCAGCTAATTTCTTTTGGGTCATATTAAAATGGTTGCGCCAAGCCTTAACCAAACAACAGCCCCTTGCATTTGCCTTAACGACATCATTGGGGAACCAAACGTCACTTTTATTTAAAAGTTCTTGATACTCATCCCAAGGAAGAACGGCAAAGGCCGGTTGACCATTTTGTTCTATGATTTGTACGTTCTCAGTATGTACGATCATCTCTCTTCCTCACCTCTTGAATGGCCACAACCTTGATTCCATCAGCATGATCAAAAAGGACTCTGTAGCGTCCAACTCTTAGCCTAAAATCATACTGATGATTTGTAAGCTTTTTTATATTGAGTCCATGCGTCTCAGGAAACGCAGTAAGTTTATCCACAGAATCAAAGATTTTTTCTCGGTAATTTGCAGGAACTTTCTTAATTTGCTTTCGTGCTCTGTTATGCCATTTAATTTCATTCATGAATAAATGATACTAATTCGCTTTTCACCAAAACCATAAAACTCAACCTATGATACTCCCATCAAAACAGTAACATCAACAAAAAATCATCTTAAGAATACCTTAGAAAGGTAGATATTTAGTTTGAGGCCAACGACCATAAAAAACAAAAGACACAGCATATCAACTGCTTACGCATAACTTTTTTGTCCTTTTTGTAAGAAAATTTCTACCAAACCACTCCTTCCCCACAATCAAGAATCCGAACCCACCCGACTAACGGCTTTGGAACCAGACTTTTTACGCAACGCGACAACAATAAGCAAAAAGGCCACCACAAAGACCCCTGAAAAATAGACCCGAGGAGAGACAAAATCACGGGCGATGGTGTCGCCCATAAAGGAGTAGAGGATAATACCCGGTATAATCCCAATACTTGTGGCCTTGATAAAGCTTTTCCATTCCATTTGTCCGCCAACAGCAAGTGCATTAATCAAGGTAAAGGGGATAACACAGAGCAACTGCAGGCCTATTACAATAAAAAAACCATAGCGGTCAAATCCATTTTTTACCCACCTGCTTCTCGCACCACTCCCCAACAACTTCTCAACACAGAAAAATCGTAACAGCCAATAGGTAATATTCGCATTGAAAAGGCAGCCAAGATAAGAAAGAAAAAAACAGGTAACAGGCCCAAATGCTGCGGAACCGGTCACAATAAGCAATGCAAGGGGTGAAAAGAGGGGTAATATTGCCACTGCCAGCAAATACAGCAAAACCCCAGTGATCCCCATTCCATGGAGGACAAGTTTGAGCTGAATCCAGTCTGCCAAAGCCTGTGGATTCACTATCTGCAAGATACCAAGAATACTTAAAAAGAGTATTCCACCAAGGAGCAATAAACTTGCGATCCTCTTGATTCTCGAATCACTCCCGGCAAGCTTTTTATACAATCCCGCGGTGAAGTGAACCATTTTCCAGCTCTTGTGCAGACAAACTACACTGGCCTGGAATATGATTTTTTGCGCTGACATTTTATACCGGATACAAGAAAAGACGTACTCCTCAATTCCTAACAGGAGTGACAACCTTATTTTTTAAAGCTCCAGAAATCTGGGTGCAACATGGCCAAAAACGGGATCAACTCAAGCCTGCCAACAACCATATTCAGGGTAAATATAAGCTTTGTGATAATGGATAAGCCACCAAAACTCCCCATGGGGCCAATTTCACCATAACCGGGACCTATATTGCCGATGGTAGCCGCAGTTCCCACTAAACCTATACTGGCATCGCCTTCAATCATTGTCACCAGCAAGGCAGAAATGGTCATCAGTACGAGATAAAAGAGCAAAAAGCCCAATATCTGACGCCCAGTATCATCAGGAACGGTCTTTTGATCAATCTTAATGGGCAATATTGCCTGGGGATGGATGATCTGGGTCATTTCACGCTTGAGATACTTATAGCCAAACAAGACCCTGGTCACCTTTACCCCCCCACCAGCGGACCCGGCACATCCACCCACCAACATAACGGTAAACAAAATCGTCTGGGCAGCAACGCTCCACAGTGCAAAATCGGCCGATGAAAAACCGGCTGTAGTAATTATTGAAATAATTTGAAAAAGTCCGTCGCGGAGTGCATCTTCAGGCGCATAATCCCCGTGCAGTAACAACGCAAAACCAAGGGCCGCTGAACAGAAAATAACTATGGTGGAATAGAGTCGAAACTCCTCACTTTTAAAGAGCGCCATTGGTTTCTTTTGCAATAACACCCGATATTGCAAGGCAAAGTTACTGCCAGCCAAAAACATAAAACAGGTTACAATCCATGTTATCCTGGAACTCTCATAACCCATAATGGAGAGCGGATTAGGCGAAAAACCGCCTGCTGCCATGGTGGAAAAGGCATTGCAGACCGCATCGAAAATCGGCATATCCGCAAGTACCAGACAGATAACTTCAAGCAGCGTCAAGAGCCCATATACAAGCCAGAGGGCTTTGGCCGTATGGGTTATACGAGGCGTCACTTTTTCTTCCGTTGGACCAGGCGCTTCGGCAAAGAAAATCTGCCTTCCGGCCACGGCAAATTGCGGAAGAATGGCCACAAACAACACGATAATCCCCATCCCCCCCAACCATTGGGTGAGACTTCGCCAAAAGAAAAAATCTTTGGGATATAAAGAAAAATCGGTGAGAATGGTGGCCCCGGTGGTGGTTATCCCAGACATTGCCTCAAAATAGGCATCAACCGGTCCCAAACCATAAAAGAGATAGGGAATCGCGCCCATGGCAGCAGTAACAACCCAGGCCAAAGAAACGATCAACAAGCCTTCATCTCGTCGTAAATTATCAAAATTACGAGAGAATCCACCATATTTTTGGAAGAGCAGCCCCAGAGCAATGGCCGTCAGTGAGCCGGTAACAAAGGGAATAATGGAACCATATTCATGTTCAAGGAGGGCCACCGCGATGGGGGTCAGCATAATACCCCCAAAGGCCACCAGAATAAGGCCCAGTGCGTTGAGAATATTTGCAAGTTTCATTAGACAAACAGTGCCTTAATGGCCTCACTATCCTCGGCCATGGTGAATATATTAAGCTGATCGCCAGCCATAAGAGAGGTATTTCCAGATGGAATGATGAGATCACGTCCCCGCTTGACCACACCAATTATTGCCCTTGCCTGAAATTTCAAATCCATCACCAATGTATCCTGGAAACTCTCCGGCAGGGTGAGGCGTAACACTTCCCCCTGGCCTCCACCAACGGTTGCAAGGATATCAGCGTCATATGTCTGCACACGATTGAGAAGGGCCGTTAACGCTGACGCCCGTGGAGATACCGCAACATCAATTCCAACCCGTTCAAAGAGTTGGGCAGTGAGCGTGTTACTTACCCTTGTAATAATTCGATGCTCGGTTCCAAACTGTTTAATCAACAGCGAACAGAGCAGGTTTTTTTCGTCATTATTGGTTATGCAGATGCTCACATCGGCATCGGCAACAGATTTTTCTTCCAACAGTTTCAGATCGGTGCCGTCTCCATGGAGGACAAGACTTTTCCCTAAATTATCTGCTAGAAATACACAGCGTTCCTCATCTTCTTCGATTATTTTTACTCGAATTCCTGCTTCTTCAAGTTTACGGGCCAACATAAAACCGATACTGCCCCCACCTATAAGAACAGCAGTCTTCGTCTGATTGGTTGACTGAAAGATATTTGCCGCCAACAGGTCAAGGGCCGGTCCAAGGCCCATAAAAATAACCTTATCACCCTCCATAATAAGAGTAGAGCCATTGGGGATAAAGAGTTTATGATCACGGGTAATCCCAACTATCAACACATCGGGAGGAAAGGAACAATCCATCACCCTGCGATTGACTAAATCAGCGTTTTCCTTTATCCGGTATTCAAACAGTTTCGCCCTGCCTTCTGCAAAATATTCAACATCAATGGCATCGGGTACAGAAACAATACGAAAGATATCTTGCGTCAACAACAGCTCAGGCCAAATCACCGTATCGATATCATAACGGGTGTGATAGTGCTTCTGCCTTGCAGAGACAAGATTACGGTACAACTCCATTGTATGGACAAAGCAGATCGTCTCAATATCAACAATCTTTTTAACCGTCCAACAAGCCACAATATTGGCCTCATCCAAAGGAGAACAGGCAATAAAGAGCTCACATTTTTCCACATCGCCCTGCTCCAGCGCATCAATATCTGATCCGGTACCGCTGATAAAACTAATATCCAGAACATTGAATTTTTCCGGTAGTTTTGCCAGATCGTCGATAAGGGTAATACTGTGCTTTTGATACAGGTTCTGGGCAATCATATACCCGATATCGGTCGCACCATATATCAGAAGATTCATGGATATCTCCTCTTTACAAACAACAGTTGAGTAATCCAGGCACTGTAATGTTGTTGGGATGAAAGTTCAATAAAAAGAACTTGAAAATGGGCTAACTCCGCTTACGCTTGTAAATCCCCCACCAAAGCATGGAAAAGCAAATAGTGCCACAAACAGAAACCTGCGCAAAGAATAACCGCAACACACTGATAACAAAGAACAAACAAAACACATCTACCCAAAATGGCTATTTAAGCATTTTTTAAAAAAATACTTGACAGAACGCATTTAGGGAGCTACCAACTACGCGGGCAAGACACTGAATAGCCATTCAATTGAATACTTATGACCCTTTCAGGGCCATGTACTTTTCAACTTAACAGGAGAGCATAGGTCTAATGTTACTCGCAAAAATTTTTCCGTTTATTCTTTGGTTTAAAGGGTACAAAGGGGAATCATTCAAGCTTGATTTGGTGGCCGGTATTACCGTTGCCATGGTCTTGATTCCCCAATCCATGGCTTATGCACAACTTGCTGGTCTGCCAGCATACTACGGTTTGTACGCCGCTTTTTTACCCCCAATGATTGCGGCACTATTTGGTTCTTCCAGGCAATTGGGAACGGGCCCTGTGGCAGTTGTTTCTCTTATGTCCGCAGCTTCCCTTGAGCCTTTAGCCACTGCGGGATCACCTGAATTTATCGCGTACTCCATTGTGCTGGCATTGGTTGTTGGAATTTTTCAATTTTCCCTTGGTGTCCTTCGCCTTGGCATGGTTGTCAACTTTCTCTCCCATCCTGTAATCAACGGATTCACCAATGCAGCAGCAATCATCATTGCTTCCTCACAGTTCTCGAAATTTTTTGGCGTCTATGTTGATAAGGCACCCCATCACTACGAAACCATGATACGGGTGGCCAAAGCGGCTATGGACTACACTCACATGCCCACACTTTGCTATGCTGTGGGAGCTGTTGCCATCATGGCTACCTTAAAAAAGTATGCCCCAAAAGTTCCAAATGTATTAGTCGCAGTACTTATCACCACCGTGCTCTCCTATTTCACTGGGTTCAATAACGATGCGAATGTGGATGTAAGCGCGATAAAAGACCAAAATATCTCCCATTTGATTAGCGAATTCAATCATGTCACGAGCCTCATTGAGGAACATGGGAAGGAACGGGCTGAGCTTGGCAAGCAGTTAGATGAAATAAAGAATGCTGAAAAAGGTGGACATGGAGGCCCTTCCATTGAGCAAATCAAAATAACATCAGAAATTCAGATCCTTACGGCCCATATGGACCATGCCAAAGAAGAGGCGCACCTTAAGCGTAAGGCAATTCGTGATTTAAAGTTTGAGGCCGCCATTGAAGGTGATACCTATTCTTTTTATCCCAAAAATGCAATTCCCGCAGGTGTCAATACAGATAACGGCACCTGGCGGATCAAAGTTAAGAACACCCCCCTTGATTCCACAAATCTCCTGATGATGGGAGGAGGTGCCATCGTTGGGAAAATTCCAAAAGGTTTACCTACATTTACCATTCCAGATCTTTCGCTAAAAACCTTTTTGAAACTATTGCCGACCGCCATTATCATCTCTCTTCTCGGATTTATGGAAGCAATTGCCATTGCTAAGGCTATGGCTGCCCAGACCGGACAAAAGATCGACGCAAACCAGGAGTTAATCGGCCAGGGACTTGGTAACATCTTAGGATCTTTTGGCTCCAGTTACTCCGTTTCCGGTTCTTTTTCCCGTTCTGCGGTCAACCTTGCTGCGGGGGCTGTTTCCGGTATCTCTTCAGTGGTCACTTCTGTTATGGTGGTTATAACGCTTCTGTTTTTCACCCCCCTTCTCTACCATCTTCCACAGGCAACCCTTGCTGCCGTAATCATGATGGCAGTTATTGGACTGGTTAACGTAAAAGGCTTTGTCCATGCATGGCATGCACAAAAATATGATGGCATTATCTCGGTACTAAGTTTTGTGGTAACCCTCTATTTTGCGCCGCATCTTGATAAAGGAATTATGGTCGGTTTTGTCCTCTCCATGGGTGTGTTCCTCTACAAATCCATGCGCCCTGTCGTGGCCGAACTGTCCATGAACGAGGAAAAAGTACTTAAAAGCGCAGAGCATTACCGACTTAAAGGCTGCAGACATATTTCCGTTGTCCGTTTCGATGGTGCGCTCTTCTTTGCCAACGCAAGCTACCTTGATGAACAGGTTGCCCGGTTTAGAACGATACATAAAGACCTTCGCTACATCCTTCTGGATGCCAAGGGTATCAACGATATGGATGCATCAGGTGAAGAAGCACTCGCCCAGATTGTCGACCGGTTGCGGGCAGCAGGTCTTGGTTTTGCCATGTGCGGGATCAAAGGGCAGGTTATGGCAGTAATGGAAAGGACACATCTGCTTGACAAAATTGGTATGGACAACATCTACCCCAACACCAAAACGGCGGTAGCCGCCCTGGTGGATATCGTTCACGCTTCAAGTGATCTACCCAAAGGTGGCTGTAACGACTGTCCACTGGTGAAATATATCCCGGCGGGATAATTATAGAACATCTCCTTTATTAACAACGCCTGGACGCATTCCGCGTCCGGGCGTTGTTAATTACCCCACACCCCTTTACTCCAGATCAAATTTCTTTATTTTTCTCCATAACGATACCCGATCAATACCGAGCGCCTTTGCCGCTTCTGTTTTGTTATATCCGGTTTCCTGTAAAATCCATTCAATATACGTTTTTTCCACATCCTCTATGGTTGCATATTTGCCACCACTCTTTCTAAATGTTTGTACATCAAGACTGCGAAGATCTTCTGGAATTTTATCAACTCCCATAACTTCTCCGTTGGTTAACGCCACCCCTCGCTCGACGATATTTTCAAGCTCTCTTACATTCCCGGGAAAATCATAGGACTGTAAAATGTCCAACACCTCCTGGCTCACTTCCTTAACATTTTTGCGCATCGTGGAATTATACTTTTTAAGAAAACACTGCACCAGTAAAGCAATATCATCTTTACGCTCGGAAAGGGGCGGAATTGTCAGGGACACCACATTGATCCGATAAAAAAGATCCTGCCTGAAATGCCCGGCCTTCACCTCTTTATCCAGTTCTCTGTTGGTTGCCGCCACAAACCTTACGTTTACCTTCACCGGTTTTGTTCCACCCACAGGTATAACTTCTTGTTCCTGGAGCACGCGAAGAAACTTAACCTGCATGGACAAAGGCATCTCTGTTATTTCATCCAGAAAAAGAGTACTCCCATCAGCCATCTCCACCAGCCCCTTCTTCGCCGTATCCGCCCCGGTAAATGCACCTTTTACGTGGCCAAACAGTTCATTGGTCAACAACTCTTCACTGAACGCCCCACAGTTAATTGACAGCATTGTTCTTTGATTTCTATCGCTTGCATTATGAATATATTTGGCAAAGAGCTCTTTTCCCGTACCGGATTCTCCACAAATCACCACATTGGTATCAGTGGCTGCTACCTGGTTCGCTGTCTCCAAAAGTCCTTTTAGTGCCCGGTTCTGAGTTATGATTTGAGGACCTTGACTGTTCTCTCTATCTTCTTTTTCCAGGCGAAGGGTCTCCTTGGCCAATTGATATTTCTGGATCGCATCATGTAAAACCTTTCCAGACTCCTCCAACTGAAACGGTTTTAAAATATAATTATAGGCGCCAGCCTTTAAGGCCTCCACTGCGGACTCAACAGTGGAAAAAGCAGTAAGTAAAATAACTTCCGTCTGTGGACATTGCATCTTCACCCATCGTAAAACCTGCATCCCATCAACTTGGTCCATCTTCAGATCAGTTATAACAAGGGCAAATTCACGCCTTTCCAGATACACCAATGCCCGCTTACCACTTTTTACAGCAACAACCCCATACCCTTCTCCCTTAAGGATATGACTTAAGTATTGTAGCGCCACCGGATCATCATCCACCACCAAGATATCAACTGAACGCATTCACAACTCTCCATAAAAGATAAGATGACAATTTCACAACATATCTCTATTCTTACCACACAAAGACAAACGTTTCACTTTGAAACGTCATGTTCGAAACTGAAACACAAGCACAAGATACACCAATTAAGGAAATACTACAAAATGAAGTTTTTGCGTTGCATTCTGCAACAAACACTCCATAAAGAGATCACCTCTCAATAGCTTGAAAATGGCCCGTCTTCAAACAAAGCCACAATGGGCATATTTTTTGCTTCGAGGGGGCACAATAATTGAAATACAGCTTAAAACGAACAGCAGTGAACAATGCTACATCACTAATAATCCCCTGGGGAAGCACGTGAAACACAACTCACCTCGCAGCAAAAAAATGCTTCTTGTGACCAATCTCGTCCTGTTCCCTAAAAGGGTTATTTCACATGGGCTAAATCTCAGCAAAAGGATGGACAGTTCCCTTGAGATTTTACATGTCCTGAAAGACAAGCTATCTCAGGAAAGCAGCAAGGCTGTAAAAGAAAATTTACTCCAGTGCAGAACCAATGGCCCAATTGGCTATACCCAACTAATCAATCATCGAGGACTGACAACAGAGACAGTGGAATATGCAAAACAGAGACGAAATATCTCCTGCGTACTGCTCTGTCTTCAAGGAGAAGGGCCTCCACGGAGAAAAGGATCCCGGCAAAGAAAATTTGAAGAGTTAACTCAATTACTCAATTGTCCTGTGGTGTTATGCACAGAAAACCCAGCTGGCAAGTAGTTTTTGTGAGCAATATCACGGACTGAACCACAAGTTTATCAGGGACAATTGTAAGTGGCAATGTTGTATTTGCATCATAGGAAATAAGGAGGGAATATTCTATGAACACGCCATATCAACAAGCACGCATTATTCGTAAACTTGCACCTTTTAAGATTGACGGCATGGCCATTCCTTATGCCGAATTTGTACCCAAACTGTACAATCTCTGTATGACCCTTGGGTTTAGGAAGGGCATGATAATGCCATCTCGTGCGTTTTGTTCAGACGAGAATCAAGGGTGGCCGATTATACTGCTCACCAAGCATTTTGGAACCTTCCCATTTAACCATGGCCGCGTTGGCGGCATCGTCGCCATTGACCGACATGGCCCCCATGCAAACCATGGGGAGGATTCAGTTATTGTTCAGGCAAGTCATGTCGGCTATGACCCAAGCACTGAGACATACGGGACATGCACCCGCCCTAAAATGGCAGGCACATGCATATCTGATTCTTGCGGGAAAATAACCCATGTTATTACCCCATACCTTGAACAGTACCGCTTTGCCAGAGAAAGGATATTCCTCCACCGTGATGATAAGGGAAACCACCTTATTACCGTCAAAAACTCCTTTATCGATTTTGATATCCACCCGGTCAAAAATGGGCTTGTCTTAAATATTGAAAACATCGCAAAACCAAATGAAGAGGGCAAAATTGTTCCCATTGCCGCAACCAGCACCAGCCAAACCTATGAAGTTTTAGAAAAATTTCGAAAGATGATCGATGCAACCGGGCATGTCTGGAAGACGGGAACCGGAGATGCCATAAAGGAACACTTACGCTCCGATCTTTTTTATTTCAGAGAAGAATTCCACGAAACAGACGAATCTATTCTTCTTGAAAGAAATTTAATTGAATTTATGCCAACCATAGTCACATCGCGAAATCCATCATTACGGGCAGCAAAAATTAATATCCAGCTCGAATTTGCCAGGACCATGGAATCAATTCGACGTGGTGCTGAATATGCCGGTAAAAACTTGCTCTATATTGCCGGGTTAAATATTGACATTTCAGAACATGACGACTATCCAGCAACAACCTATTTTGTCCCGTGGGCAGCGCATATCCAACTCAAGGACAATACTCCCGCTGAATACGTCCATCCAATGGAACAGGAACACCTTTACACCTTGCTCATGGAACAGAAAAGTGAAAACCCGGAGCAGGCAGATCTTAAAGAACAAATTAACCGTATGCTTGAGGCACCAAGATTTGACATACGCTCACCCAAATAACTGCTAACAAGGAAAGGTAGTAACTAATAATAGAATCATTTTGGATTCGAGGAAAGGAGGAGAATGAATGGACACTCTGTTTGTGTCAATATCCACAATTTTAGCTGGAGGAGTGGTGGGACTGTTGCTGTATCGGCAATTTACCCTGATGAAGCTGGCATCCATCATCACTACTTCAGTGGGTTGTGGTATTGGTCTTTTTTACGCTTTACCAAAACTGCTCTCCGGAGCAACTGCAACCGCCCAGTACAACTGGCTGCATATTTTTATCCTGGGATTTAAGATTGATAGTATATCACTCTTTTTTCTACTGCCGATATTTATTGTCCCCCCTCTGGCCCTGGCCTATAGTTTTCATTATCTGGAAGATGAAAAGAAAATGCTCAGATCCGGGGTAAGTTATTTTTTCTTTTCTATCCTGGTCGCTTCCATGGCGCTGGTGGTAACGGCCAGCAACATGATTGCCTTTTTACTTGCCTGGGAGTTGATGAGTCTTTCCTCCTTTTTTCTGGTCATGTACGAGCATGAATCCAAGACAAACCGTGAGGCGGGGTATCTCTACTTTATTTTTGCCCAGGGTGGAGCCATGTTCCTCTTTGCTGCCTTTGCCCTGATCCACAGTTACACAGGCAGCTTTGATTTTAATGCAATTGCAAGTATGCCGGAACAGGCAAAACTATTTACATTTGTTTTGGCCCTTATAGGGTTCGGGTCCAAAGCAGGTATTTTTCTTCTTCATATCTGGCTTCCCAAAGCACATCCGGCAGCACCAAGCCATATATCAGCGATCATGTCAGGCGTTATGATTAAGATGGGTATCTATGGAATATTTCGAATTTACCTTCTCCTTGAAGCCCACACACCGCTTATTGGCCAGATAGTCCTTATCACCGGCATGGTTACCGGTATCCTCGGAGTTGTGTATGCCCTGGCAAAACAGGATATTAAACAACTTCTTGCCTATAGTTCCGTGGAAAATATTGGCATTATCCTTATTGGTATGGGAATTGGGATGATAGGAATCTCCGAGCACAATCAGGCCATGGGCTTTTTTGGTTTTGCCGGTAGTCTTATGCATGTCTTCAATCATTCCATATTCAAATCCCTGCTGTTTATGGGCGCAGGCTCTGTACTGCATAAGGCGAAAACCAAAAATATTGAAAAGCTTGGCGGCCTGATGAAACGGATGCCAGTCACTGGCCGTACCTTTCTCGTTGGTTCTGTGGCAATTTCCGGCTTACCTCCTTTTAGTGGCTTTATTGGGGAGTTTCTTATTTATTACGGAGCATTTCAGGGTCTTACCAGCAACGGACTCCCGTATATCCTCACCATACTGGCCATTGTCTCTTTGGCGGTTATTGGTGGAATGGCAACGGCCTGCTTTACCAAGGTCGTGGGCTTGGGATTTCTTGGCGAGCCAAGAACCACACAGGCAGAAAAAGCAAGCGAATCGGGCATGGCCATGGGAGCTGTTATGACCATCATGGCAGCAATCTGTCTGCTCATTGGTGTGTTACCAGCACCATTTATTGCCCTTGCCTTTTCAGGTCTCAAAGACATCTCCGTGGTAGCCGGTTTTGACACAGCATCATTTTTGCCCATTATTTCACAACTCTCAAAAGCTGCAGCCATTTTTATTGCGCTGTTCCTTAGTGTCAGCTTTATTCGCAAGCTGCTGTACAACAACAAAGAAATTGGAAGTGGCGGCACCTGGGGCTGTGGTTTTACCCAGCCAACGGTACGAATGCAATATACTGGAACTTCATACGCCTACGAAATGGTGGCGTTTTTCAATCCTTTTGTTCCCATAAAAAATGCATATAGCGGGATTAAAAAGATATTCCCTGGCAAAACGACCTGGGAAAGCGGGGTGGAAGACATCGCTGAAACAAGTTATCAACGCTATTTCACTTCGCCGATGCTAGCCCTTATCAACAAATTGAAGTGGATCCAGCATGGCTATATCCAACTCTATATCAGCTATATCATCGTAGCTATTATTGTTCTGCTTCTCTTTTTATAATCACCTTCTGGAACATCAAAGGAAACCAAATGGAATCAATAGTATCATTTTGCTTTTGCATCCTCATAGCGCCTCTTCTGCCCGCAGTAATCCAGAAGACAAAGGCCTATTTTGCCGGCAAGCAGGGACCACCCTTGCTTATTAATTACTACACCATGATCAAACTTTTTCAGAAAGGTTCCGTCTATTCGACCAGCACAAGTTTTGTGTTTAGGCTTGGTCCAGTGGTCGGTTTTTCCACCAGCCTGATGATGCTGGCCTATTTTCCCATGGCTGAAATCAAACCTCTTTTTTCTTTCCATGGAGATGTCCTCATCCTCTTTTATCTCATGGGACTGGGACGTTTTTTCACCATCCTTGCTGCCCTTGACACCGCATCGCCCTTCGAAGGGATGGGAGCCGCCCGTGAGGCATTCTTCTCAACTCTGGCTGAAATGACTGTGTTTGGCATCCTGATTCTCTTCTTTAAACTCACCGGAAGCTTAAGTTTTCATGAGTTCTTTTCAGGAGATCAGGTGATTAACCTTATGGGTAAATATGGAGCGCTTCTCATATTGGTTGTTGTGGGACTCTACATTGTGATGCTCACCGAAAACTCACGGGTACCTGTGGATGACCCAGCAACCCATCTTGAACTCACCATGATCCATGAAGTTATGATCCTTGATCATAGTGGGCCGGATCTGGCACTTATTGAACTTGGAGCATATTTCAAACTCCTTTTCTATGCAGGGTTTATTGCAAGGATCATTGATCCTTTCCATGCCGACAATCTCTTTATCAATGGCCTCATCTTTTACGCGGTGGTGAGTTTTATCTACATCACCATTGGGGTCGTTGAGTCCATTACCGCAAGATACAAGATGAACATTGTTCCCAAATTTATACTTACCCCGTTTATCCTCGTATTTTTTGTAATAATCTTAACCATGGGGGCTCTGCAATGATCCATATCTCAGATTCTCTTTTTTCAATTAACCACACATCGGATGCCCTTCTTGCCCTTACCATACTCTCTGTTCTCTTGTCACTGGGATCAAACAGACTTATGACGCTGGTCAAGCTTATGGCGTTTCAAGGAATTATTGTCTCATTGGCCCCATTTTTCCTGGAACACCATGATGGATTTTTTACAAATACCGGATCAAACTTTCTCCTGCTGGCCATGCTCGGAATTAAAGGAGCGCTTATTCCCTTCTTTTTGCAAACTGCCGTGAAAAGGGTCCAAATTCAAAGGGAAGTTGAACCGATTATTGGCTATCACGCCTCTTTGTTTGCCGGTCTTATTTTTATCATGGTGGGAGCGTTTATCGCCAATCGTCTCAATATTTCATTGCCCATAGAAAACAGTCTGCTTCTGATCACCGCAATCACCACCCTTGCAGCTGGACTCTTTTTACTCATGAGTCGAACAAAGGCCATAACCCAGGTCATCGGGTATCTCATGATGGAAAACGGTATCTACCTCATGGGTACAGCTCTTGCCAAAGAAACACACACCATGTATGTGGTCGAATTTGGCGTACTGCTGGATTTATTGGTTGGTATCATGATTATGGGGATCATTCTCCATAATATCAATAACTCTTATAACGATGTTGACACGGCTCTTCTTCGTCAACTCAAAGATAATTAATAAAAAAGGTCCTTTTATGTTAGAATTATCGACTCTTATACCTCTGGTCACCGGGATCATCACCATGTTCCTGCCCGTACGGCTTGGGCGTGTTATTCTGGTGATGACAGCACTCTTCCATCTGCTGTTTACAATCCTTGGTTGGATGGGGAAAATGACTCCCGCCTTTCCCCAATATTTTTCGGTTACCAATGAAGGAATGCTTATCCTTCTGGTTACCTCTTTTATCTTTCTCTTTATTTCTTTGTATGCCGTTTCCTATATGAGTGAAACGGAAATTTCAAGTGAACCCATCTATACCGGCTGCACATTGCTCTTCCTCTCCACCATGACCATGGTGGCCATGGCTGATCATCTTATTGTTCTCTGGATTGCCATTGAGGCGACCACTCTTATGAGTGCACCACTTATCTTTCTCCATCGTTCCAAAACAGCCCTGGAAGCTACCTGGAAATATGTGATGATCTGTTCAGTGGGGATTGCCCTTGCTCTTCTTGGTTGCTTCTTTGTGGTTATGGCCATGGATCTGGGTGGAATTCATGTTCCCATTACCTTTACCTCATTACAGGCGGTTGCAGCCCAACTTGACCCTGTCTGGTTAAAAGCAGGATTTATTTTTCTGGTTATCGGCTATGGCACCAAAATGGGTCTTGCTCCCATGCACACCTGGCTCCCCGATGCCCATAGTGAAGCCCCAAGCCCTGCTTCAGCCCTTCTGTCCGGCGCCCTTTTAAACTGCGCATTTTTAGGCGTCTTTCGAGGCCATCAACTCCTCTTCCAAGCAGGACTTGGTGACTTTTCCAGTCGCATTCTGATTGGCTTTGGCTTGCTCTCCATGCTGGTTGCCGCCATATTTATTTTTTACCAAAAGGGCTACAAACGCATGCTGGCCTATTCCAGCATTGAAAATATGGGAATCATTGCCTTTGGTATCGGAATTGGTGGTCTTGCCACCTATGGCGCAATGCTTCATCTCATTCACCACTCGCTCATCAAATCATCACTCTTTCTCTCCGCCGGTAATGTTTTACTTGGTTACGGCAGTAAGCTTGTGGATAAAACAGGAAAAATGGCAAAATTATTTCCCAGGACCTTTACTGCATTTTTTGCTGGATTTGCCGGGATCTCCGGATTTCCACCCTTTGGAATTTTTGTCAGCGAACTGCTCATCATCATCGGTGCTTTTCAGCAGGGAAAAAAGATAAGTGTTTCCATCTTCATTCTCGCTCTTATCCTTATCTTTGCCGGAGCATCACGGCTGGTCACCAGAATGTGTTTTGCAAGTTGTGAAGATCCGCAGATTTTAGTTGAGGAAAACTGGGCAAGAACGCTCCCTTCCTTTGCCCTGCTTGCAGCCTCCCTTGCCCTTTGTATCTGGTTACCGACAAGTATCTACCAAACCATACTTTCGGCTATTGCAACAATTGGAGGTGGTATCAATGGATAATGTATTACAAATACAGAATAATGAGCGACTGAGTCGCGGGGCCATTCCCAACCTTGGCTTTGAAGAGTTCCGTTCTGCATTGCTGGATCTTGCAGCAACTGGTGGACAAGTTGTGCAATTCTTCGCGTACGAAGAACAGGGCAAGACGAAAATGCTTGCCGTTATGCGCAACAGTAAGCTTTTTGTCGCCGGTTGTGATGCACCGGACAACTTCCCATCACTTACCGCCGAGTCTGAAAAATTTCATATGTTTGAACGCGAAATAGGTGAGCAGTACGGCCTTAAGGCAGAAGGACATCCTTGGCTTAAAATGGTGCGCTACCATCAGAATTATAGTGGTAAAGATGACGTTTTTGGCAATGATTATTCTCAGGATATCCCTGGAAACTACCCCTATTTTACGGTGGATGGCGAAACCGTCCACGAAGTGGCCGTGGGTCCTGTCCACGCCGGTATCATCGAACCTGGGCATTTTCGTTTTCAATGTTGTGGTGAACGGGTCTTTCACCTGGAGATTCAACTTGGTTACCAACACCGCGGTGTTGAAAAACTCCTCCAAAGCGTTCCTTTTAAACGCTTGCCCATTATTGCCGAAACCATTGCCGGTGACACCACCATCGGCCATGGTCTCTGTCAATCCCAGGCCATTGAAGCCCTTGCAGGTATAACGATTGACAAGGGAGCTTCCATAGTCCGTTCCATCGCCCTTGAACTTGAAAGAATCGCCAACCATATTGGAGACCTTGGTGCCCTTAGCCTGGATGTCGCCTTCAATCCACCGGCCGCCTATTTTGGCCGAATACGAGGCGAGTATCTCAATCTAAGCCAGATCCTGGGTGGCAACCGATTTGGCCGCGGTCTGGTGAGACCGGGTGGAGTTACCCATGTGATGGGTGATGAACAGCGAAAACTCCTTCGTGAAAAACTAGATGAACTCACCCCCGAAGTGGAACACGTCAACGATCTTATTTTCACAGCTCCCAGTGTTTTGGGACGATTTGACAATACAGGAACCGTCAGCCGGGAAAATGCGGAAAAAATTGGCCTTGTTGGATATGCCGGCCGCGCCTGCGGCCTTCCCTACGATGCCAGAGTCACTTTCCCCACCGAATGTTATGCTGAGCTGCCTGCAAATAGAAACGAAAAAACCAACGGGGACGTTTGTTCAAGGGGTACAGTACGAAGAGAAGAAGTTATGCATTCAACAGAGTTAATCTATTCATTGCTCGATCAACAAGAAGAGGCCAACAGCCACCTGCAGGAGCAGGCTGAACTGAGTCCAGACTCCTTTGTGGTCTCCATAAATGAAGGATGGCGAGGGGAGACCTCCCACTGTATTCTCACTGACTCCCAGGGAAAAATCTTACGCTACAAAGTCAAAGACCCTTCTTTTCACAACTGGACAGGGCTCGCCCTCGCCCTTCGTGATACTGGGATCTCTGATTTCCCTTTGTGCAACAAGAGTTTTAATCTCTCCTACTGTGGCTTTGATATTTAAAAAGGTGTATCCATGTTAAAAGTAATAAAAAATCGAATAGAGCAGGGGCATCGTACATCAAGATACCCCAAAGAACCCATCACCTTATACAAAAGATTTCGCGGCCTGCCCAAAGTGAACGCCCAATGTGGCGCTGATCTGGTGCAACGCTGTGCCACCGCCTGTCCACAGGAATGCATTGACACAGACACAAAACAGATCGACCTTGGTCGCTGCGTATTTTGCGGGCTCTGCGAAACGCTTTCCGGCGGTGAATTTGTACAATTTAGTACAAATTTTGAAATGGGCACTGCCAAACGGGATTATCTTTTCACCCACGGAGATCTCCCTGCTCTGGCGGAGCATTCACGAAAACACTTCAAAAAACTCTTTGGCCGTTCCCTGCAACTTCGCCAGATTTCAGCTGCCGGCTGTAACGCTTGTGAGGCCGACACCAATGTTTTAAATACTCCATTTTTTGATCTCCAACGCTTTGGTATTCAATTTGTTGCCTCTCCAAGACATGCTGACGGTATCCATGTTACCGGACCAATATCAAAAAACATGCGCCAGGCAACCATCTCCACCTGGGAAGCGGTACCTGGCCCCAAAGTCGTTATCGCCAGTGGCGCCTGTGCCATTTCAGGCGGACCTTTTTTTGGCAGTGATGAAATTGTGGGAGATCTGAATACACTTATCCCGGTGGACCTCTATATCCCGGGCTGTCCGCCACACCCACTCACCACCCTGCATGCACTGCTCAGTTATTTCAAATAACCCACGCTGGACACCCGGTAAAGTCGACCGAGCTCACTTGTATATGTACACCTTACATAAATTCAATTGGTTCGGCCTGGCTCTGTTTTTCACAGTACTGCATCGTTACCCCACATTTCTTCAGGAGAAATGTGGGAGATTGTGCAATAAAAGGTGGCCTGTCACTGGTTTTCCATTTGCCCTCTAAGTGGCGCGATTGTTTATCGCGCCAGAAAAATAAATTATTATGGCGCGATTCTCAAAATTGCGCCATAATAAGTTTATCATGCCAAAACAAATCTCTCAAAAAGACCTCTATAGTATCGTAGAAGCAGTGAACACCTTAGCAAATGGCGGAGGGATAGAAGATATTAATAGTGCACTTGAGGGGAAAATACCTCGTCGAACCTTGCAACGGCGTCTGGCACTGCTTGTTGAACAGAAACGTCTGATAGCAGAGGGTAAAGGTAGAGCGAGTCGCTATCGATTGCCAAATGCCACCACTGTCAAAATCCATCCCCCAGTAACAATGGCTCCATCGGGGGATACATACATCCCTTTATCTCCCGAAAGTGGAAAGATAAAAGAAATTGTTCGCGCGCCCATACAGAATCGGAATCCTGTGGGCTACAATCGCTCATTTCTTGATGCATACAAGCCAAACCGGACATTCTATCTCCGTGAAGACATTCGGCACAAGCTTTATGAAATGGGACAATCACCTGACAATCAGCAAATAGCCGGAACCTATGCACAGCAGATATTCAATCGATTATTGATCGATCTTTCCTGGAACTCCAGCCGACTGGAGGGGAATACCTATTCACTTTTAGAAACAGAACGACTTCTTGAGCAAGGTGAAGCAGCAGAAGGAAGAAATGCCATGGAAACGCAGATGCTCCTGAACCATAAAGACGCTATAGAACTTCTGATTGAACAAGCAGCTGATGTAGGTTTCAACAGATACACCATTCTCAATCTGCATGCATTACTCTCCAACAACCTTTTGTCAGATCCACGGGCGTGTGGTCAACTAAGAACATCTCCGGTAACGATCGGTGGGAGCGTATACTATCCCTTGGAAGTACCTCAGCTGATTGATGAATGTTTGACGCAAATCCTTACCCTGGCATCAGAAATTAACGACCCTTTCGAACAAGCATTTTTTGCTATGATACACCTGCCCTACTTACAACCGTTTTTAGATATTAACAAACGTGTTTCCCGTTTAGCCGCCAACATACCGTTAATTCGTCGAAACCTCTGTCCTCTCTCTTTCCTTGATGTGCCAAATCAGGCCTACATTGACGGCATTGTAGCTGTTTATGAGCTGAATAGGATTGAGCTTATCCGTGATGTCTTTGTCTGGGCCTATGGACGATCCTGCAAAAGGTACTCTGCTATTCGACAATCCCTTGGCGAACCCGATCCGTTTAGACTGCAGTACCGGAAACAGATACAAAAACTCGTGGCAGAGGTAGTGCTTGATTGTATGGATAAGCGAGAAGCCACGAACTGGATAACCATGAATGCAGAAAAAAAGATTCCACCCAGTGACAAAGCTCGTTTTACAGAAGTGGTCGAGACAGAGCTTATCAACTTACATGAAGGGAATTTTGCCCGTTACCAACTACGTCCCGCAGAATTCTCAAATTGGAAAAAGGTATGGCATTGAGCTGGTAAAGCAATATCTGTGCAGAAGTGTGATTACCCTTTTTTTCGATAACAAAGCTAAAAGTGACTTGAGTTTTGCTTTTCACAGCAACAATTGGCCTGGAAACGTATCCTTGTTCTCTTTAACACAAACAATTCTGCCATAAATCACAGTCCCCTCAAGAAATATTGTACCCCTTCTCCTCAAAACGTTTGAGTTTTCTCCAGAGCGACACTCGGTCAATACCAATTATCTTGGCTGCTTTGGTTTTATTTCCACCAACACTCTGCAGTACGTCTATGATATATTCATACTCATTCTCTTCTAAACTCTTGTGCCTTTCAGGTTTTGGACTTTCAAAATGTTGTTGCGATACAAACGATATGGCTCCGCAGACCTCTGACGGTAAATGACAAAGCTGGATATCCTCGCTGCCACAGAGGGCAAGGGAACGTTCAACAATATTTTCGAGTTCACGCGCGTTTCCCGGAAAGTCATATGCCGAGAGACAGTCCAATGCCTCACCACTCATGGTATGTTGCCGACTATCATCCGTTGAAAATTTTGCCAGAAAATAATTCACCAATAAAGGAATATCCCCCCTTCGTTCCCTAAGCGGTGGGATATGCAATGTCACCACATTTAAACGATAATAGAGATCCTGACGAAATGTACCCTTTTCTATTTCCGTCGGTAATTCACGGTTCGTAGCTGCCAGAATTCTCACATCAATGGGAATCTCTTTGGTCCCCCCCAATCTGATAATCTTTTTCTCCTGTAACACCCGCAACAATTTCACCTGCATAACAAGGGGCATTTCTCCGATCTCATCAAGCAGTACCACACCGCCAGCAGCCGACTCCAACAAGCCCTGCCGCATCTTGCCGGCACCGGTAAAAGCATCTTTATCGTGACCAAATAACTCATTGGCAATGAGCTCTTCATTCATTGCCCCACAGTTAATGGGTAAAAACCTTCCCTCAGATCGTGGGCTCAATTCAAAAATGGTCCTGGCCACCAGCTCTTTTCCCGTTCCGGTTTCACCGGTAATCAAGATATTACAGTCCAGTTGGGCAAGGTGTGCTATGGAATCTTTGAGCCTTAAAATTGCGGGATCTTGACCGACAAACTGAGTGACATCCGGTTGGGCAATAATTCGTTTCTTAAGACGACTCACCTCTCTTCTTAGCAGTGTCTTTTCTGTGGCCTGGACCACTAGCTCATACAATTCGCTTAGCTTGATCGGTTTTGCCATATAATAAAAGGCCCCCTGAGACATGGCCTCAACTGCCGAATTTACCGTGGCATAACCGGTAAAAATAATCACCTCTATCTGGGGGTATAGCTCTTTTGCGGCCACCAGCACTTCTACTCCGCCAACGGCCCCCATCTTCAGATCTGTGATCACAAGATCAAACGGTTGAGCCTGCAATAAAGAAATAGCATCACCACCGTCGGTTGCCGTGACAACGTCGTAGCCTTTATTCCCTAAAAATCGCTGGACATTCTTAACATTTACGACCTCATCATCCACAACAAGAATACGTATTGGCGTTTCCTCTCCCATTGGAACAGTACCCTAGCTCATTGAAATATGTCTTTCCTCGCTGGAAAGCTCCAGCGACGTTTCATGCTCCCTGCCAAGGGGCAGGGTCAACGTAAATGCGGTCCCCACATTCACTTCCGATTCAACCCTAATCTTACCACCATGTTTTTTTATAATACCAAAGACAACGGCCAAACCAAGGCCAGTCCCACTCCCTTCTTTTTTGGTGGTAAAAAAGGGATCAAATATTTTTTGTATATTTGCCTCATCAATGCCACATCCTGTATCAGATACCACGACAACAGCTTTTCCTTCCTCTTTCCTGGCATAAATTCTCACCCAGCCCGGGGGCTCTTTGATGGCATGAATCCCATTGATAACCAAATTTAAAAAGGCCTCCACCATTTTCTGGGTATCAGCCAAAATGAAAATTTCCGGGTCAACGTCTTCTTCCACGACAACTCCAGCCGGCACTTCGCTTGCCACCAGCCGCATGGTTTTATCCACCACTCTACACAGGGGAATCTCCTGCAGGGAAAAGGTGTGCGCCCTTGAAAACTCAAGTAGCCCTCGGACAATTTCACCTGCCCGCTGGCTTTCGCTGTCTATTGTGTGCAGCATCCTGGCGATAAACGGTGACGCATCCTGGTCAATTTCAGATAGAGCAAGCTGGCAGGAAGTGGCAATATTGTTTAATGGATTATTAATCTGATGCGCCGTTCCTGAGGCAAGGGTTCCAATGGATGAAAGTTTTTTCGCTTGAAACAGCTGTTCCTGATTATCCTCCAGCTTGACAATCATATCATTCATGGCCTGGAGCACTGAGCTCACTTCATCGTCCTTATTGGCAAAATGGAGCTGTTCAAAACTCCCTGAACCGATATCTTTTGCCGCCTTTTCTATGGTTTTTAAAGGAAGAATTATTGAGCCATAGAGTAAAAACAGGGTGAATACCGATAAGAGAATAAGGATAGAAACTGAAAAATAGAGCTGCCCTCGAAACTCATTGATAAATTCAGTCATCTTTTTCTGTTCGTAGGCCACAAGCTGTTCACTTATGTCAACCAACTGCTGCCCATAAGCTCGTAGCTCCGCTAGTACCTTACAATTATCAATTTCCCGGTATCCTTCACATTTCTTTTTTATTAAATCAAATTTGCTCTTATAGTTTTCAAGCATTTTTTGCAGATCATCCAAATGGAGAGGATGGGTAATCACTTTCAACTCTTTCTTTACCTTGGGTAAATACTCTTGAGCCTCACCAATATATGCCTCGACCTGTTTATAGTCTTCTTCATTATGATTAATAAGATAGTTTTTTTCATATCTCCTGATCTCAAGACAAATGTTGCTCAAATTACCAGCATGCATCATCAGAGAAACATCCTCATTAAATATGATAAAATCCCGATGGAAAACCCTGCCAAAAATCACATAAAACAGCAGGTACAGAAAAAAACAAAAAATCATTTTTTGACGAAGGTTCATATGCAACATTGAGTTATCCGTCATGGAAGGTTAATAAAAACAAATAAAGATAAACAGTATGGTTGTTCTCCAGTTACCATCCGTAATCTACTAAAGTTTGCAATTTCCAGACCAAGGACAATATTTCATCAAGCTTTTCCTGTTTTCTATTCCCTGCTCTCTTTTTCAAGTAATTTTTCTTCCTTCAACCCGAAAACAAAGTGATACATAACGCAACATCGAAACATTTTGCAACGATACATTTCGCAACAAACACTCCAGTATTTATTATTCCTGTTGCATTACGTCACTAAAAAGCAGCAATTATCTGGCATATTAGCTCACCTCTTCCTCCTCTTTATACAACTGTTTCATCCTGAAACACTATACTATTTCAGCATTTCATAAGATTATTGTTTCTTCGCCCCGTTTGCACCTCCCCTCCCACCTTCAATTTTCGGCTCATTGGCACACCAGTTGCAGCGACTACAGCTGTTCAATTGATCTCAGCTAGTGAGGTCATTGCTGGCCCAACCATATTTGCCAGCCTAAGGGGGGAGAGAGAAGCCATGTCACAAAACAACAGTTCCAAAAACACAAACAAGCTACGGGATCAGCAAAAACAGTGGTCCTGCCATTACCCTACGGGTCCTCCAACTCTCCTCTTAAAACACCCAAGCTAGTTGCGACAAAGAGCAAGCAAACACAGCACAATTCTTAAAATTTTTTAATGAAGTCCTCCGGTTATTGGCCGTATACTACGACTACACACGCCAATACCGGCGATGAACGGTGCACCGGCATACGTACTTTTGCAGGGATTTTCTGTTAGTCACCAAAATGGTAACTAACTGCACCACAATTATTATACAACGAGGAGAAAAATGACTTTACCAATTATGTTGGTTATGGGCGTTCTCGTCCTGGCCATTTTATTATTTATTTTTGAATGGGTAAGAGTGGATGTGGTAGGCATCATAATGATGATCATCCTCCCGCTCTTAGGTTTGGTAACTCCAAAAGAGGCCATCAGTGGACTTTCCAGTAACGCCGTAGTGTCTATTATAGCCGTTATTATTATTGGAGCTGGGCTGGATAAAACAGGAGCAATGAACTCCCTTGCCAGAGTTCTCTTAAAATTTGCCGGAAAAAGTGAAAGTCGAATCATGGTCCTAATTTCCGGTACTGTGGCTTTTATTTCCAGTTTTATGCAAAATATTGGCGCCGCCGCCCTTTTTATGCCGGCTGCCAAACGGATATGTCGCCAAACAAATATCCCAGTGTCACGCATCCTAATGCCGATGGGTTTTTGTGCCATTATTGGTGGCTGTATCACCTTGATCGGTTCGAGCCCGTTGATCCTGCTCAACGATGTTATGAAAATATCAGATCCAAACGTTGAACCCTTTGGCCTTTTTGCGGTTACACCGGTGGGAATCTGCTTAATCGTTGCGGCATTGATCTACTTTATCCTTCTTGGACGATTCATCCTTCCGGCTGGTCAGGGAGAAGAAGGGGGTAGTGGCGCCATGTCAAAAAACCTGGTTACAACCTACCAGGACATCGGCACCCTCTTCGAAATCCAAATTCCAAGTTCCTTTGCAGGCCCTAAAACCCTCGCCGAACTGGAAATTCGTCCTATTTATTTTTCAAGTGTTGTTGCAATTGCAGCACAAGGCGGCACCACCAACACATCACCTGATCGAGATGATACAATCACTGCAGGAGACACCATTGCCGTCCAAGGCCCCCCCGAATTGGTTGCCAAAATGGCCGATTCTTTTCAATGGCAGATCAAAGAGGACCTTGAGGTCTTTGCGGAAAGTCTTTCACCAAACAATGCTGGAATTATGGAGGCTATCATTTCTCCACGTTCTGAACTTGTCGGTCGCACCCTTCGCACCTTTTCCTTCCGCAAAAAAAATGGAATCAATCCCCTTGCTATTTTTCGTGGTAATAAAACCTTTGTTGCAGGTATCTCCACAATGGCCCTGCAACCAGGGGATGCACTCCTTCTCCAGGGGCCCTGGGAAAAATTTCATTACCTTAAAGAGCAACAGGGTCTCGTCTTCACAGAGGAAGTTCAGGGTGAAATTATACGGGATGAAAAGGTCAAGTTTGCCGTGGGCAGCCTTATCATGTCACTGACCATGATTCTGGTCTTCCATGTCCAGCTTTCCATTGCTCTTTTAGCAGGCGCCATGGCCATGGTACTGACTAAAGTTCTTTCCATTGACGAAGCATACGATTCAGTGGACTGGATGACTGTTTTCCTCCTTGGCGGTCTTATTCCACTGGGTATTGCCTTTGAAAAAACCGGGGCAGCCAGACTCATCGCCGAAACCATAATGGGCGCAATGGGAACTGTTTCTCCACTTATTCTGCTTACGGTGATTGGTCTTCTTACATCATTCTTTACACTGGTGGCCTCCAATGTGGGCGCAACAGTGCTGATGGTCCCTCTAGCCATGAATATGGCAGCGTCAGCAGGTGCAGATCCTCGTATTGCTGCCTTGGTGGTTGGCATTGCCTGCTCAAATACCTTTGTATTACCAACCCATCAGGTGAATGCTCTTATCATGCGACCAGGCGGTTACAAAACCCTGGATTACTTTAGAGCTGGAAGCGGAATGACTATTCTCTATATGATTGTCATGATGGCTTCCATATCGCTATTTTTCGGCATATAAATACAACCCATAACGGACCACCATCCTAAGAGCTGACTTTCTTCTCTTAGGATGGTTAAGAGGGATACCATGAAACGCATTATTTATTTTTGTCTCGTTTTGCTGTGCGGACCGACTTCACTCGCCATGGCTGCTGCTGGCCATGAAAGTGAAGCTGTTTCCGCTGCCGTTGATTTAACCGTAACTCCTTTTGGATATGCATCGCTTGCACTTTTTGTCCTGGCATACAGCCTGGTGATTTTTGAAGAACAGCTTCATCTTCGCAAAAGTAAACCTGTTATGATGGCCGCTGGAATTATCTGGGTCCTCATTGCCCTCACCTACAAGCAGGTAGGCATTCCAGCCGAAACGGCCCACCATGCCATTATCCATAACATCACTGAATACGCCGAGCTCCTGCTCTTCTTGCTTGCGGCCATGACCTATATCAATTCAATGGAAGAGCGAAATGTCTTCCAGGCATTACGTGGTTGGTTGGTCTCAAGGGGTTTTTCCCTGCGTCTGGTCTTTTGGATTACCGGCCTGCTTGCCTTTCTTATCTCCCCCATAGCCGATAACCTGACCACGGCTCTTTTGATGGGAGCGGTGGTTATGGCTGTTGCCAAAGGCAATACCAAGTTTATTGGTCTTGCATGCATCAACATCGTGGTTGGCGCCAATGCCGGGGGTGCGTTTTCTCCTTTTGGTGATATCACCACCCTTATGGTCTGGCAAAAAGGTCAGGTGGCATTTGGTCAATTTTTCACTCTTTTTATCCCTGCGCTTATCAATTGGGTTGTTCCAGCCTTTATTATGAGCCTTGTAATCGCAAAAGATGTCCCTGAAGCCATGAATGAGACTATTTCCATGAAATTTGGAGCAAAACGGGTCATTATTCTGTTTCTGATGACCATTGTTACTGCCGTTTCCTTTCATAACTTTCTCGATCTTCCCCCAGCCGCTGGTATGATGCTTGGTCTTTCCTACCTTGGGTTTTTCTCCTACTACATAAAACGTGTTGAGAAACGTCAACTGGAATATGATAATCCCTTAGGCCATGATGGTTCAGGCTCAGAACCCTTTGATCTTTTCAAAAAGATTGCCAGGGCCGAGTGGGACACTCTTCTTTTCTTTTATGGGGTAATTCTCTGTGTTGGCGGGCTTTCCCAGTTTGGTTATCTCGCCCTTGTATCTCATCAGATGTACGAAGGACTGGGGGCAACATATGCCAATGTGCTTGTTGGTATCCTCTCAGCAATAGTTGACAACATCCCTGTGATGTTTGCCGTATTAACCATGGAACCCCATATGTCTTTGGGACAATGGTTGCTGGTAACGCTCACCGCTGGTGTTGGTGGCAGTCTACTCTCCATTGGTTCTGCTGCAGGTGTGGCGCTGATGGGTACAGCCCGCGGAACATACACCTTTGGCGCCCACCTCAAGTGGACCCCCATTGTGGCCCTTGGCTATGCGGCCAGTATTTACGCCCATATTTTTATTAACAGTCGTCTATTTTAAGAAAATGCTTGATTTAGTTGCTAAACATATTGAGACTCATAGTTACGCTCCAACGAATGAACTGGTGGATAGTTCCATTACCTTCCTGCAAAAAGAAAGGCAAGTTGAGAAGAAACAACTTCCCAACCCCATTGACTATTTGAAAAAGGTGATGAAAGAGCGTAATCTACGAAACAGGGATTTGAAAATCTATATTGGAAGTTCCGGGAATGTTTCTTCCGTGCTTAAAAAGAAGAAACCTCTCTCACTGCGGATGATAAGAAACCTAAATAAATATTTAGATATCCCTGCGGACATCCTTATTCAACCATATGATTGTCGTTGATACTTTGTCCTCTGGGCTGCCCACCCGCTGCCCAGAGTGACAACAAGCTGCACAAACTCACGCTATGAATATTTTCGGTAAAACTTCTTCGAACAAATCATCCCCTCCAAATAGCAATCAAAATAGAAACCTTACCGATCTCAAACTCAAGGCAGACCAGACGGATCTCCCCCCATATGCTGCCAGCCAGGTGGAAAGCGAATTTGATCGTCTGACAAAAATTGATTCTTTCTCCGCCGAATTTTCAATTGGTCTAAGTTACATTGAAACGGTTTTAGCCCTCCCCTGGTTTAAGGAAACCACTGATAATTTAGACCTGGAACGTGCAGAAACTATCCTTAATCAACACCATTTCGGGCTGCAATCGGTAAAGACGCGGGTCCTTGAATACCTTGCTGTAAAGACCCTGCGCAGTAAAAGACAGTTTCGTCTTCTTATTGTGGATGATGAGACAATTGCAAGGGACAACATCTGTCACTATTTTTCCAATCTTGGCTACATGACCGATGGGGCAGAAAACGGAATTGCCGCCTTACAACTCATTGAAAAAAAACCTTTTTTTGATCTTATCATCACTGATCTTAAAATGGATAAGATGGATGGACTTACTCTTATTGAAAAGGTGCGCAAACTTTCTCCTGAAACCGATATCTTAATGGTAACAGGATACGCCACAGTTTCCTCAGCAGTTGATGCACTGCGAAAAGGAGCCACCCATTATCTTTCCAAACCTGTTCAGCTTGAGGAACTGAAAAGCTCGGTGGAAGAAATCCTGGCCAAGCAAAAGAGGCTGAAGGTCCTTCATGGCCCCATACTCTGCTTCTCTGGCCCCCCTGGCACCGGAAAGACCTCCATCTGCCGCTCAGTGGCCAGCTCGCTTGGACGGGAATTTGTCAGACTCTCAATGGGAGGACTCCGTGATGAGGCTGAAATTTATGGCCATCGCCGCACCTACGCAGGTGCCATGCCAGGACGGATTATCAATGAAATCAAACGGGCCGCCGTAGTAAATCCCTGTTTTCTTTTTGATGAAATAGATAAAATCGGTAAGGATTTCAGAGGGGATCCAGCCTCAGTACTACTGGAAGTTCTTGACCCTGAACAAAACAAGACATTTACTGATCACTACCTTGAGATTCCATTTGACCTTTCGGCAGTAATGTTTATGGCCACAGCCAATGATCTTGAGAAGATGCCAGGGCCATTACTTGATCGCCTCGAAATTATTGAGTTTCCAAGTTATACCGTTGAGGAGAAAAAGGCCATTGCCCAAAAATATATCCTCCCTCGCCAGGTGGAAGAAAGCGGTTTGGCCTCTTACGAGCCAGCAATTGGAAACGGTACCCTGGAATTTCTTATCAACAACTATACAAGGGAGTCTGGAGTACGGGGACTCAATCGTGAGATTAACACCATTTGTCGCAAACTGGCCCTGCAATCCCTTAACAAAAACTCAGGGATTACATCTAGTTACAAGATTAGCAAGGAGATCATCCTCGAACTTCTTGGCCCCCGCAAATTTACCCAGGAAGCTGCCGAGGGAGAAGACCGGATTGGCGTTGTAACCGGTCTTGTCTGGACCAACTTTGGCGGACAAATCATGTTTATTGAAACCCTTCTTATGCGTGGCACCACCAATCTTATCCTCACCGGTTCCCTTGGAGAAGTGCTGCGCGAATCTGCCCAAACGGCATTGAGCTACATTAGAAGTAATGCAAAGGAGCTTGGTATTGCTGAAGATTTCTTCGATAAAAAAGACATCCATATCCACCTTCCCGCCGCAGCCGTCTCAAAAGATGGCCCATCGGCTGGTGTTTCCATAACCTTGGCCTTAGTCTCGCTCCTCACCCAGAAACCCGTATTTCGCAATGTTTCCATCACCGGGGAAATGACCCTGTCCGGTCATATTCTCCCTGTTGGTGGAATTCGAGAAAAAGTTCTTGCTGCAATTACAAGCGGTTGTCGTAAAGTTGTCCTGCCACAGCAAAATAGCGAGGACGTATCTGCCCTGCCTGCAGAAATCCATCAGCAGATTGACATTGTTTTGGCTGATCATATCCAGGATACCTTTCCCCACCTACTTGCTGAAACTAAATCATAAGATCACTTCCTGTTGCACCCCGGGTGTTGAACATTATCACACAGTGTCAATACGCAACACTTTTTGATAAGTCCAATTTTAATGAAACAATTTACCATATCATTTCATCGTGTTAGCATAACAAAATTACATTACCCCTCGTTTCTCTCCTCCCCCATACAGTTGCCACCGTTACAAGTCGCAACAATAACTGAAGACCCCTCTGCTTTTTCCAGCAACACCAGAAGGCAATAAAGACATATCATACTGATATTTAATGATAATAAATTTATTTTTTAAAATGGCACACCCCATGCAACATAAGTGACAAACAGAAACGCTAAGCGGTAGTAAATCAAGTTCTAACACCCCAAGGAGGAGATCATGGGACTTATCGACTGGATGAAATCAGGCAACAAGAAAGGAAAAGACGTAAAGGTCAAAAAAATCAAAGAGCAAGCCGTTGGTGAAATGGCCGCAGGAAATCAAACCGCAGCCACAGCAGCTTTAGGCCGGATGATGGCACAAAAGAACGCAATTAGCAAAATCCTTATGGTACAGGACGGAAGCTATATAGCGCAAGTTACTGACTACGCATTAAAAATGGCGCAGCGACTGGACTGTGAAGTCATCGCCCTTGACGTAACTGCAACGCCTCTCCAGTTTAGTGGCGACCGCCAGGAACGAGAAAGCCAACGATTCCAAGAAAGAGCGACCACAAGCAATACCACTTTTTGCAGACAAGCAGAATCATTGGGCGTAAAAACCACCCATATTATGGAAGTTGGGGATCAAGAAACAATTATTGCTCGTCTAAGCAGTGACGATGCCGGAATTCGCTACGTCCTTACCAAGCCTGACCAAGAGAGTATCCGCGCAAATGAGGATCAGGTACAGGTCCCTGTTTTCGACCTGAATTGTTCACGTATTGCCGGCTAAAGCTGGGTCGAGCAGCTCGTCTGCTCGTATGGAAAAACTCTTAATCAATTAAACAGAAGCGAGGGATAACACATGGAACCGCTTACTTTTTTCGCAGCTTTTGTTGGATTAATTTCCGGCTGTCACATCATCTCCTCGGTGGCCAAATTTTTTGGCCATCGGCCCTACAACGCAAGACACAGTGCTGGCCGTTACGATGATTGGTACTGTTTTTTTAAGCCATCTATTTTTTTATACCGCCAGGGCATAAGTTTCGTACGAGCAGGCAAGCTGCTCAACTCAGCTTTAGATTCTGAAAAACCGGAAATCCGTGATATCCAGTCACAACAAGAAATAGAACAGAGACGGCGTCAGCAGCAACAACGCCCTCGCCTCCAAGCGTAATTGTCCCCCCATTCAGCCCTCTCTTAAAAGGGCTGAATGGTTTTCTTTTTTGTCCGAAGGTTTCTAAAATAAATACAAACGGGTCTTTGTTCCTACGTTAACGAAAAAGTTCAGCGTATTCCCCGTAGCCTTCCTCCTCAAGCTTTCCCTTTGGCACGAAGCGCAATGCGGCAGAATTAATACAATATCGCAGCCCTGTGGGGGCAGGCCCATCATCAAAAACATGTCCTAAATGGGAATCTGCGTGTTTACTTCTGACCTCTGTTCGCACAGAAAAAAAGCCTCTATCTTCCTTTTCCAAAACGTTTTCTTCTTCAAGTACCCGGACAAAACTAGGCCACCCCGTTCCAGACTTAAATTTATCCTTTGAGCTAAAAAGGGGTTCACCGGAAATTCTATCCACATAAATTCCCTCAGCCGTATTTGCCCAATATTCGTTTTTAAACGGTGGCTCCGTCCCCTGTTTTTGCGTCACCTTATATTGCAAGGGAGTTAAACGAGCCCGCAACTCTTTCTCGTTTGGTCTATGATATTTACCTGATTGTTGAGCACTTTTTTGTGGCCAGACACGTTCAACAAAATCTTTTCGTCCGGACCCCTTCTTATATGCCAGAAAATGTGCCAAATTTTTCTTTGCATAATCTTGATGATATTCCTCTGCCGGATAAAAAGGTTGAACAGGCAAGAGTTTTGTCACAATGGGCTTATCAAAGATACCGGATTGTTGCAAACGCTGTTTAGACTGTTCTGCCACTTGTTTTTCCAGCTCATTTGAGTAAAAAATTGCAGTCTTATATTGACTGCCCCTATCGGCGAACTGTCCGCCAGCATCGGTGGGATTAATTTGACGCCAAAACACTTCCACAAGTTCGCCAAAACTGACCTTCTCCGGATCATAAATCACCTCCACAGCCTCATAATGACCAGTCTTTCCGCTGCTCACCAAATCGTAGCGTGCATCCTCACTACTTCCCCCACAATAACCAGCCCGAACATCTATAACCCCACTGAGCTGTTCAAAAGGGAGTTCCATGCACCAAAAGCAACCTCCACCAAAAATAGCTTTTCGTTCTTCCGCCATAATTTCACTCCCGTAACTCAATAGCAACACAACCAGAGCAAAAACAAGCTTTGCAGTTTTTGTCATACGCTTCATCACATCACCTATACTTAAGAATTATTCTTACAATTAAAGCAGTATGCGCTCTTGTTTCAAAACACAAGAAAAAAGACGATGATCCAGCTCCTTTTTTGGTTTAAATATCTGCTTTGAAGAGCTATAGTATTTCCATGGAAAATTCAAAAGCAACCAAACGGACCAAATTTATTTTTGTTACTGGCGGCGTCCTCTCCTCTCTTGGTAAGGGACTAGCGGCGGCAGCCATAGGCGCGCTCCTTGAAGCACGGGGCCTCACCGTTACCTTTCAAAAACTTGATCCCTACATCAATGTGGATCCGGGGACCATGAATCCCTTTCAACATGGGGAAGTATACGTCACCGATGACGGCGCTGAGACGGATCTTGATATGGGACATTATGAGCGTTACACCAACGCCACAATGACCCAAAAAAACAACTACACATCCGGGCGCATTTACTATTCGGTCATCAACAAAGAACGACGGGGAGAGTATCTTGGGGGTACCGTTCAGGTAATTCCCCATATCACCGACGAAATCAAAGCTGCGGTCCTGCAACTTGAAGGTACCGTTGATGTGGCCATCATTGAAATTGGTGGCACCATAGGTGATATCGAAGGATTACCTTTCGTTGAAGCCATTCGCCAGTTACGCATCGACCTTGGCCGTGAACATTCTCTTTTTATCCATCTTACCCTGGTTCCGTATATCAAAGCGGCGGGCGAGGTAAAAACAAAGCCCACCCAACATTCAGTTCGCGAACTACGAGCTGACGGTATTCAGCCCGACATTCTTGTTTGCCGTACGGAAGTACCCATTGACAGTGGCTTAAAGAAGAAGATGAGCCTCTTCTGCAATGTTCCAACGGACGCAGTAATAACGGCCATTGATGTGGAAAGTATTTACGAAGTTCCCCTCTACCTCCATGAAGAAGGATTGGACACAAAAATCCTGGAGCTCCTGAACATGTGGACCGCCAAGCCCAACATAAAACCTTGGGAAGAGCTGGTTCGCAAAATCAAAAACCCCAAAGACACCATCCAGATCGCCATCACTGGAAAGTATGTCGATCTCACTGAATCATATAAAAGCCTCCATGAAGCCCTTATTCACGGTGGCCTTGGCAATGATGTCAAAGTAGAGCTGATGTATATCAGCGCTGAAGATCTTGAGACCAAAGAACCGGCTGAACTCTTAGAGGGTTGTCACGGAGTACTCGTTCCCGGCGGTTTTGGACGCCGCGGCGTGGAAGGAAAGATCAATGCCATCACCTATGCCCGCGAAAAAAAGATCCCCTTCTTTGGTATCTGTCTTGGAATGCAGCTGGCCGTGGTGGAGTATACCCGGAATGTTCTTGGTATCACCGATGCACACTCAACTGAATTAGTTGATAAAACGGACAATCCTGTTATCTACCTCATCAAAGAATGGTTTGATTACCGTACGCAACAAACCCAAATTCGTGATGAAAGTTCTGATTTGGGCGGCACCTTACGTCTTGGCGCTTATCCGTGTGTTTTACAAGAAAATAGTTTTGCCAAAGCAGCATACAAGAAAGAGGAGATCTCTGAGAGACATCGACATCGTTATGAATTCAACAACGATTATCGTGCTCGCTTGGAGGAAAAAGGCCTACTTATATCTGGAACATCTCCGGACAACAACCTTGTTGAAATAGTGGAAATTGCAGACCACCCATGGTTTCTTGGTTGTCAGTTTCACCCCGAATTCAAGTCGAAACCGATGAAGCCGCACCCCCTCTTTCGTGATTTTATAGCTGCAGCAATCAAACATAAGGGATAATTACCCATGGATGTAGCAATCGCCACCCCAAAGGGTAGTGACATTCAAGTTGGCCCGGGAAATCCTCTACTCCTTATCGCTGGTCCCTGCGCTCTTGAATCATATGATTTGGCAAAAGAAGTGGCCACCACCATGGCCCGGATCTGTCATCGCTTACACATCTCTTACGTCTTCAAAGCATCTTTTGACAAAGCCAACCGCACCTCTCTTGCATCTTACCGAGGCCCAGGTCTTGAAGAAGGACTTGAAATATTGGCTGCGATTCGTGACGAGGTACAGGTCCCAATAATTTCAGACATCCACGATGTAAGCCAGGTGGATGCAGCAGCTGAAGTGCTCGATATCCTCCAAATTCCGGCTTTTTTATGCAGACAGACCGATTTATTGGTGGCAGCCGCAAGAACCGGCAAACCCATAAATCTTAAAAAAGGGCAATTTGTTTCTCCCTGGGATATGGTAAATGGCGTAAACAAAATAAAAAGTGTTGGTGGCAGCAAAACAATGCTGGTTGAGCGTGGTGCAAGTTTTGGCTACAATAATCTGGTGGTTGATATGCGATCCCTACCGGTGATGCGTGGTTTTGGCTGCCCGGTAATATACGATGCCACCCATTCTGTGCAGCTCCCCGGTGGAAGTGGCGGATCATCAGGCGGCCAAAGGGAATTTATCGCTCCTTTGGCAAGGGCTGCGGTCGGTGCTGGCATTGATGGGCTCTTTATGGAAGTTCATCCTGATCCGGACAACGCGCTCTGTGATGGCCCAAACTCTATCCCCTTGAATGAGATTGAAGCATTACTCCAGCAACTTCTTCGCTTGCATTACGCACTGACATGAACGAAGGCCCATGTTCTCCAACAAAGCCCGGTGCCTATCCGTCGGACTGCGAAGTTCGTGAAGGATACCGCAGGATGGCCCGCGAAAAGGCAAACTTGGAAAGTCACAGCGATAGTTGGCAAAAAGCACTCCCAAAAGCAAAGGCCATCAAATTATTGCTCCTTGACGTGGATGGTGTTTTAACCGATGGCAACCTTATCTATTCCCACGAAGGGCATGAGTCGAAGTCATTTAACACCCAGGACGGGTTTGGCTTACGCATTTTACAGGATAGCGGTGTCGAAGTTGGCATCATCACCGCCAGAAGCTCTGCGGCCCTGACGCGCAGAAGTGAAGATTTAAAGATTCACCATGTCTACCAGGGAATAAGCAACAAGCTTGAAGCCTATAAAGAGATCTGCCAAAAAACAGGCCTGAAACCCTTTGAAATTGCCTATATGGGTGATGATTGGCTTGATCTGGTCCTGCTTAAACGAGTAGGTCTTGCAGCGGCCCCGGCCAATGCAGTACCTGAAGTACAGGAAATGGTGCATTATGTTACTCAAAAAAGCGGAGGACATGGGGCAGTAAGAGAAGTATGCGATCTTATTCTTAGCGCCAAAGAAGTCCACAAAAAGCTTCTCCAACACTATATGAACCGATGATTTCCCGTAGAAACCTTATTTGGCTGATTCCACTTGTGCTCTTTCTCCTGTATCCCTTGTGGAGCGTTCCCCTTTCCAGGTTCCTTACCCCTCGCGGGGGATATGATTCAACACTTGCCAACAGAACACTTGATAACCATAATTTTGACCTTGCAAAAGTGCGCATTACCCAGAGTGAAGAGGGAAAGACGACCCTTGAAATCGTAGCTGATCGTGCCTACACCGGAAAGAAAAAAGATGAATTTATGATGGATGAAGTCGATGCCGTTGTCATAGGCAACAATGGAGAGCAAACCTTTATTACCGCAAGGCACGGTATTTTTGATCAACCGGTATCCGTTTTGACCCTCATCGACGAAGTTGTTGTTATGAAGCCAAAAGATCAATTTGAACTCTATACCGACCTGCTTATCTATAATGACATAACAAAAATTGCCCATTCACCAGGGAAAACGCAGGTATTAGGCGAAAAAATTGATTTACGGGGAAATGGCCTTACATTTAATTCTGTTACCAACGCATACGACCTTGGTGGCCGGGTCCATTGCAAACTCCAAAACTTCAAAAAAGCAAGTGAAAACCCCGAACTTTTATGATGTGGTACTGGACAAACAATGAGCCTGAATGGTAAATCAACGAAAACACGTCAAATAAAGCTGAGTTGAGCGGTTTGTCTGCTCGCACGAAACGTGTACCACTCAAGGTGGTACTGAAAAAAGTAGTGTGACGGTCGCTACAACCATGTATATGCAGTTTTTGCAAAATGACCCATATATGATATGAACACCATCAACCATATTGAGGCCTTCAATGACAATAGAACAACCTGATTATAGTGGACCTGTTGAGATAGCTAAAGACATTTATTGGGTGGGCAATAGAACTGAAAAAGACTTCGAAAGCAATGTGTTTTTGCGGGTTTTCAGAGGAAACGGGAAGCAGTTCAACTTACTTATTGATCCTGGTCCACGCCCTGATTTTAATACTATTTCAGAAAAAATTGAGCAGGTACTTGGAGCAGATTATCACTTAGATCTGGTCTACCTCAATCACCAGGACCCTGACGTCTGTAGCAATACTGTCTACTTTCAGCGCCATTTCCCTAAACTCCAAATTATCACCTCAGAAGACACCTGGCGTCTGGTACGCTATTATGGACTAAAAGAGGGACAGTTTATTCCTACTGAAAACTTTAAGACCGGACGCATTAAAACAAAAACCGGACACCAATTACGATTTATTCCTACACCGTTTGCCCACTTTCGGGGAGCATGCGCCCTTTATGACGAGGAACGAAAAGTCCTCTTTACAGGTGATCTTTTCGGTGGACTCACTTCTACTCCGGATCTGTACGCAGATGAGGAATATTGGGCAGGAATGCGTATCTTCCACGAAATCTATATGCCAACCACCCTGGCTTTAAAAAAGGCGATGGAGGATTTTAGGAAAAAGGCTCCGAACACACAAATAATTGCCCCTCAACATGGAAAGCTAATCCCCCTCGAGTTGATGGAGTTTTTCATGACTAAGCTGGAAAAACTCCCCGTTGGCCTTGATCTAAAGAGCGATTCGCGACTGGTCATTGAAAATTACATTGGCGCATTCAATGGTATATTGGACCGCATTGAGTTGGAGCTTTCTTCGGAGATGGTTTCTACCATACTTGGAGCTTTTCAATCTGATGGAAGCTTCCCAAACACCTTTGTGGTCAAAAATAGCAGGATCTACAGCCTGAAAATGGGCGTGCAGGAATCCTTTAAAATCTTCGTCAATGAACTGTGCCACCAGATTGATTCTGAGCAGAAAGAACGTGTACACGACATTGTAATGGACTGCCTAAGTGAATGGAATATTGTCGAAGAGCCCACCTGTCTCAAAGAGACAGATGATACCAATGAGGAAGAAGAAACTGAGCAGGCTTTTTTTGAAGAGGGAGAAAACAATGCAAAACTCCAGCTTGCAGAGAATCCCCTTGATTTCAAACGAGAAGAGTTAGATTCACTCCTTGATACCCTCATGGACGATGAATAGATACAACCGTGAACCGTTGTCCTTTAGCCAGCCAGCGGACGTTCATATCCCAAAGGAGCATGCCATACTCCCGCTCCTTTTGGCGTTGACTGGCAGGCCTGGGATCTTGCGCCAGAACTTCCTCAATTAAAAGCTGCAAATTTCTTCCTGTGCTTTGTCTATATCGGAGACATTCTTCTTTGGCCTCATCTACAAAAAAGACCTCTATCGGCTGCTCCGCAAAATGCACAAAACCGCTGCTTGCCGCCGTAAGCATATCACTATAGGGAACGTAAGGTTTGATATCAAATACCGGTGTTCCATGCAAGAGATCCATTCCACTAATCTCCAAATACACTTTCCCCTTCTCCCGGCGCAAACCATGGTAGCGGACGGCGGACATGCCGAGGGAATTCGGTCGATGGGGAGTGCGGCTTGCAAAGAGCCCCACCCGTTTCTGCCCGCCAAGCCAGGGAGGACGCACAGTGGGACGCCACCCTTCCTCCACAGCTTTATGAAACTGGAATTGGATCCATATATGAGAAAATTGATCAAGCTTTGCGTACATCTCCTCACGGTCATAAGGGGCAAACATTTCAATTGCCCCCCTGGCACTTCTTACCAGTCCGGGTTGTCTTGGAATTCCAAATTTTTCACGAAAACAGGAATGCACCACACCAATTGCTTCAATTGTATATTTCACCCTATTCCTCTTATGCTCTGTGAATACTTTCAAATAAAAGACTGCACCTTAAGCAATAAAGCGCCTTTAGGAACGTTGACCTTTGTAACAGTTTTATGTTACTGTAACACAAAAAATATGGGTGTTACATATGCTTAAACGTTTTACCGTTTCCATGGAAGAGTCGTTAGTCGAGGATTTTGATACCTTTATCAAAGATCGTCAGTATCAAAACCGTTCAGAGGCTATTCGCGATCTTATTCGCCATCGCACAGTTGAAAAAGAATGGGCGGCGGATAAGGATGTCATGGGAGTTATCTCCCTGGTCTACGACCATCACCAGTCCCAGTTGCAGGAGAGAGTCACGGAACTGCAACACAACTACCATCACCACATCGTCTCCACGACCCATATTCACATGGATCATGACAACTGTCTGGAGGTAATCATTGTCAGAGGAAAAGCTGGAGAAGTGCAACAGCTGGCCGACAGTTTGCAAGCATTACGCGGTATTCGAAATACCAGCCTCTCCATGAGTTCCACCGGCAAACATCTCCATTGAACACCATTTCCCTTCACTTGTGCAAAAGCATGGGTAGCTTTATAGGCAAAAGGAGATGAAAATAGCAACAGCCTTTCGCTCGAGCACCAGCATCCTACACAGGCGCGACAGCAGGATAAAACTCATTGCCGCTTTTAGCCTTTCCTTAGTTCTTGCCCTTAGCACAAAAATTGAAATAGCCATTGCCGGCTGTATTGTCGGCATCATTCTTCTCTCTTTAGCGGGACCAGACCCAAAACGTATCTGCAAACGAATGCTACTGGTCAATGTATTTAACATTTTTCTCTTTCTTTCACTTCCGTTGACCTATAGCGAAAATGGTTGCGACGGGCTTCTCCTTGCAAGCCTTATTACACTGAAAACGAACGGAATCCTGTTCTGTTTTCTGGCATTAATAGCCACAATAGAGCCAACCAGCCTTGGGCACAGCATGGAACAACTGGGAATACCCAAAAAACTCTGTTTTCTTTTTCTCTTTTCCTATAGGCAACTTTTTATTATCGAACAAGAATATGAACGCTTGCATCGAGCGGCAATTTTAAGGGGTTTTATCCCGCAAAACAACATCCATACCTACCGTACGTATAGCTATCTCTTCGCCATGACCCTTGTTAAAAGCTGGAATAGAGCCGAGCGGGTTCATCAGGCCATGCTTCTTCGTGGTTTTTCAGGGAAATTTCTTTGTTTACATCCCAGGCAACCTGACAGTACAGACTATTTACTCCTTATGGTTTTGCTCACTGTCTCCCTCCTGTTACTCATATTCTCCCACTCTCCCTTCTTGTGGTAAACCAGGTTATTATGGCAAGCACTAAACAGTTACTTAGCCTTTGCGATATAAGTTTCTCTTATACCAAGCACTCCTCTCCCCTTTTGGAACATGTCAACTTTTCCATGGACAAGCAACGATTGGGGCTTATTGGCCCCAACGGTTGCGGGAAAACCACCCTTTTCCAGGTAATAATGGGAATTTTGCCTGCTACCACAGGCAAGATTATAGTGGAGGGCAAAACCATACAGAGCAAAAAAGAGTTCCAATGGCTACGACAAAAAGTGGGGTTTCTTTTTCAAGATTCAGATGATCAACTTTTCTCGCCAACAGTTCTTGAAGATGTAGCCTTTGGCCCACTCAATATGGGTCTTGAACCGGACAAAGCACTTGAAATATCGAGGCAAACACTTCTCAAACTAGGCTTACATGGATTTGAAGACCGCATTACCCACAAACTTTCAGGTGGCGAAAAAAAACTGGTGGCTCTGGCAACTATTCTGTCCATGCAGCCCAAACTCCTCCTTTTGGACGAGCCGAGCAACAACCTTGACCCTCAAACCAGGGAGCGATTAATCACCATCCTCCAGGAGCTTAATCAGGCCCATATTATTATTTCCCACGATCTGGATTTCCTTGCGTCCACCTGCCAACAACTGTACACCATTAGCGACAAACGGTTGGTTCTCTGCTCAGAAAAACAGATACATAGCCATAAACATATGCACCCTTACGGCGAGCAACCCCATCTGCATGGCACGTAACAGATTCATATTTTTTCTTTACTCCTGCCTGGTTAACTGGACCTCCGCATTCGGCTATAGCATAAGAAATCAACTTTCTTCTGGCATTTCCGTGGTGGATATGATTCATTCCTGTGTACCATAGCTACATAGGGAGAGCTCTTGATGAATAACCATAGAACAGAACTCAAAAAATTGATTCGTGAGCGGGCATACAATACAGAAGGCCATTACCGCACACCCTCAGGTATTGTTACCAACTATTTTGACTTTTTCCAAATTTCTTTAAAACACCAGGGAGTAAAACTCGCTGGCGAGCTGGTTTACAACGAGATAAAAGACCTTACTATATGCGCCCTTGGCGGTCCAGGACACCCCATTGCCTCTGTCCTCTGCCGTGCTGCGTTTTTAAAAGAAATAGGAGTGTTTTATATCCGGGACTCCATGCGCAAAGAAGGAAATTTAAGCGAACCGAAATGGATTGAGTCCAGAATTAAAGCCGGAGACCGTGTTGCTTTGGTGGGTGATGTGGTGGCAAGTGGCAGCCAACTTATCCGGGCAATGGAAGAGGTTATACAGTTTGGCGCTTATATCGTTTCCATAGTGGTTATTATTGATGCAAACCATGGAAACGGCATTAGCAATATTGAGAATTTTATTAAACTCAATCAAATGGATAATTGCAATGTCTCTGTCCTGTTTACCCAGGAAGAATTAATGGAAAACGATCCATGAACCCAAATACAACACCTCCAGTTGTTACACTGTTTTCCTTTGGCTATAAATATGGTTCTCCGCAGGATGTCAATCTGCTCTTTGATGTACGTTTTCTGCAAAACCCTTTTCATATACCCAAGTTACGTTCCCACAACGGCACTGAGCAATGTATTGCAGATTTCGTACTGCGAAATGAAGAAGGTGGTCGCTGCCTGGATCAACTCAAGCAAACCATCAGTTATTACCTTTCTCTGTTTCAACAAACCGGGAAAGATACATTACGGGTTGGCATTGGTTGTACCGGAGGCCACCATCGGTCAGTGGCAGTGACCGAGGCGTTAACAACGTTTTTCAAAACGCAACAGCCTACCGTTCACTGCTTTCACCGTGACATCGCTAAAGAAAGCCACTAACCTCCCTACTTGCCAGGCAGTAAGCACTTTTTTTCCCCCATGACTTGCAAGATCACAAATACAGCTTAAGGTTGGAACTATATCTCATTATATACCGCCAGGGCATAAGTTTCGTTTGAGCAGACAAGCTGCTCAACTCAGCTTTATACTACCAACATATCAACTGACGAGGAGCCATGGAAACCATCGAATGTATTCAATCAAGAAGAAGTATTCGTAAATTTACCGCCGACGCCATTCCCCAAAAGGATATTAAAAAACTCATTGAGATAGCCCAATGGAGCCCATCATACAAAAACACCCAACCATGGGAAGCAGTTGTCGTATCCGGGAAGAAAAAGGAATCGCTCTCTAAACTCCTTTGCGAGCTCTTAGATGCCAAGACAGTACCTACCCCTGATCTTGCCGCTCCCACATCGTGGCCGGATGCAGAACAGGAGCGAATTAACTATCTGATGAATAAACGAAAAGAACTTACTGGCATTGATCTGCGAGATCCGGAGATGGTCATTAAGGCCAAAAAGGCCAATTTCAACTTTTACCACGCACCCCATGCCATATACCTCTTCCAGGATGCAACGCTAAGTCAATGGTCTCTTTTTGATATGGGACTCTTTGCCCAAAGTCTAATGCTTGCCGCCAACGCAATGGGATTTGCCACTGTTCCCCAAGCATTTGTAACAGATTATGCAAAAGAAGTTAAAGAACACCTCGGTATTCCTGATACAAAACGCTTAATCCTAGGGCTTTCCCTTGGATATCCGGATATGGATTCTCCTGCAAATGCATATCGTACAGAACGAAGTGATACGGATTCTATTTGTGCATTTTTAGAATAGCTTCTTCCAAAAAGTCAATCGTGGTGGTCAGGTGCCAAACGAATCATCGCTGTACCAACAAGGCTTAAACTCATAACCAGAATTCCAGCCGAGTAAAATGACCACTCCAGACTGATATGATCCATAACCCACCCGGCAGCAAGTGAACCGATAAAAATGCCGACGCTCATCGCAAGATTGTACACCCCCATTATGGTGCCATGACCAAACAGTCGCCCCTCCTCTGTGGCCAGGGCACCAAGGGTTGGCCAGATCAGTGCTTCCCCCGCGCCAATGACAACAAACAGTATCAAAAACTGTTTGAAATCCTTTGCCAGGGGAACGAGTATAATCGTCGTGCTAATAATCAAACACCCGAGAATCAACAATGCGATTTTATCGCGCCGATCAGCCATCCGGCCAAATGGTGTTTGGAGTATAGCATTGGTCAAGGTACGGCCCGCTATCACCATGCCTATCATAGTACCTGAGGAAGTAAACCGTTGATGCATCAAGAGTGGTAAAAAGGCCATTGTCGGCACCATAATGATCATCGTCGCCATTCGAGTCAAAAGAATTCCATTGGCACGCTGCCTGCTAAAAACCTTTATCATTCCCGCGAAGATACCGGTCCTGGATCTATTTTGCTGTACTTTGTCAGCCATCAGCGGCATACGTAATAACACCAGAACAAAGGCGCCAAAGCTAAGAGCAGACATAACGTAAAAGGCCGAGGCCATTCCCCAAAGATCAGCAAAAAAACCACCCAGCATTGGACCGCTTCCGATACCAGTAAAGATGGCTATATTGAGCAGCCCCATATAGCGGCCTTCGTGCCCCGTTGGTGCCAGTTCGCTGACGTATGCCATTGCCACCGGCACGATCATTGCCGAGCCAAAACCGTGGAATGAGCGAATGAGTATTAGGTTATTTACCGAAACGGCTTTTGGAATAAGCAACCCAACCAAGGCGTAGACAAAGAGTCCTGCAACGAGAAATCCCTTACGTCCCCAGTGGTCTGAAAGAGCTCCCACCACCGGTTGGAAGAACCCACGGGTAAGGGAAAAGGCGGCGATTATCAATCCAAGAGCCGTACCACTGGCCCCGAGTCGTGTGGCAAAATCCGGCATCACCGGAACAATGATACCGATCCCAAGAAGAGCGATAAAAACGGAAAGAAACAGTATTGTTAATATCTGTCGATTCATGGCAAACACTATAAACCTACACGAAGCAATAGGCACCATGTTCTTTATTTTCCCCTTGTTGTACTTCTGTGGTCTTTTTTTTTGGATGTTGTCAGGGAAAATGGCGCCTTTTCAACATAGGGGATTCCCCTGCCGTGCATAGGGTTTTCCTTTCTTGGGTCAGTTCCGATATTCCCATCTATTCTTTTCATTTCATTATGCGGTAAAAAAAATAATGCACCCTACAATGTATCTCTTTTCTTGTAAAAGGAGCTGAAAACAAAAGAATTTACTATATCATCTTGATTTATTGAAAAAAAAATCAGTGATTTTAATTTGAATTTAGCAAATAGCAAATGATACACTTTCACCAGGTGTTACAGAAATGAGTTAAATTTATTTTTTTACGCAATAAAAGGACGGGAATCATGGCGGAACAACTTTTTGCTTCGTTTATTCTAGACCGAGACCAGGGGCTGGAAATCGCCATTGCGGCAAATAGTGTTTCGGAAGCCACAACCATTGCAGAGAAGATTCAACCACTTCCTGCCAGTGTTTCCTTCCTTGAAGGCATTATGCATCTGCGTGACCAGGTCATCCCTATTTTGAATATGAAGAAACGACTGGGGATATCTCAATCAGCAGAGTATCAAAAAGATGCAAAAATTGCCGTGGTCAACCTTTGCGGGCAAACATTTGGCCTGCTTTTTGAAGATATCCAGGAAGTACTGCGGGTGGATGAATCCTTTCTCACCCCCATCCAACCCGCCCTGCAATCAAAAGCGTCTGTTATTTCTTCTCTAATTACGCTGAAAAATGAGCGACGAACCCTTGAAGTGCTGAATCTAGATAAGCTCTTTCCCGAAGACACCTTACTTGCCATTGAAAATGAGGAAGCTGGTCTTAGCAGCGTGGAAAATGAAACTCGTACCTACTCCCGCTATGTTATCTTTTCCTCTCAAGACACTGAGTATGGTATTCCTGTGGAGTTCACCCGCGAACTCACTTTTTTAAGCAATATAGATGACACATTCAAAACCGGCCACCTGGAAGGGGCACTGCAACTGCGGGGTCACACTATCCCGGTTATGGATGCCGGCAGCCTACTCCATGAGTACTCCCAAAGAGAGCCCAAAGAGTCCAACCGCATTCTGGTATTGACCACAGATACCCTGAATTTTGGAATAATAATTGATGCAATCCACGAAATTCTCACAGTCTGTAATGAAAAAATCCTCCCCACTCCCCAACAAGACGATTCAGTAACAGGCGTATATGAACCACAACCCGGCAGAAATATTTTACTTCTTGATGTGATCAGCCTTGTCAGCTCCCAAAAAAACCTTTTGGAATCAATGGCTCGCATGAAGAGTGAAGATCAGGAACAACTTGAAATTCGAATTGCCGAGTCGAGACATCTGATAACAGAAAACTGCTATCTCATCTTTTCTATCGAGAAAAAATTCGCCATCGAACTAAAGGATGTACAGGAAATCATTGAACAAGATAAAATTTTCTCCCTCCCCGGTGCCCAGGGATTTGACGCCCAAATCTTAAATCTGCGCGGCCAAATTCTTCCGGTGGTCAATCTACGGACTTTTTATAATTTTACAAAATCCCAATCCGTTGAGCAGAACTCAAGACTTATTATTTGTCGAAATAACGGGCACCTTGTAGCACTGCAAGTTGATTCGATCATTACCATTTTCAAACAGGAGGAGTTCCATGAAACACCCTCCCTTAACCCACAATTTGATGGTCGCGAAGACACTCTTAACCATTTAATCGAATTTGCAGGAGAAGAAGGCATTACGGAACACGTACTAGTGATAAATATTGCTAACCTGATCAACAACCACTTACAGCTTGTACAAGGGGATACAAGCAGGTTGGGAAATAGTGATCATGACGTTAGTGCATCAATTGAGATTGACAAGGAGGGGTAACATGGCAACAACAGCAACAGAATTTGACAGCTCTGCACTCGAATCATTGGATGCTCCAAGTTATCTGGTAAACGATGACATGGTGATTACTTGGGCCAATGAGGCCTTTTTGAAGGAATTTAAGCTCACAAAAACGAAGCTACTCAATAAACTCACCTGTGAGGAAGCCTGTCCTTCACAACTCTGTGGAACTAAAAATTGCCCGGTGGTCAAATCAAAACGACTCAAAAAGAAGGCCTACGGCGAAATACTCTACACGGCTGGTGACAACACATTACGGTGGTATCGATCCCAAGCAACTCCCATCCAGGGACAGGGGACATTGGTTTGTTTAGACGATATCAGCAAGGAAAAAGAGCTGCAAACGAAACTGCAACAACTCCAGACCGACCTCAATGTGATTCCCACACCGATAATGGAAATTGATGATAAGTTTAGCATCACGTTTATGAACCCGGCGGGAGCAGCAGTTGCTGGTAAAACTGTCGACGAGGTTATAGGCCTTAAATGTTACGATCTCTTTAAGACACCACACTGTAAAACGGAAAGATGTGCCTGCGCAAGAGCCATGAAAACCGATTCGATAATCACCGAAACCACCATTGCAAGGCCCAATGATGGTATCATCGTTCCCATTAAATATACTGGTGCGCCCATCAAAGATGCCAAAGGAAATATCAAAGGCGCTCTGGAGTATATTCTTGATATTACAGATGAAGCTGCACAAAAACAGGCAGCAGACGAAAAAATTAACAACCTCAACACCATTCCAACACCCATTATGTCCATTGATACGGATTTTTCCGTAACATTTATGAACCCGGCTGGGGCTGCGGTCGCTGGTATGACGCCGGATGAGGTGGTTGGTAAAAAATGTTTTGATCTCTTTAAAACACCACATTGCCAAACGAACAAATGTGCCTGCGCCCAGGCGATGAAAACTGACTCAGTGGTAACTGAACAGACCATTGCCAGACCTTCAGAAGGGGTCATCGTCCCCATTAAGTACACCGGTGCGCCCATCAAAGATGCCAAGGGAAATATTAAAGGCGCCCTTGAATATATCCTTGATACCACCGAAGAAGTTGCCCAAAAACAGGCCGCTGATGAGAAAATCAACAACCTCAACACCATTCCAACACCCATTATGTCCATTGATACGGCATTTTCCGTAACATTTATGAACCCGGCAGGAGCTGCGGTGGCTGGAATGACGCCGGATGAGGTGATTGGTAAAAAATGTTTTGATCTTTTCAAAACCCCCCACTGTCAAACGGACAAATGTGCCTGCGCCCAGGCAATGAAAAGCGACTCGGTGATCACTGAACAGACCATTGCCAGACCTTCGGAAGGGGTTATCGTTCCCATTAAATACACCGGATCACCCATCAAGGACGCCAAAGGAAACATTAAAGGCGCCCTTGAATATATCCTTGATACCACCGAAGAAGTTGCCCAAAAACAGGCTGCTGATGAGAAAATCAACAATCTCAATACCATTCCAACTCCCATTATGTCCATTGATACCGATTTTTCCGTGACATTTATGAACCCGGCAGGAGCTGCGGTGGTTGGGATGACTCCGGATGAAGTGGTTGGTAAAAAGTGTTTTGAGCTCTTTAAAACCCCACACTGTCAAACGGATAGATGCGCCTGCGCCCAGGCAATGAAAGCGGATGCTGTGATTACCGAGCAAACCATCGCAAGGCCCTCGGAAGGGGTCATTATTCCGATAAAATACACCGGTTCACCCATTAAAGACGCAAAAGGAAATATCAAGGGTGCCCTTGAATACGTCCTTGATATAACCGAAGAGAGAAAGCAACAGCAGGAGGCAAATGAGAAGATAGATAATCTCAATGCCATTCCCACACCCATTATGTCAGTGGACACCTCATTTAATGTGACCTTTATGAATCCCGCAGGAGCCGGAGTTGTGGGTATGACACCGGATGAAGTCATTGGTAAAAAATGCTACGAGCTTTTCAAAACTGCCCACTGCCAAACTGAAAAATGCGCAGTAGACCGGGCCATGCGGGAAGATCGGGTAGTTAGTGATGAGACCATCGCCAGACCTAAAGAGGGTATGATCCTCCCCATAAAATACACCGGTGCTCCCATTAAAGATGCAAAAGGGAACATCAAAGGTGCCCTTGAATTTGTTCTCGATATTACTGAAGAAGCTGCACAAAAACAGGCAGCCAACGAAAAAATTGAGAACCTGAATGTTATCCCCAATCCAATCCACGCGGTTGATCTGGATTTCAATATTACCTATATCAACCCAGCAGGGGCCAGGATGGTTGGTATGAGCGTGGAAGAGGCCATGGGGAAAAAATGTTGGGATCTCTTTAATACCGATCTATGCCAAACAAAGGCCTGTGGTATTCAACGGGCGATTGGTGAAAATGCAACGGTAACAGAACAGTCCACGGGTACAATTAATGGCACCACTATTCCTTTAAAAGTTACCAGTGTTTCCATAAAAGATGCCAAGGGAAATGTAAAAGGCGGACTCGAATATTCAGTGGACGTCACAGCCGAATCCAAAGTAGAAGCCTTAATTAACGAGGCCTCAGATGAAGTGGAGACCCTGGTCACCGACTCCCTTGCCAAAATGGGTGAGGCAAATAGTAATATGGAAGCAATGAACGCCCTTATTGAAAAAGAGGTTCAGGCCTTAGATGAATCCTCGAGCACCGTGGACGCAATGCTGGGATTTGCCAAGGAAATGGTTGAATTAACGGACAAATCAAGCAATATGGCCACAGGTGTCGCCCAAGAAGCCGATCAAGGCAAAAAGGCAGGAGCAGATGCCGAAAAGAAAATGGTATCGATCAACGAATCCATGGGTACTTCCAACGACATGGTTGTTAACCTGGTCAGCCAACTGGAAAAAATCAGTGGATTCGTGGACATTATCAAGGATATAGCCTCACAAACCAATCTTCTGGCCTTCAACGCAGCAATTGAAGCAGCGCGGGCCGGTGATGCGGGACGCGGTTTTGCGGTGGTGGCCGACGAAATCAGAAAACTTGCCGAAAACTCTTCTAAATCAGCGGTGGATATTGCCAACATCGTCAAAAAGGTTGAAAGCGAATCCCAGGACACCATCTCCTCCATGAAGGATGGTATGAAGATGCTGAGCGAAGGAAGTGAAGTCATTCAAACGGCACTCACGGCGATGGATAAAATATCCTCCGGTATTGTTGATATTTCCAGTGCAGTTGATGAACTTGATAAGAAGGCTGTGGTCCTGAGCGACAACGGACAAGAAGTCAAAACGAGACTTACCACCGTCGTCGACTCCTCACACGAAAATCAAAAATCCACGGAGCAGGTCAATTTTTCCATTGATGGTACCATTGAGGCATTAAATAAACTGGCCCATTCCAGCAAGGAGTTGAGTAAGGCCGTAAATAATATGCAGTAGTAGAATCCCACCTACTCAGGACACAAGAAGTATGCGGGGAGGTGCTGCGCCTTAACTCGCATACTTTTTATGAAAAGAACATTATCAAGAGTTTAACAATATATGAGTCTCTACGGAAATAAACTGTTTACCAGGCGGCTTGTGCTGCGTAAAGTTGAAGAAGAAGATGTCACAACCTTAGTTGATTGGAGTAAATCGGACATATCGTGTGGTTCATTTTTGACCCCTGAGAGGTACAACAATGAGCAACTTCAAAGACAGATCGTATCGGGTGTCTACTGGAAAGAAAACGAAAAATTGTTTCTGGTAAAAACAAAAGAGGACGACAAAGCCATAGGTACAGCCCATTACTGGCAACCATCAAAAGAAAAAAAAAGCGTTGCCATGGCCCTAAAAGTTGCCATCCCTGAAGAACGAGGCAAAGGCTATGGTACTGAAATTCAAAAATTTTTAATTATGTATCTCTTTGACCGGCTTGGTATGGAGTCCGTTGAGATGTATACCGACGTCAACAACACTCCCCAGCAACGCTGTCTCTCAAAACTTGGTTTCAAGCTGGTTGAATCACTCACCTATGACGATTTGGCTATTAAACGAACAGGCCACCTCTATCGTTTGTTAGCGCAGGAATACTCATTACAGCCAATCTATAAATTTTATTATGAATAAACTCGGTCTTGTTTTTGATAACAGGTATCTGCACCATTCCATACCTAAACCCTCACCGGAAAACCCAAACCGGTTGCGGCATTTTTATATGCGTTTACAGCAACAAATGACCAATGGATGCTATATCCAAATCTCACCGAGGGAAGCCACTGACACCGAAATAAAGACTGTCCATTCTTCTTTTTATTTAGAGCAGCTACGGGAACACTCCATCAAAGAGGACCCTTTCTCCTACGACAAAGATACCTATCTTATGGAAGACTCATTGCCCGCTGCAAGACTTGCCGCCGGCGGCTGTTTTTGTCTTGCCGATCGGATTATGGACGCTGATTTTAATTATGGATTTGCCCTTATCAGACCTCCTGGGCACCATGCAACACCGGGTAGAGGAATGGGATTTTGCATTTTTAATAATATCGCCCTTACTGCCAAATATCTCCATGAACGATATGATTTGCAACGGATTCTTATTGTAGATTTTGACGTGCATCACGCAAACGGTACCCAGGAAGTTTTTTATGACAACAAAGAAGTGCTTGTATTATCAATCCATCAACAGGGGCTGTTTCCCTTTAGCGGAGCAGCAGAAGAAGTAGGTGAAAAGGAAGGAAAAGGATACACCATCAATATTCCGGTCCATCCTCAGTTTGGCAATAGTGAATACACTGCAATCTTAGGAAAAACACTGCAGGGCGTTATTGAACAGTTTATGCCGCAGTTTATTCTGGTATCGGCCGGGTTTGATGCCCACATAGATGACAGCATCAGCGCAACAGCTATTACCTCTGACTGGTTTGCCACCATCACCCATATTTTGCGTCGTCACGCTGCAGAAAGCTGTAATAATAAATTGCTCTATATCCTTGAAGGAGGATACAACCCGGAAAGCCTGGAGCAATCGCTTTTCAGTACCATTGAAGCCCTTTTGCAGACGAAAATGGAACGACCCGGCATTTTGTCCGTTGCCCGCGCCGAAAAGATTTTAGCTGGACACCCGTTAAGGGATTACTGGACCATATGAACGAACAAACAAAAGAATTTGACCCCGAACACTTACGCACCATTTTTCAAGAATGTCGTCAATGTGGAACGTGCTGTAAAAAATACAAAAAAGTTCTCCTTCAGGGTGATGAACCCGCCTTTATTAAACGAATGGGCGGCCATGTGGGGGTGGATGCGACCCTTAAAGAGCTGCGAGAAATGCCACTTGAGGAACTTATCGAAAAAAAGAAGGGGAAAAACAAAATTTATATGATCCACCCCGATGATAAGGGTTGTATGTTTCTAGAACGTCGTAACGGCGTATATCGTTGCAAAATCTACCATTATCGACCACTTGCCTGCAGAGGTTTTCGCTGTAATTTCGCGGATAACAGCCTGCTTTCTCTGCTCAGTGATGATGCCATTCATCTTCTGGGACAAAATAAATTTGGCCTGCCACTTGAAGATAGCCCCCTTGATCAAAAGGGAAAGTGAAGCAATAATCGCCATACCCCATATTTCACCCCATAGGGCTATTTGTTGTTCTTGCAAGGTATGGTTTACTCAGAATTGAGAGGATTTGGCAAGACAGAAAGGACTATCCGTCTACCCCCGAGATAATACGTTTCACCTCCTTAATAATTTTTTGTTTTTGTATCAACTCCTCTCGTTTTTATCCTGCAAAAAAATACGCAACGGATCCGATATTGGCAAAAGTTGCTAGACGGAGTAGAGTTGCCTTCTGAATAAGTAAGCAGATCCATTCATTTTGCGGGTTATAAATGCGTATTAATCTATCCATGAGAGCCACCCTGATCCTATCGGTCATCGCACTGATATGGGGTACACACCTCCTACTAACACCATCTTTTTATTTACTCTCTGAAAAGACATTTACCCGCCATGCCAGGGATATCATGGATAATATCTCTGATTTTACCCTGGAACAATCCCACAATCATCTGGAGAAAGCCAAAAGTGCCGTAACCCTTACTAAACAGCTTCTCAATGCAAATGTGGTAAATGCTACCACCATCAGCACCAACTCCCTTGAACGCTATTTTTTTGATCAGCTTCTGATCCATACGCATCTGGCCGGTATCTATATCGCAACTCCCGATGGTTCATTTTATTATGTCAGCCGCAACACAGAAAAAATCACCAACGGCTTTCGCACCAAAATAATTACCACACGAGAAGGAAAACGTGAAGTTACACTGGTTTGGCGAGATAGCAATTTTAAAGAAATCGCCCGTAAGAACACTCCTGAGGACCTTTACGATCCGAGAAAGCGTTCCTGGTTCACCCAGGCAGTGAAAACCGGTGCCATAGGATGGACAGAACCCTACATTTTTTACACCTCCAAACAACCCGGAGTCACCGTTTGTGGCCCTTCGTATTGGGGCGATGGAAGTCTCAAAGGTGTTGTGGGCGTGGACATTGATCTTAAGGAACTCTCTTCTTTTATCTCCAGGCTACGGGTTGGAAAAACAGGAAGGGCATTTATTTTTAATGATAAACAAGATGTGATTGCCTCAAAAGATTTGTACCTGCATCTAATTAAGGAAGAAAATGGTAGTCTTCGTCTGCCTAAAGTAAATGAGCTGAACAATCCCATTATCAACACAGCAATGAAAGAAGTGCTCACCACAAGCGATAATACAAACCGATCTCTTCTTCCGGACAAGCCTCTTTTCACCCCCTTTAAGGCAAACGAAAATAATTATGTTGCCATGTTTACCCCGTTTTCAGCCTCTGGCCTCAACTGGATAATCGGGATGTATATCCCTGACAACGATTATTTAGGCGAGATACGAAAAAATATGTCGGACAACCTCTTTGCAACAATTGTTTTATCCCTTTTGGCCTCCTTTTTGGCCTTTCGTTTTGCAAATTCTATTATTTCACCCATAAAAGAGTTGCAAGCAGAAGCCAAAGCAATCGAGCAACAAGAACCCAAACTTGACTGTCATATTGATTCAATTTTCAGTGAAATTCAGGATACTGCAGATGGCTTTCAAAGAATGAAACAGTCCATTGTTGAGTACAGGCAGGAGCTGCAAAATCAGGAAAAAGTCTACCGTACCATTATTGAATCGGCCAGTGATGCCATTATTTTAATCAATCAAAAAGGCAATATTTCCTATCTCAATCCATCCGCAGAACAATATTTTGCCCAAACCAATGAGATGGCCAAAGGGAAAAACATCCACAAGCTTTTGGGTATTTCCTGGCATGAAAACATTCAGGAAAAGCTCTCCCTTGAGACCGAAATTGTCAATCGTCGGGGGGAACAATATGTTGTTGAGATTTCTCTCTCTCCTGTGGACATTAACCAAGAGATACACACCATTGCCATAGTCCACGATATGAGTGAACGACGAAGGAGTGAGGAATTGAAAAAGCAACTGGTCCAGGATCTCCACGACGGTATCGGTGGCAACCTGGTAAATATCAAACTCCTGTCTCAAATGCCCATCAATAAAGAAGATACCAACGCGAATGATCAATTACTTGCCAGGATCGCCGAACTTTGCGGAAACTCGATCCTCGAGATTCGCAGTTTTATGGACCTTCTCGACCAAAAAGAGGTTACCTGGGAGAGTATATTTGCAGAAATCCATCAATACTGCGCCCAAATCGCAGAATCGCATCAGCTCCACTTCTCCAAAAACTTAAAAATTATCCACAATCCACCCCTTCCTTCAGTACTGCTTGCTCTCAATCTCTTTAAAATTATCAAAGAAGGGATAACAAATACCATTCGCCATGCTGAGGCTTCCACCATAAAACTGGACCTGTTTGTAAGCCAGCATATCTTACAGTGCCATTTGCAAGATAACGGAAAGGGCATTCCTCAAGACAGACGAAAAGGACGAGGGCTTATCAGTATGAAAAACAGAACAGAACAACTTCAAGGGACATTTACCATTCAAACAGAAAACAAAACCCATATTTTCATAGAGATTCCATTGCAGGGAAACAGTATAATTAACTGAGAAGAAAAGCCTTCTACACCACTAGCTACCATGGAAATACAAATTGCCATTATTGAAGACAATAGCCTCCTTCGTGAAAATCTAGAGCTTATGCTGCGCGGAGAACCTGACTTTACGGTTGTCGCAAGTTTTATGACCGCAGAAGATGCCCTTGCCGAACTCCCCTCACTTTCCTATAATTTTCTTCTGGTGGATATTGGTCTTCCTGGAATGTCGGGGATCGAGCTTATTGCAGAACTATCGGTTACTCGTCCAGATTTAGATATTTTGGTACATACGGTTTTTGACAACCGGGACACTGTCTTCTCGGCACTTAAGGCTGGAGCATCCGGCTATATCCTTAAAGGCTCAACACCACGGGAGCTGGTGGAGGCAATTCAAGGCTTGGCGGCCGGCGGAGCGCCAATGAGTCCCAAAATTGCCCGTGCGGTTATCCAAGAGTTTCAACACGATTCGGTAAGTGAGCATTTTCTTCTTAGTGCCCGGGAAAAAGAGATATTAAAAGGAATGGAGCAGGGATTTACTTATAAGGAACTGGGCAGTAAACTCTCCATCAGTCCACATACTATCCACTCACATATCAAGAATATTTACGAAAAACTCCATGCCAAAAACAGAAAAGATGCCCTGACCAAAGCACGAAAAAAGGGTATTATTTAAGTATGATGTTCTTTCCTGTTTAATAGATAAAGACCACTAAAAACAAACGCTCCACCAATAAGAAGGGAGCTGCCAATTTTTTCATCAAGAAAAAGTATTCCCAACAAGACACCACTCACCGGAACAAGATTCACATACATGGCAGCCCTGCCAGCTCCAAGTCTTTTCACACCATCATAAAACCAGATAAAACCAAGGCTTGTTCCAAAAAAACCCAAATACAATACACAAGCTCCAGCCTTTATATTTAAATAAGATAACTCTGGCAGATGGCCACTGCAAACCGTTACGATGGCCAACAGGCAAGCACCAATTGTACAGGAATAGGCCACTGCCACCAGTGGCTCAATATTTTTCAAGAGTTGTTTGCCAATAAGGGTGTATGCCGACCAGCTCAGCACACAGCCAACGATATAGAGCTCTCCTCCACCAGCGAGATCACCTTGTAACAATGCTGTCGGTTCACCCCTTGAAATAACAATAAAGGCGCCACAAACGGAAAGCAGCATCCCTATTTTTCGAAGAAATGTGTATCTTTCCCCCAAAAGCAACATGGCCAATAGTGTTGTCACCACCGGATTTACTGCAATAATCATGGAGGCTCGGCCAGCCTCCACACTCTGTAATCCGGTAAAAAAGAAAATATTATACAAAAACACGCCACTTAGACCAAGAAGCGTCATGGCTCCCCACTGCCGTAAAGTGAGCAGAGGGAAACGTTTTTCCCGAACCAAAATCGTACTCAACAATAGAAGTGAGGCTACGGCAAAACGAAGCGAAGAAGCCATAAGGGGATGAAGCAATGCGGCTAATAGCCGTCCGGCAACAAAAGTACCACCCCAAAAAATCATGGTCAAAACCAAACGGGTATGTACACCCGCCACACTTTTTTCTTCTTTCATTTTCAATAAGATATCCTTATCTTTTCCTTCTGATTCCAAAGAGTATCCATGGAATTACTCTCCCAGCTTTTTAACCTCTTCATATCTAAAACAGGAAACGGTATGATCATTTACCATACCGACGGATTGCATAAAGGCATAACAGGTGGTAGGCCCAACAAATTTAAAACCCTTCTTCTTTAAATCTTTGCTCATTTTTTCAGATTCAGGCGAAGTTGCGGGAACTTCATCCATGGACTGCCAGCTATTCTGGAGGGGCTTTCCACCAACAAATGACCAGATATAAGAATCAAAACTGCCATATTCACTTTGCATGGCTAAAAAGCATTTGGCGTTTTCTATGGCCGCATATATCTTGAGTTTATTTCGTACAATTCCGGGATCTTGCAAAAGAGACTCAATTTTAGCGGGTGAATATATAGCTATTTTCTCCGCTTCAAAATTATCAAATGCCCGTAAATAGCCATCACGCTTTTTAAGAATTGTTGCCCAGCTCAAACCAGCCTGAGCCCCTTCCAATATAAGCATTTCAAAAAGGCGCCGATCGTCATGCTCCGGAACACCCCATTCTTTGTCATGGTACGCTGTTTCCAAGTGACTTGCATTTGCCCATTCACATCTTTGCATAAAATGATTCTCCTTTTTATTCCTTACCTTTCCTCTTCCAATACACCGGAAAAGGGTTTGCCACAGACAAAACCCAGCAACAAAGTAACGCTGCTGTATACCCGTTATTGCTTATGACGTAAACATATACTATACAATACTCAAATGCTTGTAAGGAAGAGACAACGCAAAACAAACAGAAGGGAGGCGCTTTTTATGCGTTTAAGACAACTGCCCACTAATGCTCAGTTAAGTGATTCGTCTACTCAAACGAAACCTGTGCCGTGGTGGAATAAAAACAGTGTGCTCGTTTTATTCGTTTCTATTCTTTTAACAATACCACTTATAAGCTGCAAACAACATTCTCTCACCGCATCTCGACGAGTTGTAACGCAAGAGCAAATGGGGGAAACATTATACAGAGCAGTTTACAATCAAGAGGGAAAGGTTGTGCAACGTTTGCTCAGACAGGGGGCTGATGTTAACTATTTTACCGAGGAAGGCCATTGGACCTGTTTACATATTGCGGCCAAATCAGGTAATCAAAGCATAGTTGCAATGCTCCTTGCCAGTGGAGCAAATCCATCTCCCCAAGAAGAAAGAGGTTGGACTCCTATACATTTTGCTGTCTACCATAAGCACATAAAGATTGTTAAGACGCTGCTTGCAAATGGTGCGCGCTTGGACCTTAAAACAACTGAAGGCGCGACCCCTTTAGATCTTGCCATCCAAACAAAACAAAACGATATTGCTGAACTTTTTGCATCACACGGAGCTGTCGGCACTTTTTCTGAACGCGCACTTTACAACGCGGTAGTAAAAGGTGATTTGGAAAAAACCAAACATCTGATTCGGACTGGAGCTCCGGTTAATTTCCTTTCTTCGCCTGACAACTATACTCCCTTGCATGCGGCCGCCTATTCCGGATATTCTACAATCGTCCGTTTACTGCTGGAAAATGGTGCTAATATTGAGGGGAAGACAGCAGACTCCACCAAACAGATCCGTCCACCCCTTCTACTAGCTGTGGAAAACGGACAGTTAGAAGTGGTCTCCCTGCTCATTGATGCCGGTGCAAATGTTCACTCCATTGCGCCAGGTGGTATTTCAGCACTCACCTTTGCTGCAAAAGATGGCAAAATCGAAATCGCCAAAATTCTTTTACAACATCACGCGGATCCCAACGACAAGAACCTCACCGATCCGCCACTCTTTTATGCAGTGCAAAACGGCCACCTGCAAATGGCCAAACTACTTATCAAACATGGAGCAAAAATCAATCCCTATAACAATACCTGGGTACTAAGAACAGCACTCCATGTCGCCGCTAAAAAGGGCAACCTTGAGATGTGTAAACTACTGATTGCTTTAGGAGCTAAACCAAATGTACTGGATCTTCATAGAAACACAGCACTTGATCTTGCCATCAAGTCCGGGAATAGCGCGCTGGTTCAATATCTTACAACACAAGGGGCAAAGAAGGGAGAGACAATACCTATCTCAAACAAGGAGACACCATGAAAACTATATCATTTAGCATCGTAACCATCGCCATTTGCATTTTTATTGTATCAGGCAATGCTGTGGCAAAAGACAAACAGAGCCTCCCTGCTGGAGCCTGCGCAATGCTACCTACAGCAGCGATTAGTAGCGCAACCAACGGTAATTTTGTTAATGCAAAAGAAACAAACCGCGAGCGAAAAGGAAAGCTTGTCCACTCCCGTTGCAACTATACAGATGAAGCAATCAATGAAAGCTTTACCCTGCTTGTGCAGCTTTTATCTCCTGGGAGCGATATGAAGGTAAGCAGGGACGTGGATATACGTTCGCTCACAGAACAAGGCCTTGGAGATGGGATAAAGCCTCTGGATGTGAACGGAGATCCCGGCTACTCCAATAGCTCCATGGGGCAACTGGCAGTATATCGTAACAACATGCTTATTATGGTAAGTGGAATGCCAATACAAGCCTGGAGTGAAGAACGATTACAACAGGCTGCCAAAGCTATCAAATAACCCTTTACGAGGAGCTTGTCCGAGAATAGCAATTTTTCTACAAATCGAACCGTTTTGAAAATTTTACCACAGGCATATACCTAATATTCCGAGGATAAAATTTTCAAAACAACGAAGAGTTGGGGGAAAAGGGCATTCTCGGACAGTCTCCTAGTGGCCTATTTGAGTGATACCACCAGTTGAAATGGGTAGGTATGCCAGTGAGCGGGAATAACGTAGCCATGGCTGTCACTCACGGTTCCGATCCGCTCCGGCTGTCCTTTAACAATGAGAGGAACGGAGATCATAAATCCCGAACCAAATGAACGGCGGGCATTTCCGGAAATGGTATTGGCCACCTCACCTATGACGTCATAGATAAGATATGGAGAAGCCTTCTCCTCTCCAAGGCTTAACACCAGATGACGCAACATTTTTTCCGGTGCAGACACCAGAACAAAGCCCTTTCGTTCTCCGGAAACACCGATAATACCCGTGTAGTCATTGATGACTATCTCGTCGGTTTCAATAAGATACGGGGTTTCAACCACAATATCATTATCCGTGCTGGCATGAAAATAGTGTTTAATCCCATCGATAAAAACCTCTATATCTCTCTCTGCAATCATACTCTTCCTTCAAGCAGTTCTTTTCGAAATGCTATACACTTGGTGAGGGCATCGTTAAGTTCGCTCTCACTAAACGGTTTACATAAAAATCCATAGGCACCTTGCTTCACAGCCTTGATCGCTGTGGCCTTATCAGCAAGGGCCGAAATAACCAAAATAACCGCATTAGGGTCAATGGACACCAGTTCCTTCACGCATTCTGTGCCTTCCATTGAAGGCATGGTCAGGTCCATGGTCACCAAATCGGGTTTATTGGCCAAAAACACCTCTATGGCATCCAGACCGTCAATCGCCGTATACACGGTATCAAGTTCGGGCAGATTGATCTCCCGCTCAATCTTTCTTCTGACGATTAACGAATCATCAACTACAAGCATCTTCATAACAATCTCCTTATACCGCCAAGGCACTGTTTTCAGTAGCACCTTGAGTGGTGTAAACTGGGGTGAGCGACTTATTTGCTCAACGCTATCTATCAGATTACTGAGGATCGGATATACTACGCCTCTGCAGTTTCAGGATTAAAGCTGTACTGAAATTCGGTGTACTCACCTTTTTGGAACTTCAGCTTAATCTGACCATTTAACGACTCAACCCTGCTTTTGATCAAATCCATACCCACCCCGCGGCCTGCATGCACCCCATTCTCATCCACTGTGGTAAAACCCTGTTGAAAAATCAGCCAGAGCAGTTTTGAACGCTGCATACTTGTCACCTGGCCTTCCGTCACCAAGCCTTTGGCAAGGGCCACCGCCTTTATTTTATCAAGATCAATACCCTGGCCATCATCGCGGATTGTAAGTTGCAAACCTCCACCATTTTTATTCAGGGCTACCTTCAGCTTACCCTCCCGCGGTTTTCCTGCACTTTCTCGTAAAACCGGTGTTTCCAAACCATGAACAACGGCGTTACGAAGACTCTGGACAATAATATCCGTCACCGGCTCCGTCTGCCTTTCCGCGAGTAACGACGCATTAAAGTCTGACAAATCCAATATCGCCTGCTTCTCATAATCCCTGGCAACACTCTCAACCAGGGTGGTCATTCGACTTTTCCAATGGCTATCCCATATTGGATCATTAGCTTTACCGGCTGGGTTATTCACACTGGGTAATGATTTTTGAACACTAGCACCAGAAAGAGTTAAATTTGTCATCTTCTCCTGCAAGTTGGCAATAACCACAAAATCGGCAATCAACTGTTTGAGATAGACAACAAGGGGTAAAAAGTCCTCACCAGTCAGATTTCTTTTTTCATTGAGTGTTGTGACAAGGTCTTCAAAGCGATGGAACTTTTCTACCAGGGAATCAAGACCAATGGCGGTGCTGTCCCCCTTAAGTTTATGGACAATACGTGAAATCGATGCCAGTTTGTTCTGCAGATGTTCAACTCGTTTTGCCTTCTTCTTTAAAATCTTATTAATCCGTGTTAAACCCTCTTCTGTGCTTTCCAAGAAATCAGTCAGCATCGAGCCATCCACATGAATTATTGTCAGTAGCATCTCAATTTCTTTGCTGGATTTTTCATTGGCAGCTTTGAGTTGTTCAGCGAGCTGCACCTGCTCAGTAATATCCTTAACCGTGACCAACAAGGTGTTAAATTCCTTCTTTTCATATACTCTTGCGAATTGAAAACTGAAGTAACGAAGATCAAAAACAGCATCATCCATGCTAAGATGTATCTCCACGTTATCGAGAGGATTAAGGTCCGTTATCAATGACTCATTTACCCGGGGTGAAAAAAGAATTTCGGTGTACTCCACCACACTGTTCAATGTCTTTTCCGACACAAGCCGGCTGAGGAGATCAATAAAGTTATGCCCGGCAAGTTTTTCCTTCTTAAAAAGGTCATGGAGACTCTTTGAATGCTGGGAACCAATGGTAAATTCCCGGTCCAACAGGAATAGACCTTCGTTAACATTTTCAAGAATATCCTCCGTTTCCCGCCTGGACTTTTCTATCAGGGTATCACTTGCATTGAGCCTTTTTATAATATGAAATAAAATCAACAAGAAGTTGATTACCGCAAGACCAATCCCCACGGACTGAATCATGCGTAAACGTTCAGCCTTACGTTTTGCCACACCTTCAACCGCCACCGAAAAAGAGCGCATAAGTTGTAAAAGGGTATCGCTCTTTTGTCTTGCATAAGAAATGGCCTCTATTGTCGAGCGTGAAATATCTTCACGATCACTATCATTGAAATAGGCATAAACAATCGGTTGCAATTTGTACCGATATTCCTTCCAGATAGTCTCGACCTTTGTAAGCAGGTCTGCACTTGTATCCCGGTAAACTGTATCTTTTAGCAGTGCATCCTTGCCTTGCCCAACGCCAATCAGTTCCCCGCCATAGATAAATGCGTCCAGGGTTTCATCAAAAACCTTATACGTTTCAGCCAATACATCGATGGTTTTGCCATAATCGGCACGTGGATCAGCAACGTCTTCCTGGACTTGATAGAGCTCGTGCAGTAGTTGTTGGCTATACGTGCCCATACGACTGACCAGATGAATGGCATGGGCATCGTCAGCAATTTGATATGACGTGTAAAAATTCAATACTAAGACACCGGTATCAAGGAGAATAAACAGAGCAACGGCAAGAATAATTTCAATATATTTTGACCGGAACATCCCTCTAATGGTCCGCGCCAGTCCCAAGCCCATCTTCTTCAGAGGTGAAATCGGATTTTTCATAATCTTTCCCCCACTAACACAAAATTGGAATATCGAGGTTCCACAGGACAGTGGCAACCAAAACAGGGACAAATAATTACACTGCTAATATTACGATAGTATTAGCAAACGATTACGAGATAGTAAGAAGGTGATGCGCAAGTCTGGTAATATACTTTACCGGCGAGATTGGTTGGCAAAATCAGTTAGAGAAGGGATGGGCCATTGTTAATGACAAAACAACAGCAACAAAGGATATAATGGATTGTTAAGGAGCAGGCAAATAAGACGGAAATAGCAATAGTAATGGACGTTGGAATAGTTCGAAAAATGAAAATAGAAAAGACCGCCTGCTCCTGCCCATTAAAGCTGAACAAATGGTTCTGTTTCTTTTCTATGATCTAGGTGCCAAGGAACCATTTAGGTATTTATGCACAATACTCGAAATAAGTGTTTGATAAGGTATACCTTCTTCAATCGCCTTGATCTGGATTTCATGATAATCCTTTTGAGAAAGGCGAAGATTTATCCTTTTATCTTTCTTCAACGTATTCCGTGCAGCTTCTATTGCCTTCTTTCTTCCCTGTTCAAAATTTTTAACAGGCTGCCACTCATCACGTTCAATCGATTCCATCAGGTCTTTCTCTTCCTGATCGATTGGTTTAAATGCCTTTTTAGTGATTCTATTCATCATTCCCCCTTTAAACCGTTATAGAAAATCAGTCTCCAACCGGAAGCAATAAAGACTCAGGAGGGGTTTCACAGACAAGTGACTCACCAATATACTCTTCAATATCCATCAAATAAAAAGAGCTCTCTTCGTCGGCGAAACTTACAGAAATACCGGCATTTCCAGCACGGCCGGTACGACCAATACGGTGCACATAATCCTCCGGTTCGTAGGGAAGTGTATAGTTCACCACATGGCTGATTCCTTCAATATGGATACCCCTGCCAGCGACATCCGTTGCAATGAGCACCTGCACCTTGCCCCTGCGAAACATCTCAAGACGACTTGTTCGTTTATGCTGGGGCACATCTCCTGAAAGTACTGTACAATTGATGCCATCGCTGCGAAGCCGTTTATAGAGCCTGTTCACATCCCGTTTCATATTGACAAAAACCATGATCCGCTCACCCTGCTGTTGTCGGATCAGATTATACAATACAAGATACTTTTCTTCCCTGGTGGTCATATAGACAATTTGCCTCACCGTAGCCGTTGCCACTTCTTCAATCTCTGTTTCAACGGAAATCGGGCTTGTGCACCATTGGGACGCCAAGCGCTTTACATCCTCGGTAAAGGTAGCCGAAAACATAAGCGTTTGCCGTTTATCACGATTGGGAATCTGATGAATAATGGCACGTACATCCGGGATAAAGCCCATATCCAGCATCCGATCGGCCTCATCAATTACCATAATTGCTGCCTCCCGCAGATTCACCACCCGTTTTCTTGTAAAATCAAGCAGGCGCCCAGGCGTAGCGACCAAAATATCCACCTGACTATTTTGCAAAAATTTAAGCTGCCGCTGATAATCGGTACCACCATAGGCCTCCCCCACCCGCAATGGCAGATATTTTCCGATGGCCCTTGCATCTTTGGCAATTTGAATCACCAGTTCCCTGGTTGGCGCGATAACAAGGGCCCGAGGGGTGGCATTCTTACGTTTTTTGACCTGTTGCCTGATAAGTTGCTGAAAAATACCGGTCAAAAAGGCAGCACTTTTTCCGGTCCCGGTGGCCGCCCGGCCAAGTATATCTTTACCGGCAATAATATCTGGCAAACTCTGTTCCTGGATAGGGGTGCAATACTGAAAGTTTAGATCCGCAATGCCGTGCATAAGGCCAGGCGACAAGCTAAAATCATGGAACCTGCTTTTCCCTTCTTTTTTCTCAACCTTGAAGAGGGCCTGGCTCCATTTAGCCTTTCTCTTTCGTTTTGATCGCAGTCTTGTCGGCTTTCCATTGGATTCAGGCGTAACAAAAGAAGACAACAGCTCACTCTTTCGCCAATATGTTGTGGAAATAATGTGGTTTATAGTATTGCGTTGTCGTATCCTGCGAGCAACGATTTTTTCACGAAGTAATCTACTTTTCATCTCTACTCATGGCTGCAACTTTACGCAGTATTGCGATTCCATCGGGGGTAAATGCTTCTTTTTCCTGCATGGAAAAGATGGCATCCACATCCATAAACAATCCGTCCGCCACCTCTTCCTTCTGTAAGACAAAGGGCCCATTATGGACACAGGAAAAGATCCTTCCCCAGACCCGGTTTTCTTCTTGCTCGAAATATTGATCAAATAAAAACCTACACTCCCCCGCCTCAACGCCTAACTCTTCCAACAACTCTCGTTTTGCAGATTCCTCGTAGGACTCACCCGCCAACACCACACCACCGGCTGCCACATCCCAGCAAGAGGGATAGAGATCCTTAGTGTCCGTTCGTTTTTGTAAAAACAATTCTCCTTGTTTATTAAAAACAAGGATATAGCAGGCACGGTGAATAAGCCCTTTCTTTCGCATCACTGATCTGGCAACGGCCTGCGTTTCCCTATTTTCTCGGTCCACAATTTGGACTATTTCCGCACCAGGATCATACATTTGGTATAATCCCTGTTCGTTCGCAGTGGGAAAGCGGCATTGATGGAGGGCCTTGCACAAGCATTTGGGCAATGGTTAATTTTACTCTTGGCATCAGATGCCCCTTCTCCCCAAGCAACTCCCGCTCCACCGCCACCAAGCGTTGTAAAAGCGGTGTCCGTTCCATCTGCGGTGCTTCCGAGTCATGGACATATTTTCTTTTCACAATCTCCTGGCAGCGAAAACAGCCAGGAAAACGCAACACCTGCCCGTCGGGTCTGCGCATTGCGGCCGGCACACCATGGGTCCTGCACACCATCAGTCTGTGGGTGTATACAATACAGCGCCCCTCTTCATTTAGAGGACACATAACCTGGGGCCGTTCACCTTTCGCTTCTGCGGTTGCACATTCCAGGATATAACGTTTCGAACGTTCTACAACCTCTTGCTGTTTCTCTTTGCTTTGCGCATAAAACCCCTGAAACAGATAGGCCCACTCCGTGTAGGTATGATGCTGAAAATAGGAATCACAACAGTTATCAGGACAGCCATCACAACTAAACTTTATGGCCTTGGCCACAATATCATACTCCGCCTCCATTGCTTGATAAATGGAAGCAACTTCCCGGCTCAGTTTTTCACCAAGCAACACTTCTTTCATATGTCGTCCTCTGCAAAACATTGCACCTGATAGGTTTCAATCCGGACATTCCCGCCTTGCCAGGCATTCGCCACAAGTCCTGCCTTTAGGCAAAGATGTTCTAAAAACTGCCTGGGATCCGGCAACTGCTGCCAAACCTGGGGTAAGAATGTGGCTTTCGCCATGCCCTGCTGTACAATCACCCCATCAATACCTGGCCGTAACCTGGCAATAAGATCTTCCGCTCCACTATAGTTGAGCGGTTGTGGCTTGTTCAGCAGGGAAATATCAATCTTTACCTGGTCAAACTCATCTTCTCGCAGGGGAGAAAAACGGTGATCGTTAAAAGCGGCCTGGATCGCATTTTGTTGAACGCTTTCCACAAGCGATCCCAAAGCCGTTAAATTTCCAATGCAGCCACGCAACTGACCATGCAGCTTTAACGTCACAAAAGTTCCGTATTCTCCGCTAATTGCACCATACGCTTCCTCTGTCACGCCATCTATTCCCAACCTGATAGCAATGGTGTTTCTGGCAAGACGGAGTAACACTTTACCTTGCTCCATGGAAAGTTTTTCTCTCATCTCCAATCAACTCCCAGCATCAAACAGTTGATTCCACTCCCGATACCAAGTAACGCCCCCTTTTGCCCCCGACGGAACTTTTCCTCTTCAATGGCCATGGCCATTGTTATGGGGGCTGACACTGAGCCAACGTTTCCTAAGATCGGTAACGTTTCAAAATTTTTTCCTTGATCAAGCCCCAGGGTTTCAAAAAGCAGTTTTGCATGGGCGGTGCCCACCTGGTGACAAAAAAAGCTATCCACATCATCGGCGCCCCAGCCGGGACTTTGGGAAAATCTTTTCCAGGTGGTATGGGCTGTTTCCACACCTCGAACAAGGAGCTCCTCAGAATTGGTGTTCATCAAAGTGGTCGCTTCACCATTTGCCGCACCCTGACACAAATCGGAATGTTTGGTGTTGGCCTGCCAGGCACCCCGGACAAGGTATGGTTTGTCTTTGCACTGTGTCTTATGGCACATATAAAGAGCAACCGCACCGGAACCAATGGTCAACGAGGCAAAAGCCGGTTTGATCTTTTTGCGAGTCAACGTTGTATCGTGAAGCAGAAGCTTTATGGTCGATTCCACAAGCTCCTCCGCCGTTTCACCCGCCACCACCAGACCATTTTGTACCTGCCCAAGCTCTATCATATTGGCAAGCATCACCATACCGTCCAAAAAGCCAAGACAGGCATTGGAAATATCAAAAATCAAGCAGTCTGCAGCAAGCCCCAACTTTTCGTGAACAAAGGAGGCGGTTGCCGGTTCCATCATATCCCGTGACACAGAAGTAAAAATCAAACACTGAATACTTTGCGGATCAAGACCAGCCTTTCTAAACACCGCCTCTCCCGCAAGAGATGCGCCATCACTTGGCCTTGTTCCCGGATCCCATAAACGACGTTCACGAATACCACTCATCAGCTCAAGCCGACCAGCCGGCAATTTTAGCCGTTCATAGACAGGAGCAAGCCGTTTTTCAATCCCCTTCGAGCTCAGGACATGGGGCGGCAATGCATAACCAAAGGTATGAAGACAGACATGCGAATAGTGCATAGTTTACTTTTTTATCAGGGGAAAAACTCTCTTTTTTGTGCAATCGGACAAACCCGGAAAGAATGTAGCAGGTATACATTTGAAATACAACATCCATCGCTGGTTCACAGAGTTTCAACAATTGTCCTTTATCTGATATTTTGGCTTGTATTTTAGCAGCGCTTGCAGTACTTGTCCTTTGCAATTGGCCTCTTTTTCTACAACTTTTTCTAATTGGACAAATGGCAAACGTTCCTATTTTAGATATTAGCAATATTCACAAACAGTTCGGAGACCTTGAAGTTTTACATGGTATTTCCCTTACTGCCCATCAGGGTGATGTGATCTCCTTAATTGGTTCATCCGGATCCGGAAAATCAACATTCTTACGCTGTATAAATTTACTTGAAACCCCCGATGAGGGTGACATCAGACTGGACGGGGACGCAATACAGTTCACCACCAATCGAGCCGGCAAACGTGTTGCTGCAGATGCTGGTCAAGTGCGGGCACTGCGGAGCCGGATTGCCATGGTGTTTCAACAATTCAATCTCTGGTCCCATATGACTGTGCTGCAAAATGTGACTGAGGCACCCATCTGTGTCCAGGGTCTCCCACGTGCAGAAGCTAAAGATATCGGGATGGCCTTTTTGGAAAAAGTAGGTATTGCCGACAAGGCGGACCTATACCCTGCCTTTATGTCCGGCGGCCAACAACAACGGGCAGCCATCGCAAGAGCCCTGGCCATGCGTCCGGAAGCAATTCTTTTTGATGAGCCGACCTCGGCCCTTGATCCGGAACTTGTTGGTGAAGTGCTGGCCGTTATGCAAAAACTTGCAGAAGAAGGCACCACAATGATCGTGGTTACCCACGAGATGAGCTTTGCAAGGGACGTATCCAGCAAAACCCTCTTTCTCCATGGAGGTCTAATTGAGGAACAGGGCGAACCGGGGAAACTGTTCAGCGCACCTGATTCATTACGATTACAACAATTTTTATCAAGCGCTATGGATTAGCCTCACCGGACGCGCTCAATTTTCATACGAGGTACAGGAGAAGAACCATCATGAAAAAACTGCTTTTAACGCTTACCCTGGCGGCATCGGTTATGGCAAGCCCCGCAATGTCACAGACTGTACGTATCGCAACTGAAGGAGCATACGCTCCATACAACTATGTTGATGACAGCGGTAAAGTGGCTGGATATGAAGTTGATCTTGGCAATGCCCTTTGCCAGGAAGCCGGCTTAACCTGCGAATTTGTAACCAACGAATGGGACTCTATTATCCCCAACCTGGTGGCAGGTAACTACGATATGATTATGGCCGGTATGTCCATTACCGATGAGCGAAAGAAAACCATCACCTTTAGTGATGAGTACTATCCCGTTGAGCCATCCCTTTTCGTTGCTGCCAGTGGCAATAGTCTTGATCTGGCCGCACTGAAAGGTAAAAAAATTGGTGTCCAGGGCGCAACCATCCAGGCAGCTTATGCTGAAAAGCAATTTGGTGCAGACAATACCATCCTCTCTTTTGAATCTTTTGATCAGTCTGTGGCCGATCTTGCCGCCGGTAACCTTGATCTGCTCCTGGCAGATGGTGATCCACTTAAACCGGTTGTTGAATCTTCCCAAGGTGCCCTTGTCTTTGTTGGTGATGGTGTGCGTATAGGTGGTGGCATTGCCATTGGTCTTCGTCAGCAAGATACTGAGCTTGCCGACACCTTAAATAAGGCGCTGGACAGCCTGAAGAAAAAAGGTGTTGTTGATAAGCTTATCCAGGAGTATTTCAAAGCCGGACCCTTCTACTCCAATTAATATGTAAAGAACCTTCCCATGGGGCACATAGCTATATCCGCATGTGCTCCATGTTCTTTTTTACTTATTCTGCACTATGCTTGAATCGCTGCTCACCCTCACCAATTCGCTTTTTGGTGAAGATATCGGTGCCAAACTTGCCTATATCACCAACGGGAAACATCTGGCCTGGTATGCCAGTGTTCGTTTTACCCTGATTGCCGCCGTTGGCAGTGCAGTGTTTGCCGTTCTCTTTGGTCTTCTCGGAGCGGCCCTTAAACAGTCCGGTTTTTTTCTCTTTCGCTGGCTGGGAAATATTTACACCGTAATGGTCCGTGGTGTCCCTGATTTACTTTTTATCCTCTTTTTCCCCCTGGCCTTTGAACAACTGGTGGAATATTGTATTGCCCGCTCCAAATGTGGTGTAGAAGTCATTGCTGCCGCCACAACTTGGCCCCCCTGCCCGGAAGCCCAATGGCTACTCACCACCGGTGATTATCTGTTTCTTGCCTGCGTCTCATTGGGAATTGTGTATGGAGCCTTTGCCGCCAATGTTATCCATGGCGCAATGCAGGCGGTCCCCAAAGGACAACTGGAAGCCGCATCCGCCTATGGATTTTCACCAAGGCAAGTCTTCTGGCGTTTTAAAGTGAGACAAATGTGGGTCTACGCCCTCCCAGGACTCTCCAATGTATGGATATTACTAATCAAGGCAACGTCCTTTTTATCCCTATTACAAATTGCTGATATCGTGGCCTGGGCCGGACGGTTGGGAAATGCCAACTACCTTGCCCGTGTCGGCCTCGTCCATCCGGATTGGCGCTGGAAATATTATCTGGTACTCTTTTTCTTCTATATTTTCCTCACAATGCTCTCAGAGCGTTTCTTTGAGGCCCTCCAATCCCGGGCAAGTCGAGGGATGAAACTAGCGGGGGTAGCCGATGTTTGATGCTTTTTTTCAGACCACTCTGGGGCAGGATATTGTAATTCTGGCAAAACCGGCGCTGTTTAATTTCTATTTTGCTGTGGTTTCCATTCCCTTGGGCTTTCCCCTGGCAGTATTTTTTGCCCTTGGCAAGGCAAGCCAGAACCGATTGCTCTCACTTCTCTCCCGCGCTTTTATCTACGCCTTTCGTGGCTCCCCACTCTTTATCCAATTTTTTATGTTTTATTCCATAATGCTGGCCCTCAATAAGCCGCTTTGGAAACCAATGGGAGTTGCAGATTTTGTTCTTCATCCACTCTTTTTAGGGCCTCTGGTCCTTATCTTAAACACCTGTGCCTACAGTGCCGAGATTTTCTACGGAGCGCTTAAATCAACACCCAAGGGGGAAATAGAAGCCGCCCAAGCCATGGGGATGTCTCCCTGGCATATTTTCAAAAACGTTACCTGGCCTAATATGCTGCGTTTGGCCTGGCCAGCCTATACCAATGAAATGATCTTTCTGTTCCACGCGACATCAATCGTCTACTTCACTCTTCCGGTTATCAACGAACAGAAGGATTTACTTAACAAGGCTGGAGAGCTCTTTGAGAAAGATTATAATCTCTTCCTCCACTTCAGCGTGGCCGGACTCTATTTCTTACTGATTTCCATTACACTCTTTTTTCTTGCGGGCTTGATCCAAAAGCGTTTAAACAGACATATTTCTGGGGCACAAACGATCCCCTTCCGTCTCTTCTTCAAATCCCGTAGCACCTCGTGATTATAGATTTTCACACGCACGCATTTCCTGATAGTGTGGCCCAAAAAGCAATCCCAAGCCTTGAAAAGAAAGGCAACATTAAGGCCCACACAAAAGGTACTGTCCGTTCCCTGCTGGCATCAATGGATCAAGCCGGTATTGAAAAAAGTGTTATCTGCTCCATCGCCACAAAGCCTGATCAATTTAGACCCATCGTAGACTGGTCATCCACAATCCAATCCGATCGCATTATCCCACTTCCTTCAGTGCATCCGGAAGATCCTGATGCAGTACGTCATATCCAACACATTGCGGAAAAGGGATTTGTTGGCATTAAAATGCACCCCTATTACCAGGACTACCATTTGGCAGAAGAGCGTCTTTTTCCACTATACAACGCATTACAGGATACCGGGCTTCTTCTTGTCGCACACTGCGGATTTGATATTGGCTTTCCCAGAACCCGCCTTGCAGACCCGCAACAAATCCTGCAACTTACTAAGCAATTTCCAAAACTCCGTTTTATCGCCACCCATTTTGGTGGCTGGCAACTCTGGGATGAAGTGGAAGAACTCCTGATCGGTAAAGAAATCTATCTGGAAATCTCCTTTGCCCTTCACTATCTCGGTGAAACACAGGCAAAACGGATGCTACACAACCACCCCGCCGAGTGTCTTCTTTTTGGTAGCGACTCTCCCTGGGACAACCAGCAGCTCTGCTTGCAACGACTTAAGCAGCTCAACTTATCCCAGGAGCTATTCACCAAAATAACTGACAGTAATGCTGATCATTTACTCAGCTAATCACACAGGTGGATAGCAGAGTCTAAGAACAGGGCTTTGGAATGGCACAAACAAACACAAGAGTAAAAATCTCACATAGAATCAGCACCCTATACGACCATCAAAGCCGATCCAGAGGACTTGTAACCCCCTGACCACCTCGATTGAGCACATGGGTATAAATCATGGTGGTGGATACATCTGCGTGACCCAGTAATTCCTGTACCGTACGAATATCAGAACCGGTTTCTAAAAGATGGGTCGCAAAACTATGGCGCAGACAATGACAGTTAACCTTTTTAACTATATGAGCATTGAGTGCTGCTTTCTTAACATGTTTTTGTAAACCATTTTCATGGATGTGGTGACGACGAACCTCCCCGCTACGCGGATCCACAGAAAGTCTACCGCTAGGAAAAACATATTGCCAACGCCATTCTTTCGGAGCGTTTGGATATTTGCGGGCAAGAGCTCCGGGAAGATACACTTCACCGTGGCCATTTTTAAGGTCTTGAAGATGCAGCTTTTGCGTATTTTTAAGCTGTGCTTGCAATGGGTCAACCATTCGCCCAGGGAGGGGGACAACGCGATCCTTTTTCCCCTTCCCGTCTCGTATATTGATCTGGGAATATCCAAAGTCGATATCCATAACACGCATCCGGATACATTCCATCAGTCGCATACCGGTTCCATAAAGCAATGATGCCATTATGTGATGAATACCGGTCATATGTGAGAGTAACAACTGTACTTCCCCAGGAGTTAATACCACCGGCAGCTTTTTCGGACGTTTTGCACGGATAAACTCACCCAAATTGCCAAGGGGTTGTTGTAAAGCATGTTCGAAGAAAAAGACCAGGGCGTTTAATGCTTGATTCTGCGTTGAAGCGGCAACACCTCTGCCCACCGCAAGATGCTGTAAAAATGAAACAACTTCACTTGCTCCAAGCTTTTTGGGATCCTGATTGTCATTATATTTAATAAACCGTGAAACCCAGGACTCATAAGCCTGTTCCGTTCGAATGGAATACCCCCGTTGTCTAATCTGGATCAACAATTTTTCAAGCAGGCCATGGTGTCTGCGGCGAACATCTGTAAGGTTTGAATTGACCACATTCTCGAGAGTTTTAAGCCTCTCCCCCACTGAAGCCTTCTCAGTGACAGTAAGATGTGTTTTTGAGAGCGAAACGGAATGACGCCAATACTCCCAATCAACTTGAGAGTACCAATCAACTTGAAGCATTTCCCAAAGTTTCTGTATAGCATCAACAATCTGATTAAATTGCCAGTCTTGAAGTCTGCTATTTTCACCCTGCTGCTTAAGATACGCGCTTACATCATTTGGATGATGTTCCATTAGCTTTTTATCAGGAAATGCATTGATATAATGCTCTGTCCGGATTACGTACCACCTCGCAATTGTGGGTTTTATGCTTTTTTTAGAAAGAAAAAGTAAATATCTATCCCAAAACTGTTGAATGGAGTCTGTTTGATTTGCTTTTTTCCTTTTCATATGCTAGGTATGTTTTTATTTGATGACAAGCTGTCATTGTACAAAATTTTTAAAAAAAATCAATACGCAGAATATGGCTAACACCATATTGGCCCATTCTGTATATTTCACTGTTATGCCCAAAAAAAATAAATGAAAGCCCAACAAGCCGAGCCAATTAACAATTTATTTACCAAGACAGCCTCATCCACCTTTAAATGGTTAGTCATTGCTTTGGTCATTCAAATATTGGCAGTTTTCATTGGCTTTGTTGTAGAAAGCCCCGAATTTCCTCTCGGTTCTTCTATTTTGGGCATGTTGTCAGGGGCAATCGTTTTTGTAATAGGCTGGATAGTAAGTTTAATCAAAAACATAAGGGAATAT
>JBNKKR010000007.1:62140-118071 GCA_050291935.1 Desulfocapsaceae bacterium | reverse complement strand
GCATGGATAAACACCATTATAAGGTTAGGTTGATAAGACATTACATGCGTGAAAGAGGCATTTATGGACAGACACTAGCTTAGCTTATCATTGGTTTTCTGTAGGGCCTTTCTATATCCATACATAACGAACAGCAACGAAACCAATTGCTGGATCATAAGAGTAAGTATCCACCGGTCAAACCGGTGGCTTTAAATTGTGGACCGCCCAAGGCGGTATGTTAAAAAGATTCACTGACCACCATTCGGTGGTCGCCTGTTATTTGAACAGTTTTAGTTGCTCTACGCGACGATCTTCGTTTTCTTGATCACGAATATATGCTCGAACAACATCCTCATCAGCACCTACAGTTGACACAAAATAACCACGGGCCCAAAAGCTCATTCCACCATAATTTTTCTTTTGTCCAAGGTAGGTTCGCGCAATATGAATTGCATTTTTTCCCTTCATATATCCAACTACCTGAGCAACTGAATATTTCGGGGGAATTGCGATCATAATGTGAACATGGTCAGGTTGTAGGTGCCCTTCTAGAATCTTGCTTTCTTTTTGGCGAGCAAGATCATGAAGTACCTCACCAAGATGTTTCCGAAGGTGACCGAACAGTGCCTTTCTCCGGCACTTTGGGATCCACACTATATGGTACTTGCAATCCCACTTCGAGTGACTTAAGCTGTTTATGTTTTTCATTGAAGCCTCCTTTCTCGTGACTTTGAGCGGTCCACGAGTTTGGAGGCTTCTCCAGTTTGCAGGAACTGTCAAACTGTTATTGTCCCCCGGCAAAGCCGGGGGTTTACCTTAAAGAAATTATCAGCTCTCAACGAATTATAGCGGGGAAAAACCATCAACTCACAAGATCAATTTGCTGGACCGTCCCTACCCCGCCATCTTCTTTTACAAAAATACCCGTTGATTGGACCTGGCCTTGCAGCGTGTTTGTATTGTCTTTTATTGAAAAGAGAGTGGCTGCTGAATCCAGGTAAATTGCGCCGATTCCTTTTTCTCCCAAACCAAGCAATATATCGTTTCCTTCTCCATCTTTGGCCCAGATTCGGAGTTTATCGTAGATCGCATCATTCTCATCAATCCAGTTATTGCCATCCTGATCATATTCTGCAAGATCCTGAAAGCCATTACCGCTTTCTGTTCCAAACAATTCGGATCCATTATTGATGCTACCGTCACCATTTTTATCAAGGGCCAAAAATCCGCTTCCCGGCTTCAGAAAAGAAATCTGGTTTGCATGGCCATCATTATCAATATCAAATGAAAAGGTATCCTGGGTAAGTTCGGCTGCTGCACCTGAAAAGTTGATGACCAATGGATCTTTTAAGGCATCACCGGCACGGATAGAAACAGATTCTTCGCTGAAAAATTCCCGGCTCATCTGCAGGTTTGCCAGGAATTCTATTTCTTTTCCATCTTCTGTTACAATAACACCTGTACTTGAAAAGCTTGTTGCTTCTTGCTCATAGTAGGACTCATGATACTCATATATAAGCCCTCCCTGGGGTGCATTTTCATTGTCAACACTACCTTCTTCAGAAGGCACTTCCACATCAGTTCCTTCTTTGGGCCGAAGATCCTTAATTGGTGACAAGTCAATCTTTTTCCCAGTAAAACGCTCAACCATTGCCTTTAGAATACGAATATTGAGATCAAACAAGAGTTCATGCTCTCTATCTGTGTTACCCTCTACTTCCTTCACTTTCCCCGCATGTCTTGCCTGTTTAGAAAGGGCAACATTGCTTGCAGATTCGTTGAAGGTTGCCAGCCCTTTTTCTATATCATGTTTTTTGATATTTTCCCCGGCTACTTCCTGGGTTTTACGTTCTTCACCGGGTCCCCAAACGGTGAGACTTTCCCTTTGCAAATATTGTTCGGAATAGGCGTGCGTGGATTGGAACTGGACAAGTGATTCGGCGATTTTCATGGCATACCCTCCGTGGTCTCATGAAAAAAGAAGCGGGCGAGCGGCCTTCCCTGACCGGTTCCCTATTGAAAAAAACTACGTATCTACATTCGTATCGACACTGTCTCAAAAAAATTAAGTATCAAATGCAAAAAAAAAGCCCCAGCTTTAGAAATAAAAGCCGGGGCCTTGTTAACGCAAAACGAAACAACAACTATTCACTTAAAGATGCCAGTGATTTTCCCATCCTTTTCTCTATAATTCCACTAATATGCTCGTTGGTCCAAATGGCATCTTTTCGCACTGCCTTGGTGGCATTGCCAAAACCAATTCGGACTTTTTGGCTGGAAACGGCGTCCAGCGCCTTTTGTATCCGTTCTTTTACTTCTTCAGGGGAAAGTCCTTCAGCCTCCCCAATGGGGCCAAGCGCTTTCATCTGAGCAGTAAAGTCGGTTATTAACTGCACAAAACGTGGAGCCTCGGCAGCAGACGCCCATTGCAAGCTAAAACGTTCCTCTCGTATCCCAACATCACGAAGCACCTTGTGAACCAGTGCATTCATACCCATCGCATCATAATTACCGACCTGGTAATGACATTCGCCAAGTTGTCATCCACCGGTAAATATGGCGTCTGCCCCTTCCAAAAAGCCTTTTAAGACAAAAGAAGGATCGACCCGTCCGGTACACATCACCCGGATGGTTCGAAGATTTGGCGGGTATTGGAACCTCGACACTCCAGCCGCATCGGCTGCTGCGTAACAGCACCAGTTACAGAGAAACCCTAGTATCTTTGGGCTAAATTCATTTTCTGACATTATACACTCCCAAATAGTATATGATGGCCCATATTAGGCCTCCACTTCTTCTTTATTGCCAAATGCTTCAATCTGAGAAATCAACTGTTCATTGGTAAAGCCACCCATTGAAATGGCAAATGTTGGACAATGGGATGCACAGATACCGCAAGCTTTACACGAGGCGGCAATGGTAAAGGCCTTTCGTTTCTTCTCTTGTTTTACCATGGTAATTGCGCCATATGGACAGAGGCTTGTACAGATTCCGCAACCGATACACTTATCCTGCTCAACTTTTGAGACAATGGGATCTACGGTTACCGATCCATTGACCAACGGCATGGCAGCTTTAGCGGCCGCAGCCTGGGCTTGGACAATTGTTTCATCGATTGGCTTAGGACCATGGGCAAGGCCACAGACATAAATGCCATCCACTGCCATTTCAACCGGGCGCAACTTAACATGTGCCTCAAGGAAGAAATTATTTGCCGTAACCGGAAGTTTTAATAACTTTGACAGCTCTTCAGTACCATCGGGAACCAATCCCACGGAAAGGGTTACAAGATCCGGAGTTAAAGACACCTCTTCCTGCATTATGGAATCGAAGAAATCAACCTGCACTTTTGCGCCTTTAGTGCTAACCACCGGTTTTTTATCCACTTCATAAGGGATAAAAATAACACCTTTTTTCCTGGCCTCAAGATATGCATCTTCGCCAAAGCCATAGGTCCTGATATCACGGTAAAGGACAATAATCTGAGAATCAGGATTAATTTCCTTAATTTTCAGAATATTTTTCATGGCATGGTTACAACAGACCTTGGAACAGTAGTGCAGATCATCACCGCGCGACCCGGCACATTGGATCATCACTATGGACTGAGGGGCACGGTTTTTTGCTCGTCCGGCAAGCCTTGTCTCCAGCTCCTGTTGGGTGAGGACCTTTTTAGATTTTCCAAGCTGATACATATCCGGACGATGTTCATGGCCTCCGGTGGCCACGATAATCACACCATGATCATAGGTGGTCTCAACTTTTTTCCCTTTGCCACTTTCGATAACCGAGCTGAAGTTTCCAATAAATCCTTGGGTTGAAAGGAGTTTTGCATCAAGCATAACCTCAATGTTTTTATCCTTTGTAACCTTGGCAACCATCTTTTTTAAGTGATCGGCAATGGACTCACCGGCAAAACTATTTTTGAGTCGCAACAGTTGTCCACCCAAACTGGAAGAACTCTCAACAATCACCGAAGAAAAGCCTTGATCAGACAAGGTTATGGCCGCTGTCATTCCAGCTACACCACCACCTAAAATCAGTGCTTTGGGGGTAACGGGGACCGTCTGTTCCGGCAGCGGTTGAATATGAGAAGCCTTACGCACCGCCATCCGGAGCAAATCTTTTGATTTTTCCGTGGCCGCTTCAGGCTCGGTGGCATGGACCCAGGAACATTGATCCCTGATATTTACCATCTCAAAGAGGTTCCTATTAAGTCCCGCATCCTTCAACGTTTCCTGAAAGAGCGGCTCATGGGTCCTTGGCGAACAGGCTGCTATAACCACACGGTTAAGTTTCTGCGCCTTGATGGTCTTTTTGATCTGCTCCTGAGCATCCTGGGAACAGGAATAGAGATTCTCGGTATAGTAGGTTACGTTTTCAAGGTCCCCTGCACTATCTGCAACTTCTGGACAATCAACAACCGAACTGATATTAATTCCACAATGGCAGACAAAAACGCCGATACGAACCTCATCTTCATCACCGACAACCACTTCTTCCGGATATTCCTTGGTGATCGTTCCTTTGCCACGTTGTTTTTTAAGGGTAATGGCGGCAAGGGAAGCAGCTCCTGAAGACTGGGTTGCCGATTCCGGAATATCCTTTGGCCCCTGAAATGCGCCGGCAACCACAATACCATCCCGGCTGGTTTCAAGGGGAGTGAAGGTTCCGGTCTTACAAAAATCGTAGTGGTTTAAATCAATCTTTGTAACATCGGCTATTTTTCTCGCATCCTTCGGCGATTCAAGGCCCACCGAAAGCACAACCATATCATGGGCAGCAAACTTATGTTGGCCATCCAGCGTGGAATAAGTCAGTTTAAGATGGTTTTCCCAAGGCGTCACATCGGCAACCTTGGCGCGAACAAACTTGATACCAATGGCCTCGGCCCTCTCCCTTGCTGCGTCAAAGTCCTTACCCTGGGTGCGGATGTCCATATAGTAGATGGTAATATCCACTTCAGGGTCATGCTCCTTGGTCACCAGTGCTTCCTTGATTGCATACATACAGCAAACGGATGAACAGTAGCCATTATCACAACCAAGATCACGTGAGCCCACACATTGGATAAAAGCCAGAGATTTTGGATGACGTCCATCGGAGAAACATTTAATCTCGCCCATAAACGGACCGGATGCTGTGGTCATCCGTTCATATTCAAAGGAAGTGACCACATCAGGGTGTTTGCCATAGGAAAATTTTTCCAGTACTTCCGGGGCGATTTTACCAAAACCAGGGGAAAGAATTACAGCCCCAATTTTCAAATCCCGCTTTTCTTCCTTCTGGCTGAAATCAATGGCATGACTCTGACAAACAGGAACGCAAATCTGACAGGTATCATGCTGGATATGCATACAGGATGACGGATCAATATAGTACGTGGCAGGAACTGCCTGCGCGTAATCTATATGGATAGGGCGGGTAATGGAAAGTCCCTCGTTATAGGGATCCACGTGATGCTTGGGACAGTACTGGGTACACAATCCACACGCTGTGCAGGCATCCGCATCTATATATCGCGGACGAATATTCAGTTTTGCTGTGTAATCGCCTGCTTTTCCTTCCAATGCCAGAAAATCAGCATTGGTGATCATTTCAATATTGGGAGACCGACCGGCCTCTACCAGCTTTGGCGCCAGGATTCAGAGTGCACAATCATTCGTTGGGAATGTCTTGTCAAGCTGGGCCATTACCCCGCCAACTGCAGGTGATTTTTCCACCAGGTATACATAATACCCAAGATCAGTCATATCCAGGGCGGCCTGAATACCGGCGATTCCACCACCCAGTATCATCACGGCTCCTTCCCTGTGTATCATTGCTTTTCCCATCTAAAAACTCCCGGGTTTTTGATAAAATGATATATTATACAGCTACACTTTCTTTAATTTTTTCTATCTTAATCGCGCATGCTTTGGCCTCAGGAATTTTACACTGGGGATCCAAGGCATCATTGGTCAAAAGATTGGCAGAGGCCTCTTTATAGTGAAATGGGATAAAAACAATGCCCTTATTCACTCTACTGGTAATGCGTACCGCAAGCTTTATGCTCCCACGCCTTGATGTGGCGCGTACAACTTCATTATCTTCAAGAAGAAGCTCAGTCGCATCTTCCGGATGCATCTCAACATACGCAGAAGGCGCATTATCTTCCAGCACCTCAGAACGTCTGGTCATGGTTCCTGTATGATACTGATACAGAACCCTGCCTGTGGTAAGCACCAGAGGATAGTCCTTATCCGGTGTCTCTTCTGGCCCTGCCCAGGTTATGGCAGAAAGATATCCCCTGCCCCGTGGAAAACCGCCGATATGTAAAATCGGAGTTCCCGGATGCTCTTTATCAGGACATGGCCAGGCAAGTCCTTTCTCAACAAGGCGTTCATAGCTCATTCCAGCCATGGCCGGCCAGCAAGCACAGATCTCATCAAAAACTTCCTCGGCAAGGGGGGCGACAGTATGGTAAACGGGATCAGTATAGCCAATATACCTGTTAGCACCACTTCCCAAAATCCGGTTACTGACCATATTGATAATGGAAAGATCGTCTCTGGCCTCACCCGGTGGGATCAATGCCCGACGCACCCGTTGCACCTTGCGCTCGGTATTGGCAAAGGTTCCCTCCTTTTCGGCAAATACGGCAGCGGGTAAGACCACATCGGCAAGTTCTGCTGTTTCGGTGAGAAATATGTCCTGCACCACCAGACATTCAAGCTTTTCAAATGCATGTTTTACATGACTGGCATTTGGATCAGAAATCACTGGATTTTCACCCATAATCCAAAGACCTGCCAAGCTTCCATTAGTAATCGCCTTGGGCATTTCTGTGGCCATAAGTCCTGGTGTAGCAGAAAGTTCTGCCTGCCACAGCGCTGCAAATTTTTCACGTGCTGCTGGGTCATCTATGCGCTGATACCCAGGAAAGAAACTGGGATTACAGCCCATATCACTTGCGCCCTGGACATTATTTTGTCCTCGCAAAGGATTCAACCCTGCTCCAGCTTTTCCAAGATTGCCGGTGATCATCGCTAAATTGGCAAGGGAACAGACATTGTTTGTCCCGGAGGTGTGTTGGGTGATCCCCATGGTGTAATAGATACCGGCGCGCTGGCCTGCGGCAAAACACCTGGCCACCTCACGAATAAGATCTGCATCTACACCGGTAATGCGTTCTGCCCACTCAGGAGTGCAGCTTTTAATGGACTCTCTAAAAGCCTCAATATTTTCGGTGCGCTCTTCCATATAGGCCTTATCTTCAAGGCCCTCTTCTAAAATCACATTACACAATGCATTAATCAGGGCGCCATCACTTCCAGGACGCTGCTGCATCCAGTATGTTGCTGAATCGCACAATGAAATCCTGCGTGGATCGGCAACAATCAGCTTTGATCCCCTTTTTGCTGCAGCACGCATGCGTAAACCGATAATGGGATGGGTTTCGGAGGTATTAGAGCCTATGACCAACATCACATCACTGTCGAGAATACCATTAATGGTATTGGTCATTGCTCCAGATCCAAGTACTGTGACCAGACCGGTCACCGTTGGGCTGTGTCAGTATCTGGCACAGTGATCGACATTGTTGGTCCCGATCCCTGCTCTAAAAAACTTTTGAAAGGCGTAATTTTCCTCAGTCGTACACCTGGCGGATGATAAACCGCCCAATGCATCAGGCCCCTTTTCCGCAAGTATCCTGGAAAAGGCCTGCCCCATAAAATCTAGCGCCTCATCCCACTTAACAGGCTCAAGCGGCCCTCCCTTTTGTCTTCTGATAAGAGGCCTTGTTAAGCGGTCGGGATGCTGAATAAAATTGTGCCCAAAACGGCCTTTAACGCAAAGATCACCATAGTTCGGACCAATGCTAGGATCCGCCGTAACTTCCATCAGCGTCTGTCCTTTTACCTTTAAAATAAGCTGACAGCCGGTTCCGCAGTAGGGGCAAGTTGTCTGCACCTCACGGACCTGTTCCGCCTGAATGGGAACTATACGACTTTTCTTATTAAGAGCACCTGTGGAACAGTTATCAACACATTTTCCGCAGGAAACACAATTATCATTAAACCGAATAGTAAGACCCTGCGGGGACCCCATTTCGTCAAAAAAGTCCGCTTTTAATTCAAGGGCGTCATACTCACAGGAGCGAACACATCTATGACAAAAGATACACTTGTTGGCATCAACAGTGATTGCATGATGGCTTGTATCGATCGGATAAACAGGAGCTGTCCCCATCCCTGTCTTATTGATATTAATCTTGTTTTCAATATCAAGACGTTTCAGGTCACAACGATCAAAGGCGCTACAACCACATTTTAGGCAACGCTCCGCTTCACGCCTTGCCATCTTTTCAGTAAAACCAAGCTTGACCTCATCAAAATCCTGGGTGGAAACTTCAGGTGGCCTGGTGGGCATTTTCTCCCTCAGGTTTATGCCAATGCCTTCAAAATTAGAAAGGGAAACATCATCAAAGCCCTTCCCTCTGGTGAAGTTAAAACGATCATCTGCTGGATCCTTTTCACATCCCATAACAAAAGCATTGATATTGTTGGCAGCACGTCTTGCCGAAACCACTGCCTGAATAACCGATTTCGAGCCATTTGCCGCATCCCCACCAGCAAATACGCCCTTCACGCTGGTCTCAGAAGTTCTTACATTGGCCTGAATCATGCCATCAGGCTTAATTTTCAGCTCGGCCTCCAATGCACCACCAAGCATCCTATCCTCGGCAACGGATCGTTGTCCCAGAGAAGAAATAACGGTATCAACACCCAACGTGTTCATCGAATCCGGGATGGGCAAAATATCGCGTTTTCCCTTCTTATCAGGTTCGCCAAGCTTCATCCTGATAAGATCAAGCTTGAGACGATAATTTTTATCGGGTACAGCGCAAAGGCCGCTGGGAGACGCCATAAGCAGAAACTGAACGCCTTCTGTCTCCGCCTCTTTGACATTTCGCTGATTTGCAGGCATTTCCAGACGGGCCCTTGGATAGATAACGGTAACCTGTTCAACGCCTTGCCGCAAAAGCGAACGTGCAACTTCCATGGCAATATTGTTGCCGCCGATCACCGCCGCTTTTCTGCCAAGCTCAAGTTCTCTTCCCTCATTAATCATCCTGAGATAGTTAGCGGCGGTATAGACATGCTCCTTATCGGTACAGGGGACGTCAAAGGGCACATCTACGGTTGCACCGATACCAATAAACGTGGCATCAAATCCGCTCTCTTTGAGATCCTGGAGGTTAAAGTCAGTTCCCCAGCGCTGGGACAATCGTACATTAATGCCCATACGCAGGATGCTATTAACCTCATAATCGACTATTTCTTTGGGAATTTTGTAGTCTGGAAAACCATATCTGAGATTTCCACCAAGTTTTGGAGCCGCCTCAAATATGGTGACATCATGCCCTTTTTTGGTTAAGAACCAGGCGGCGGTAAGCCCGGCCGGGCCTCCTCCAATAACCGCAATACGCTTACCGGTGGGTTTATCCTTTGGAATTTTCAGATCAATTTCATTTTTCATGCACCAATCTGCGACAAATCGTTTCAGATGGTTTATGGAAACAGGCTCATCGATCAAAATTCTTCTGCATCTGGTCTCACAAAAACGAGGGCAAACACGACCAACGGAAAAAGGAACAGGATTGCGATCCATAATCACACGCAACGCTTCCTCATATTCCCCTTTGGCCACGTGGGCAATATAGCCTTGGACATTGATCTGACCAGGACAGGTCAAATTACATGGGGCTTTGCAATCACCAAAATGATTTTTGGAGAGCAGTGCCAACTTCTCCTGACGCTCTTGAACAACGGCCTTTGATTCCGTCTGGATGGACATTCCACTGCGTCCAAGGGTGACGCAGGATCTTACCAGCGTCTCCTCTCCCTCAACTTCAACCACACAAATACCGCATGGCACCGTAGAAGGTTTCCCCTCAATATGGCAGAGGGTGGGAATGGTTATACCGGCACGCTTTGCAATCTCAAGAAGGGTGAGCCCCTCTTCGGCGACCACTTCATTCCCGTTTATATGAAGAGTTACTGTGCTCATTAACAAAGTGGCATCAGGCAGAAGGTTTCCACTCTTTTAAGAACGCCGGCAAGTGCCCTGCTTCACGGGGACCGATAATGATATTCCAATCGGGGAGTTCTTCTTCAAGCTCTCCTTTCATGGAAGCAAGATATCCAGGAATAATAAGATCGCGATGTTTAACCTTATCAAGGATTCCGTTCTTATTGATAAACTGGGCAATAAGATCTGCGCCAAACTTACCGGCGGCCCAGGCGGTGAGTACGGAAAGCCCTTCTGTATCTTTGATAAGCAACCAGGTCGGAACTTTTGAGCCTTCAATTTCACCAGAAACAATAAAATAGGTGAGGGAGAAGTTACAGGTGATAACAACCGGTGAATTCTCATCCGGTCCGGTGAGGGGATACACATCCTCAGTAACAACCATTGGTCGTTGCGGATCGGTGAAGAGATTCATTCTCTCCAGGAAGAGTGGGAAGATTAAATCCCCCTGGATATCCGACATCACAACAATTCCTGCGTACTTGGCAACCAAAACCGATGCCACCATAACTTCCATCATTGGATCATCAGAGATCTCACAGGGAAAGGTGAGGGTTGGAAAGCCAAGGGGTTTAAACTTTGAGGTGACCGCAGACCGTCTGGCAACAATATTGTCTTCAAAGGCGCCACGCAGGGTCCTGGCACCCGTATCAATCACCAGATCCTTTAACCCGGCAGATTGTAATTTTTCTGAGATCTCAACGCAATTATCCACATTGCTACCAGCAACTCCCACAGGCGCTTTAAGCTCTTCACCAAGTTTTGCGAAATCATCAGCATTATCAAGAGTTGCGCCATAAATTATTGGCGTTCTCGCACCACATGCTTTGGCAGCGGCCCCTATATTGGCAGCAGAATCACTGATCAGAATTATTGCGGCCCTTGGCGATCCATCAAGAACTTTTTGGGTGAGCGCCACAAAGGAGGCCTCATCATTTTTCGCATCTTTTACAGCAATAAGATCAGCACGCATAATAACGCCAACTCGTTCATATTCGAGTTTATTAAAACGCTCAATTCGTCCCTCAACATCAGCATCACTCTGTTCTGTGGTCACAAGAACCGCGATTCCGGTCTGATTTTCAAAACGCTTATCATGCCGATACATACAGGTCTCCGCACCACTGACAAAGGTGTCATCTCCTGTACCTACTTTAATGGTTCTAATGGGGGGAGCAGAAGCTTCACCAATGGTGGCAATGGCCTCTTCAGACGCGTATGGACACGCAGCAATTTCCACCTGCCCTGCAGCCACCTTCATGGCAAAAGCCAAACAAGTTGGGATGCTGCATTCGCCACAATTCTTCTTCGGCAGCATTTTAAGGATTTGAATACCTGTTAAGGCCATGGTTGTTCCTCCGGTTCTCTATACGATAACTTTTTTGTATTATTCAGTAAATGCACTTTTGTTTTGTCACGCTTACACTGCTGTTTCCATTTCCAGGCAGGGATGTCCCTTTTCTTTTAAGAAGCTAAGGATTTCTTCCTCGGTGGTCCCCTGTTCCTCGGTGGCAATCATATCGAAAAGCTCAGGCATTCCGATATCGGCACAAACCTCTTTTAATTTTTCAGCAATTTCATCTTTTAACATCTTCGGCAGCCAGCAAACACGCTTAATGCCGCCCTCTGCCTTAAAGAGTTTTTTAGAGGTCATATAATGCTTACTTACTCCCATAAAGCCTGGAGTCTGCATGCCGCCTCCAGCCATTCCGGCAAGGGAAGTAAATTTCATACCTGAGGGAGTCATTCCTAAATAGTCACGGTTAACCACCATGATGCCATTGGCCTGGGGGAGCATGGCGGCAATGGCTTCAAAACAGCCACAGGCAGTCATTGGATTATTCATCAGCGAATAGCAACTCACCTCAGGAACCGCACCACGGGACGCCTGGTTCACAAAGGCGTTAATCCCTTCGTAATAGCCGTTGTCAGGATCGGTACACACTCCCTTTTCAATGGGCTGATTGGGCCCGGTGGGATTAATATTGTAGGAGGCCTTTCCATCCAACCAGTTATAGGCACCACACATCCCAATGCGCTCAGGGGTGATAACACAAACATGGCTCGGCGCAAATGATTGGCACAATGTACAGGAGTAGAAAACATCTTCCGTTTCATCGGTCATTGCACCCAAACGAAGATCACGCGCTGTGTACACACTGTTTGCAAGATCCATAACCATCTGGGTTCCTTCCTCGGTGGTAAAGAGCTTCACCTGGATCTTATCAACAATGGCGCCAAACTCCTGGTGGAGCTTTCCATGCAGCACCTTCCCAAGATGTTTAAAGGAAAGGCCCTTTTCAACGGCAGCTTTACCAATACGCACCCACATGATATTTCGCTGGCCCATATGCATAATGCCCTGGATGTAGTTGATCAGGTGATGAAACTGCCTTTCCAGAATTGGCTCAAAATCAGATTGCATCTCGCGCCCGGCAACCTCAACCAAAATACCAAGGGGTACATTTTCTCCTTGCTCAAGATCAGCAATATCTTTTCCTTCAAGGGTGACAAGACCGTCTTCCACCTCATCCATTTCTTTGGAGATCAGTACTTCAACTCCGGGTGTACGGCCACCACCGCATTCCATAAAAAGATCATCCTTACGAACACGCTCGCCCTCGAAGGCCGGGCCAAAGGACATGGGAATATCAATTTTGGTAACACTTACCTTTAGCCCGCGAACTTCGATGGATTTCTGAACGATCTCCTCATGGGGAACCTTGGAGACAACGTGCTCGTAGGTACAGATTCCGGTTGGCAGTACTTCAGGAATATCATAGTCGGAAATAGTTGGAAATCCCCAGTTAATGGCGCCTGCGGCATTTGCATACCACTGATCACTTACATCACCAAAAGCCATGACAAAGGCAAAGGTACGATCTTTGTTATATTTAAGATTTGCGGCATAATCGCCAGGTTTCACCCCACCAAAGGCCAGGGCAACACGGCAGGCAAAGCCGATGGCAAAAACCGCTGTGGTATATTCACGGCCAAATGGAACCAATCTGGTACTCCATCCCACCTGCACGTCTTGTTTTACCAGTTGCTCCGGCATACTAATGCCTTCGGTCTGGTCATGCATAAAGATATATAAGTTCTTTTCTTGTAATTCGAGGGCAATTTTAGCTGCCATTTCAGGGTCTTTAGGGGTACCCAAAATCGCAGCAAACCCGGGAGCAGAACCATCAACAAACTCAACACCACGTTTACGAAAGATCACGTCATCGGCTGCACCCAACCAATAGTTTTCAGCGGTCGGATCTTCCGTTGCTGTGTAGAGATTGGTATCGTTGAGATAGCGAATGGCTTCATACATCTCTTCAGCAAAAAAGGTTGCCATCCCTGCGTCAAGGGCAGGAGCAAGATACGGCAGCCAAATATCCTCGGTAACGACAGGGGGCATCAGCTTGTGACATTCCTGAAAGATATCCTTCATATCACCAAGCTTCTCAACCTTGGCACCGAGCATACTATAAATAATTGGTAAGAAATACGCCGTATTGGGAAACTTTACTTCCTGATCAGCACCATATTTTTTCAACGCATCTTCATAACTTGCTTCAGCGGTGTCGATGATGGTCTTGGCACCGCGAATGGCTGCTGAACAAATTATTTTTGACATTTTTAAACTCCTGATTTAACAAAAATAAAATTAAAGTTTGGGTTTATTATGATGGTAAAATAATCAGTCCATCAGACCGTTAATAAGTTCTTTGGCCATGGCAATGGCTTTTGGATGACGCATAATCAACACCTCTCCACCGGCGAGCAACATGCAGCTTGCGGTGAGCGCTTCCATCATGATGCCACGCGTTTCCTGATCACCAAGCATATCATCAGTTGGAAGTTTTGTTTCTTTGGCCTTCCACACCTCACAGCCAAGATTACAGATAATTGGCACCATCAGTTTTTCATCCTGTTGGGTGAGTGCCGCAATCCGGATACGCTCCATAACCGAATAGGTGTATTCAATACCGTAACCAAGGGCACCTACTGAAGGATCCATCAATACGGCATTAAGGGATACGCCAAGGTTCTCAAGGAGGATATTAAGCTGTTTCGCCAGGTTTACATCAATTGGTGAAGCGGCAACGATGGGATGTTGAAAGGCCATGGCCGTTGCGCCGATGGTCTTGTAGTTTGAGTCCTCAAGCGGGGCAAGACAAACCTTTTTATCGCCAATAACAGCGGTAATATCACGAAGGGTCTCCGTATCTTTTTCAGAATTACCACAGCCCCAAACGATAACCGGTACATCAACAGCATCGATCACATCCGCTGCAACCTTTGCAGCATCAGCAGCAGGACGGTTCATACCGTTTGGATCGGTGGAGCCAAGAGTTACGGCAATGGCCTCAGCACCATAGGTTTTCACACATTTTTGCGCCCAGGCAACGGGATTGTCTAAAACATCAGAAAAATGTTGAGAAAGTGTTTTAGGCCATTCATCGGGCGCCACATCGGTTACTTCCATGGCGATAAGCTGCTTGTGGGGATGATCACCCTCAAAGAGCTGGAATGGCATTGATTTTGCGCCACCAACGGTAACAATTCCATCACCATTGCCAAGGCTTACTGGTCTTATTTCACCGGAATAATTCATCTGATACGACTTGGGATCAACTTTTGTTGCCCGTTCGCTTAATGAAGTGCTTTCCAGGGCCAGTTTTGCAACGCCAAGATCAGCACTTGCCGGAGCTTCCTGCACTTTAGCTGCTTTTGCTTCCTCTTCAGCTTTCTGCTTGGCAGCAGCCTCTTCTTTTGCCTTTGCCTCGGCCTCTTCTTTAGCCTTCGCTTCTGCAGCCGCTTTGGCATCCGCCTCTGCTTTTTCCTTAGCAGCAGCATCAGCCTTTGCCTTGGCCTCAGCTTCCATTTTTGCTTTCGCATCCGCTTCAGCCTGTGCTTTTGCTTCGGCCTGCGCCTTCGCATCAGCCTGCGCCTTAGCTTCTGCCTCAGCTTTTGCTTTGGCCTCGGCTGCCGCTTGCGCCTTTTCTGCTGCATCATCCACTTCCTGAACGGCTGGAGCTTGAGGAGCAGCAGCAGGAGCAACGGGAGGCGAGGATGCCTGGCCGGTGGTTTCAGGACTACGTCCCAAAATAGCCTGGGCACCAGCAAAATTTGCCAGCGCATCAAACTGGTCATCCGTCAGCCCGTACGCTTTCTTCAATGCGGCTAGCCCCATATTTACAGAATCAAGGGCCATGATCCGTTCTTTTTCATTCATTTCATGCTCTCCTGAATCATCCGCACCCTGTGGTACGTCAGTTGTTGTCTCGGTTGAGGCAGCAGGAGCTACCGTTCCAGCTTGTTGTTTCAGTTGATCTGCCTGGGCTTTAGCAGCTGCAATGATCTCTTTGGCTTCAGCCTTGGCCTTCTCAAGTATTGAGTCACTCTCCGCAGTTTGGACAATGATCTGCTCTTTTTCTTGTACTGTCTCTTTCTCTTCTTCTTGTTCTGTAATACCAGGACGGGGAAGAAGCTTAGCTCTTTTCAGTATCTCAGGAACCGCCTCCTCCCATTCAATGGCCATACAGTGTACACCAGCAACTCCTTCAATTTCCTTCACTTCATTGATTATGTCCACACAAATCCGGATGCCTTCGTCCTGTTTATCTTTGGCATCCTTCATCCGGGAGATCACATCGTCGGTAACATCCATACCCGGTACAAATTTTTTCATGTAACGCGCCATACCCAAGGATTTTGGAGGCGTTACCCCGGCCAGGATATAACACTTTTCATGGAGTCCGAGATCCCGGACCATCTCCATAAATTTTTTAAATTTTTCGACGTTATAAATTATTTGGGTTTGAACAAAATCGGCCCCTGCTGCTACTTTCTTGCCAAGTCGCACAGCACGGAACTCAAAAGGATAGGCAAACGGGTTTGCTGCAGCACCAAGAAAAAGTTTAGGCTGATGACTTTTTATCTCTTCACCACACTGAAACTTTTGTTCATCCCGCATTCCCTTCATCATTCCAAGAAGCTGGATGGAGTCCATATCAAAAACGCCTTTAGATCCGGGATGATTACCGAATTTCTGGTGATCACCGGTAAGACAAAGCAGGTTTTTAAGCCCTAGCGCCTGCGCCCCTAAAATATCAGACTGCATCCCTATCCGGTTACGATCACGGCAGGTCATCTGAATGACAGGTTCAACCCCTTCCTCTTTGGCGATAAGCCCGGCCGCGATGGAAGACATCCGAACAATGGCGGTCTGACAATCGGTAATATTTACCGCGTCAACGTTTCCCTTCAGCAGTTTCGCTTTCTCACGAACCACCTCCGGGTTTCCGTTTTTAGGAGGGCCAAGTTCACCGGTTACAGCAAACGTTCCCTCTTTTAAAATTGTTTCAAGGTTACTACCAGACTTCATCGGCTGGACTCCTTCTACCTGTACCTATCATTTAAAAAAAACTGTACTAGTTGTCATACAATCGGTCTTTAATGGTATACAATATTATTTCTTCCCGCAACCAAGACCTGGAATACCTTCCCCACCGATATCACGACGCATTTCCATATCAAAGAGGACACGATCCTTCTTCTTATTAATCCCTAAAGCTTCACGCTTCTCATCAATGGCCGCAATCATTTTCCGGGCAAGTTTTATGGGGTCACTCTCATAATCCCAACATGCCCCATACTCCTCCTTCATACCAGCAAGCATAAAGTCATTCATCTGCTTTGAACCGTTAACCGGCAGATTCTGGAAGATAACATGGGCGCCGGATGTAACGAAATACTGACCAATGGCGATTGCCTTCTCACTCATATACAGGGGTGCGGTACCGCAGGCTGGTACTTCCGAAATATCATCACCAAGCCCTCCCTCTTTCACCATCTCGGTAAGGGCAATAAGAAGCCGACTGTTATCCACACAGGAACCCACATGCAGAACCGGCGGCATACCCACCGTCACACACACCTCGGCAAGTCCTTCACCACAATACTCCTTGGCAGCCTCAGGTCGCATTAAGCCTTTTCGGCCAAGCGCCTGGGCTGCGCAACCGGTGGCAAGTACCAATACGTTATTTTTCAACAGTTCGGTGGCAATCTTAAAATGGACATCATCTGCGTATTTGTAGTGTTCACAACCAACTATTGCGCCGACACCTTTAATACGACCATTGATGATATTATCATTGAGCGGACGATAGGACGCCCTGAAACGTCCGCCAAGCATGTAGTTGATGGTTTCGTGGCTAAATCCCACAACCACATCAAATTTAGTATCCTGTGGAATATAGTATTCACCACGCTTTTTAAAATTATTGATCGCCTTTGTGAGAATGGCCTTGGCAGAACCGATGGGATCATGCTCGTCAAACTGGATATGCACCCCGTCTTCCATCTTCGCCCGATAATTGGTGGTAATAATATCGGTGTGTTTTCCTTTCACCACCTGCGCCACCGACTGCATGACACACTGGACATCCACCACCATGGCCTCAACGGCGCCGGTTGCAAGAACCATTTCCTGATTGATAAAGGACCCGGCCACCGGAATTCCACGGCGCATAAGGATTTCATTTCCGGTACAGCATACACCGGCGAGGTTGATGCCCTTGGCGCCAACTTTTTTGGCAAGGGCCAGCATATCTTCACTTTCTGCGGCTAGACAGAGCGCCTCAGCAAGGAGTGGTTCATGGCCATGAACGGTGATATTTACCTGCGTTGCATCCAACACCCCAAGATCAACAATGGCCCGTTTGGGTACCGGCGTACCAAACATAATATCAGTCAGTTCTGTGGATAACATGGAAGCACCCCAACCATCGGCAAGGGAACAGCGGGCAGCCTGCTTCATAATGTTTCTGTATTCCTGATCAACCCCCATATGGGTTCTATGCATGGTCTCAGTAATCTCACGATCGATTCCCCGGGGCGCAACACTCTTTTCCTTCCAGATCTGCTGCTGTTTCTCCGGAGCACGCCTGGTCATGGTAAGGCTTCCGGTCTGCTGTCCAAATTCAGCAAGGGCCTTCTCGCCAAGTTCTAAAGCAATCTCGTTTTTATCTCTGCCTTCCGTTTCTATTTCAAAAACGGTGGCCAGGGCATGTAGTTTTGCTTCATCTTTAATCTCATGGGGAGTATTGCCTTTTGCTGTTTCAATAAATCCCATGACCATTTCCCGGGCATGATCGGTATGGGCAGCAGTTCCCGCAGCGACAGTTCTGGCAAAGTTTCTGGCAACAACCGTTGCAGCGGTTGCCCCGCAGACACCGATCATCTGCTCAACTCCGTCAATAATCTGGCAAGGTCCCATGTTGCAGATACGACAACAGGTTCCACTGGAGCCGAATAGACAGGCTGAAACGCCGCGATCTTCGATGCGGTCATAGGCAGTCTTTACCTGCTTGGCCAGATCTTGATTTAACAGATCTTTGGTTGAAGCAAGGGTAATATCGTTACAGGATTTGCATCCACCTTTGCTGCTGCTCATTAGTTATCCTCCAGAAAACAATAATTGCGGCCCTTCATCTTGATGATACCGCCATAAGGTCGATTCGGAATATGTATAATATCAAATTAAACCAGCTGCCATTTTTGCAGCCTGAACAGTATTCTTCATAAGCATGGTGATGGTCATGGGTCCGACCCCACCAGGTACAGGGGTAATACAGGATGCCACCTCTTTCACCGCATCAAAATCAACATCCCCTGCCAAAATAGCTTTTCCATTGGCAGCTTTACCGATTCTGTTGACGCCAACATCAATTATCGCTGCACCCGGTTTTACCATATCAGCAGTTACCATTTTCGGTACGCCAACGGCAGCAATAATAATATCTGCCCGTTTGCAATGTGCTGCCATATCTTTTGTCCGCGTATGACAAAGGGTAATGGTTGCATTGCCCGCATCACGTTTTTGCAGCATGAGATTGGCAATGGGTTTACCAACGATATTGGAACGACCGATTATAACAACCTCAGCCCCACTGGTTTCAACACCACTGCGGCTTAACATTTCAAGAATGCCATGGGGTGTACAGGGCAGAAAACACTGTTCCCCCAAGACCATCTTGCCAACATTAACCGGATGAAAACCATCCACATCCTTATCGGGATCAATGGCAAGAAGAATCTTGGCCTCATCCACATGTTTTGGCAAAGGAAGTTGAACAAGAATACCATTAACAGCGGGATCATTATTATATTTTTCTACAATTTCCAGGAGCTCTTTCTCCCCGATTTCAGCATCCAAAGTCACCTGTTCAGAATGAATCCCAAGGGCCTTGGCCGTTTTGTTCTTTGCTGCCACATAGGACTGGGAGGCAGGATCTTCACCCACTAAGATGGTAACAAGGCCCGGAACAACATCATGTTTTTCTTTTAACTCCGTTACCTCGGCTGTTAACTCGTCACGAATTTCTTTCGCTATTTCAATTCCACTGATAAGTTTTGCTGTCATTAGATGTCCTCAAAAAAAGTCAGAGCCGGGATTTTTGACCAATCCAGACCTCATAGGGGTTACAGTCTGTAGAGCGCCCAAGCATCACCCAAAGGGAACTCAGGGAGAATCTTCACCAAAAACCCCTGTGATACAGGGATGTCGGTGCATACGAGGCTGCTAAACTAACGTAGTTTTCAATTTTATTCAAGTAACAGATCAATTTTTTTTAATGTTTATAATTTTTTTTATTTTATTTATCAAAAAAATCGATATAGATCTTTAAAAACTTGGTAAAGCAGCAAGTTTTTCAACTGGTCACTCTTTGCTTTTACCCATTTCTTTTGCACTGCCCTGCAGCATATTTTCCATCTTAGAATGAAAGAATTGAAGGCAAGGTTTATTTTTGACATGGCCCCAAAAGTGGTGTAGAAAAATCCGCATGCAATTATTTTTTTGGACCTGGCCAGGCATATACAAACAACTGTTTTTTTCAATGAAAAGAGTTCTTAAGAGTAGCTTTACAGCACACGTACTACCCGCCTCATTTCGACATAACATTCTGTTTATACTATCTTTTAGAAACATAAATCCATTTTCTTTACTTCTTCTCCTGTCCCTCTCACCACTGCTGAGCAGTTGCACTTCCTGCATTGAAGGAAACTGCTACAATGGTGTTGGAACACGACTTTTTGAAAACGGTGAACGGTATGAGGGAGAGTGGAAAAACGGAAAGCGTCATGGCAAGGGCAAAGCCACCTCAGCCGAAGGTGATATGTACTCCGGTCAATGGTACCGTGGAGTCAAACAGGGCTACGGCATTACAACCAATGCTGCAGGGGACATGTATGAAGGGCACTGGAAAAATGACAAAGCCCACGGCAAAGGATGCATGACCCTGGTTAATGGTGATCGTTTCCAGGGAAACTGGAAAGATGGCGTCAAAAATGGTCATGGGAAGATTTTGTACGTCAGTGGCGACACCTATGAAGACGTGTGGATTAACGGCAAAGAGTCCGGAAACGGTGTGTTTGTAACCGTTAATGGCAAACAATATGTGGACGCCTGCATTGATGGCGATTGCCAAAATGGATACGGAGTAGCCACCAGAGCCAACGGAGAACAATATTCCGGCGAATGGAAAAACGGGCTTCGTCAAGGTTATGGCACCCTTCGCTCCGCCAATGGTGATCAATACACTGGGGAGTGGCAAAATGACCATAAAAACGGTCACGGAACGCTACGCTCAAACAGCGGCAGCAGCTACACAGGTGTATGGAAAAACGACATCTGGAACGGCCATGGCACATACACTTCCAGCAGCGGAAGCCGATACGTTGGAGAATGGAAAGAGGGAAAAATGCATGGCACGGGCACACTCAGATACCCCAATGGACGCCGTTACGTGGGCAACTGGAAGAACGGGATAAAAGAAGGACGCGGGATGATGATCTTCCCCAGTGGTTTTAAATATTCCGGAGAATGGCGCGACGATAAGATGGTCAGGGCCTATTAAACCTTCCCTGGTCACTGACACAAAAAAAAGGTGCCAGGACCAAAGCCATGACACCTTATAACTACTTATTTATTTAAATTATTTCACATAGCAACAATTGGCAAATATTGCGGTTCCCAGCGCATCTTCCGCAATAATTCACCCATCCTGGCTTCATCCCCTTCATGCTGAAAGGTAGAAAAAACACAGGGCCTGCTTACACCATGCTCCACTGCCGCCATGGCCACGGCAAGGGCAACTTTTTCACTTACCTCTTTTAGAGTGTCAACGGCAGGAACTAACATACCCTCGTCCATTTCAGTTTTAGAAACACAGGCAGATACGGCATGGGCTGCCGCTGTAAAGAATTCAGGTTTCACTTCCCTTGCCCCGGAACCCAAAACTCCAAGACCAACACCAGGAAAGACAAAAACATTATTACATTGACCGATTCTGTGGATTTTCCCACCATGGTTTACCGGTTCAAAAGGACTTCCCGTGGCAACCAAGGCCTTTCCGTCGGTCCATTTATAAATATCTTCCGGTAAGGCTTCAGTCATTGATGTGGGGTTGGACAGAGGCATAATCACAGGTCGTTCACTGTTTGCCTGCACTGCCTCTATCACCTCCCTGGTAAAACAGCCTCCCACCCCGGAAGTACCAATCAATACAGTAACCCCTGCTTCTTTAACGGCGGAAAGAAGATCCCGTTTCTTTTCGTCCTGCAGCCATGCAAGTTTTCCCTTATCCTTGGCAAACTTCAGTTTATACTCTTCGATATTTCGATCTGTTGTCACCACTCCACGGGAATCGAGGGTAAAGATCCTTGCTTTGGCTTCCTCTTCCGAGAGCCCTTCTTCCATCAGTGCAACACCGATTTGTTCGGCAACGCCAACTCCACCGGCACCGGCACCATGAACCAAAAATACCTGATCGGTGAGTTTTTCAAGCTTAATTTTCATGGCTGTCAAAATACCGGCCAAGGTAACGGCTCCGGTTCCCTGGATATCATCATTAAAGGATATCAAATCATGGAGATAGCTATCGCGAATAGCAAATGCGTTCTGCTTTGAAAAGTCTTCCCACTGGCAAAGGGCATTGGGAAATACATTTCTAAAAGCAGCAGCAAAACGTCTTATAAACTCAAGATAATCATCCCCTTTAATGCGGTGATGTCTCCATCCCAAATACTCGTTATCTGCAAGCAACGCTTCATTATCAGTTCCAACGTCAAGGGAAATGGGCAAACAGTGCCACGGTGCAACGCCTGCTCCCTGGGTATACAACATCAGTTTCCCAAGGCAAATGGCGATACCGCCGGCCCCTTGATCGCCAATGCCAAGGATTCCCTGATTATCGGTAACCACCGCAACCCGAATATCTCTGTGCAGATATCTGCGCAAAATATCCTCTGCATGATCAATATTACCGGGATAAAAATGCAAGCCGTTGGCTTGGCGAAACATTGAAGAATATTGCTGTACTGCCAGTCCCACAGTGGGTGTGTAAATAATGCCCATCAATTTTTCGATATCGCTTTTGATGGTCGCATGGGCAAGGGCCACGTTACGATCAAAAAGGGAACGAAGATAGATAAATTTTTCGATGGGTGATTCCTTGGCATTCACTTTAAGAATAGAATTCTCCACCTGATGTTCAAGGGATCTCACCGCCGGTGGAAGTGCTGCTTCAAGTCCCAAACGCTTTCGTTCAGAAAGGCTAAAAGCTGTCCCCTTGTTCACAAAGCTGATATTGTGGATGGTGGGACCACTGGCATACACCAGGATCTCTCTGGTGTTCCCGTATTCATCGTATTTAAAACCGTACTGATTCTCTGCCATGTCTTCTCCTACGGCCTTCCCGGCCTGTACTCGACAATTGACTTTTCATCTTGTTTCCTCCATAATGCGCCACCATGACACACTGGAAAGAAATATTAGAAAACAGCGTAACCAAACCTGCTGCATTGGCACGCCATTTTGAGTTTGATTATACTGTATTGGACAATACTTGTGCAAGGTTTCCCATGCGGATCAACGGCTATTATTTAGGGTTAATTGAGAAGGTGAATGATCCAATCTGGAAGCAAGCGGTCCCCAGTCAGCTAGAACTTGAAGATAGGGTTTGTATCGCTGACCCACTGGCCGAAGAGGCCTTAAGCCCCGTTCCCGCTATTGTCCATAAATACCCGGACAGGGCACTTCTTTTTGTCGCATCGGAATGCGCCATGTATTGCAGGTTTTGCACGCGCAAAAGGATGGTTGGGAAAAGCACAATGCGAACAAGTGAAAAGTACATTGCCCAGGGTATTGAATATTTGCAAAAGACAAAGACCATCCGGGAAGTGCTTCTCTCGGGTGGCGATCCATTGCTCTTAGCAGATGAAAAGCTGGATTACATTTTAAAAAGATTACGTGCCATTCCGCATCTTGAAGTCATCAGGATAGGGAGTCGTGTCCCCTGCACCCTGCCGATGCGGATCACCAAAAAACTCGCGGCAGTACTTAAAAGATATCATCCACTCTACATCAACACCCACTTTAATCATCCACGAGAACTCACCAAAGAAGCAAAGAAGGCCTGTGAACGTCTTAGCGACAGTGGTATCCCCCTTGGCTGCCAGACAGTTCTTTTAAAGGGGATTAACGATAACGCGCAAACACTTAAAAAACTCTTCACCGGTCTCTTGAAAATGCGGGTGAAACCGTACTACCTCTTCCAGGGAGATCTCAGCCTTGGAACCGATCATTTCAGGACCCACAGCGATACAGGGGTTGAGATAATGAAGCAATTAATAGGTTCCGTTTCCGGTATGGCAATCCCCACCTTGGCACTGGATGGTCCCGGTGGCAAAGGAAAGATACCGTTAACCCCTAACTATATCCTTTCCAGAGGCGAGCAATTAAGTTTTACCAACTATTGCGGTGAGATTTGCTCGTACCCGGAAGCAACCCAATAAACATCAAACAGAGGAAAAAACATGATGTACAAAGCCGTATTCCACATTGATCTTGAAAATGACCAGCTTTTCCAACTTGGCCTGAATAATATTGCAAACACCCTCGCTTCCCTTAAAGACCAAGAAACGGATTTTGTTTTGCTGGCCAATGGTCCAGGAGTTGCGATGTTAGCAGGCGAAAAAGTATTATTATACCAAGAACAAATACAAAATCTTATCCAGGCAGGAGTTCGCTTTCAGGTTTGTAACAAGGCACTTGAAAAATTTGGTGTCAAGCACCAGGATCTTACTGCTGGCGTTGAGATCATTCCCGCAGGAATAGTAGGGCTTATTGATCTGCAAAATGCTGGATTTTCCTACATAAAACCATAGCAAGACAATCCAGTAAACCAACAAATCTAAAAAGAAACAAGCTTCTTTTTCCCCCTGCCCTTGCTATTCAAAGAATAAAAACGATATACTTTTTATAGTGTTGTTTGTCCAATGTCTCTATCAAGACCTACTATTGATAGAGACACATTCTTTGAAGAGGGATCACATGAATCAAGAAAAGACCTTAGCAGCGGTGCTCAGTTCCGATGAATTACCAACTTTACCAACTGTTGCTTCAGAAATAATTACCCTCACAGCGCGTGAGGACACCACCCTTTCCGATATTGCAGATCTTGTTTCCAAAGACGTCGCCCTTTCTGCTAAAATTCTAAAAGTTTCCAATTCTTCCTTTTACAGTTTTGCCCAGCAGATCAGTTCTATCAATCAGGCCGTTTCCATTCTGGGTATCAATGCCGTTCGAAGTCTAGTCCTTTCCTTCTCCTTTCTCAGTATGAAAGGAGGAAAGAAGAAGAGCCAGTTCGATTTTGAGAAGTTCTGGAAAAACTCACTTGCCCGCGCAGTTGCTGCAAAACTTATAATGGAGAGGGTTAAAGGTGCTGACACCGAAGAAATATTTATCTGCGGCCTTTTGCAAAATCTGGGCGAGCTTATTTTGGCCAGAACATTTCATAAGGAATATGAGGAAGTCCTCAGAAAAGTCGCAGAAAGCCAATACGACAGTCTCACACTGGAAGAGGAAATATTTGGGACCAGACACAACGTCATAGGGTATGAGGTGGCCAAAAGCTGGGGCTTTCCTGAAGTCCTCCTCCTTCCCATTTTTTATCATCATGATCCACAACGCTATGACGGAAAAGACACTAAGATAGAAACAACCTGTAAGGCTGTCTACTTATCAGACATTTTAGTCTCCATCCTCTATTCGGACAAACCGGAGGAATTTCATAAGCGTTTTCGAAGGGAGGCAAAAACACTTCTGGGACTAAAAAACGAAGACCTTGAACACGTCCTCAATGAGGTACATATCCAGGTGGATCAGGCCGGTGAATATTTTGGTTTACGCATAGCAAACACAAAATCAATCCAGGAGATTTTGCAGGAGGCAAATATCAGGTTAAGCCTGATGAATCTTGATTTTGACCAAATGAATCAAGAGCTTATCAAGGCAAAAATCAGCCTTGAAAACCTAACGGAAGAGCTCAAAGAAAAAAATGCAATCCTTGACAACCTGGCAAATATTGATGGTCTTACCCAGATCTATAATCACAGATATTTCCAAAACAGTCTTGAAAATGAAATCAGTCGAGCACTACGAAATGAAACGGAGATCGCTCTGGTGCTCATTGATATCGATTTTTTCAAAAAATTTAACGACACCTACGGGCATCAGGTTGGCGATTTTATCCTCAAAGCCTTTAGCGGTGCCTTGAAAAAAGAAATTCGCCAGTATGACACCCTGGCAAGGTACGGAGGAGAAGAGTTTGTCCTTATTTTGCCGGATACATCAACGTCCGAAGCCATGGCCGTGGCGGAAAAATTACGTACGGTGATTGATGAAACCACCTTTGACGATGGGAAAGAGGAGTATCACATTACGGCAAGCTTTGGTGTTTCAAGCAACAAGCCCATAACTACAGACGATTTTAGTAAGGATACTTTTATCAACCAGGCGGATACAGCACTCTATGATGCCAAAGAAGCTGGAAGAAACAGAGTTGCCGCATTTAGCAAAAAGAAAAAGTGGTATAAATTTTAACGGTTGCCAATGGATAGTGCGGATCATATTGAAAACACGATATATCAGACAATATGACGTGAAAACATTGCCCATTGTTGACCGTTTTCTCCATTGCAAAGTGATTTTCTGAAGACTAATAGTATGTATGCTTGTGATATTTTTTTTAACAAAATCGTGGGTCCCCTGGCCACTGCAATGGCAAAAAAATGTACTGTTGGATAGCAACAGAAAAGTATGGCAACCATGGATGAAGTAGCATTTAGTTATCATTTTAATTTCCCGGATAATAGTAAGAAACGCTTTCTTATTAAACTTGATAAGGAAACGCTCTTCTATAAACCTTCAAACAGCCCACCGCCTGACTGGGCACTTTTGGGTGTCGCACGTTGTCGGTGCTGCAAGCTTGCACCCGAAGAGCATAATTACTGTCCCATTTCACGAAACATTGCCGAGCTGGTCCACGCCTTTAAAGAGACTCCATCCCATCGTTCCTGCCAGGTTTCCTGTATTTCAGCGGCAAGGACCTGTTCAAAGGAAACGACTGTCCAGGAGGGCCTGGCCTCAATTATGGGCATTATCATGGCCACCAGCGGTTGCCCCAGCATGTGCATTTTAAAGCCAATGGCCTGTTTTCATTTGCCCTTTGCAACAGTGGAAGAATCCATGTACCGTTCCGCTTCGGCCTATTTATTGCGTCAATATTTTTCCCATAAGAGTGGGCTAAGCTGTGATTTTGTCATGGAAAAAATTGAGGAACATTACGAAGAAATTCAGATGGTCAACGAAGGGATTCTCAAAAGGATTAATATGACCTCAAAACTGGATGCGGACAAGAATGCCATTGTCACCCTCAATGCCCTGGCCCAGATCCTTCTTATGGAGGTGGATGAAGAGCTCGATTCCTTAAAGCGACTTTTTTCCTGAGAAGAGCTCACAAGATCACATCATGCTTTCTGGATCGACATCCAAAGCAATCCGAATGTCCCCCTTGCAAAGGCTTGGATAGTGCTCAAGGATAAGCGAGCACATTTCATGTAATTTGGCAGTCTCCTTGGCCTTTAACAAGAGCTGCCATCTATACCTGTCGCGCAGACGATCTATTGGCGATGGAGCCGGTCCCAATATCTCGGTATTTTTATCTTTTTTGCTTTGACAAAGTATTGCCACCCGGGTAGCAGTTGCCTGCACCTGCGCCTCAATGCTCCCGGAAAACCTAATGTTAGCAAGACGTACAAAGGGTGGGAAAAGGGGATTTTTTCTAAGCTCTATCTCTTTATCAAACAGACCATTATAGTCGTGAACCGCCGCCAACTGAATGGCATAATGTTCGGGACGAAGGGTTTGGATGATAACTTTACCTGGATATTTCCCTCTACCCGCCCGTCCGGCCACCTGAGACAATAATTGATAGCTTCGCTCTGCTCCCCGAAAATCGGGAATGGTTAAGCCGCCATCTGCCCATATCACTCCCACCAGAGTTACATGTGGAAAATCGTGCCCTTTGGCAATCATCTGGGTACCAATCAAAATATCAATCTGCCGATCATGCATCTGCTTAAGGAGTGCCAAAAACTTTTTTCTATCCGCGGCACTATCGGAATCAATCCTTGCCACCCTGGCCTCAGGAAATTTTCTTCTCACCTCGTCTTCCACCCGTTCTGTACCAAAACCCACGGGAATAAGATTGCTGGATCTACACCCACTGCAAACAACACCCTCCACCAAGGAAAATCCACAATAGTGACAGATCAATTTTTTATGTCGTTTATGGTAGGTAAGTGACACATGGCAATGCGCGCAGCGCACCGGCTCTCCACAATCCCGGCAGAGATAAGTTGAAGAAAACCCCCGCCTGTTCAACAAAAGAATGGATTGTTTTTCGTTTTGCAAGTTAAGGGCAAGTGAAGACTCCAGTTCCCGTCCGATGCAATCACCCCGGGTATTTGCCTCCTTGTCCTTCAAATCAACAATGGTAATTTCGGGAAGTGGCCTGTTTTCCACTCGTTTCTGCATTGTTAACAGGCTAAATTTCCCTTCTCTTGCCTTTGCATAACTACTAATTGTTGGCGTACCCGAACCAAGGAGGACCACCGCCTGGTTCATATGGCCACGGAGTATCGCAAGATCACGTCCCTGATATCGGAGCCCATCGTCTTGTTTGTACGCGCTGTCATGCTCTTCATCCACCACAATAAGACCAGGATCAGCAAGGGGGGCAAAGACTGCCGATCGTGCACCAATAACGATTTTTCCTTTTCCACTTGCCGCCAAACTCCACTGATCAAATCGTTCCCCTTTGCTTAATCCGGAGTGCAACACCACAACCTGGTCTTTAAAACGGGAAACAAAATGGGCCTCAAGCTGCGTTGCAAGGGCAATTTCAGGAACAAGCACCAACACATCGCGCCCGGCTTGTAGTGTCTTTGCAGCAGCTTGCAGGTATACTTCCGTTTTGCCGCAGCCGGTCACCCCATGTAATAAGAAGGTATGAAAGGATTTTTTCGTAATGGCCGGGAGAAGAGAAGATAAGACCTGATCCTGTTCTTTGGTTAAAACCTTTGGCTCAGGATAGAAACGTAAGGGTTCCCCAAAGGGGTTTCTAAATATCCTGCGCTGCTGCGACTTTATAATACCGCTTTCTTCAAGGGTATTAAGTGCCCTGGAAGCGCCACTGTATTTTTTTCGAACATCCTTGGCAGCCACAAGTTCTCTTCCCTGCTCCTTTGCTAGAGTGGAAAGCCAATACAATGTGCGTAGCATGGGGATGGTAAGTTTTGTGCCATTCGCCTCCTGCCCGGACATCTCTTTAAGATGTGCTTTGTCTTCTGAAGAAGGCAGGGGAATCTTCGCATTCACTCTATAACAGAGCTCCTTTTTTGCCCCCACCGTCTCTTTTGAGAGCACATCGACAATTTCAACCAGCCCCTCTTCTCGCCACTTTTTGAAAAGCGTTACCCATCTCTTGTCTTTCAAAAGCTTTTTGCTCTGTGCAGCGCTTAACTGTTTTTCCTGCACAAGTTTTTCGTACCACTGGGGTGCGGCTTGTTCATTTTCTGGCCATACGGGTACTGTCCCCATTTCTTTTTCTATAAGCCTTAGAATAGAGCGATTTTTCGGGCTCAAACCACCAGGAAGGGCCGTCTTTATCACTTCACCAATGGGAAAGTGGTAGTAGTTCGCAATCCATCTAAAAAAGGGCACAAGATTTTCGGGAAAAAGCGGGGAAGGATCTAAAAAAGAATGGACCGGCAAAATACGAAAGGCCACATCCTCCTCCGGTTGCAGCCCCAGTACATAGCCGGTAAGTCGTTGTTTCCCAAAAGATATCAGAACGCGGCGGCCAATGGGATTCCCGACCTCTTCAAGATCACAGGAGTAGGAAAAAGTTTTTGATAGGGGTGCCGCAACGGCTACTTCAATTCGGCTCATTGAAATATTTCACTCTTTTGGGTGACACTGCATGGAAAGTAATTTAGTATCAATTGCTAGAAGACTATGTGGAGATCCTTGATGATCTATTCTATTACTGCCATGCTATAGCATATTTCCCCGCAATACACACCTATTTCCCATGCAACTGTATTACCCTTCAGATCTTCCCATCGTCGCTTACCGTGAAGAATTTATTACTCTTCTTGAAAAACATCAAGTTATTGTTGTTGCAGGTGAAACCGGATCCGGCAAGACCACCCAGATCCCAAAATTTTGTCTTGAGAACGCTCCTTTTGCTTCCTCACTGATAGGCTGCACCCAACCACGCCGGGTGGCCGCCATCTCTGTTGCTTCCCGTGTTGCCTCTGAGTTGCAGGACAATGGCCATATGGTGGGATATAAAATCAGGTTCCATGATAAAACCAGTAAGAAAGAGACCAGAATAAAATTTATGACCGATGGTGTTTTACTTGCTGAGACCAGAAATGATCAGGCACTGAACAACTACGGGGTCATCATACTTGATGAAGCCCATGAAAGGAGTCTAAACATTGATTTTCTTTTGGGATATTTAAAAAAACTTCTACCCAAAAGACCGGAGCTTAAACTCATTATCACTTCGGCCACCATTGATACCGCCATCTTCGCCGCCCACTTTAATCATGCCCCGATCCTAGAAGTGGAAGGAAGAAGCTATCCCGTAACAGTGCACCATGTGGAACCACCCGCTGATGATGACAGCTCCTATGTGGAACAGTGTGTAAAGAGCGTTTCCACACTGCACCAAACTGAAATCCCTGAAGACACCCTTGTCTTTCTCCCAACGGAAAAGGATATCAGAGAATGCTGTAAACTGCTTGCGGAAACATTGCCGGATACCCTTATCCTCCCCATGTTTGGCAGATTACAGGCCGCTGATCAGAAAAAGATATTTCAACGCTCAAGCAAAGTAAAAATTGTGGTGGCCACCAACGTTGCTGAAACATCAATCACCGTACCGGGTATCCGATATGTTGTCGATACGGGCCTTGCCAGAATTTCCCAATATAACGTTCGCGCAAGGACAACGAGTCTTCCCATTACCCGGATTTCAAAGGCAAGTGCTGACCAACGCATGGGTCGCTGTGGACGGGTGGGTCCTGGTATTTGTCTGCGTCTTTACTCCGAAGAAGATTACGACTCAAGGGACCAATACACCCTTCCGGAAATTAAACGCTCAAACCTTGCCGACGTAATTTTGCAGATGATCAGCATGCGACTCGGTTCCCCTTTTGCGTTTCCATTTATTGAACCACCGCATCCTGGCGCCATCCGTGATGGCTATGCCTTATTACGAGAACTCAACGCCCTTGAGGACGAGACAACGCTTAGTCCCATTGGAAAAATCATGGCAAGGCTTCCCATTGACCCGCAAATCTCAAGGATTCTTATCGCTGCCAGGGACAACAATTGTCTGCGTGAAATAAAAATTATCGCTCCGGCCCTTGCCATCCAGAATCCGCGGATACGACCGGCAGAACGTGAAAATGAAGCCGACAAGGCCCATCAACAATTTACCCATAAACAGTCTGATTTTCTTGCTCTTCTAAACATTTGGAACCTGTTTCACAATGTAAAGGAACAGGGGCTTTCATGGAACCGGTTAAAAAAATTCTGCAAATCCCATTTTCTCTCCTTTCAACGCATGCGTGAATGGATTGATCTCCATGAGCAGCTCGGTCGTATACTTGAGCGGGAAAAGGGCTTTATCGACAATACGGGTGATGCCTCCTATGCGGCAATACACAAAAGCCTCTGTACCGGTTTTATTCGTAATATCGGTCAGAAAAAAGAAAATGAAAAAAAGATTTACCAGGGAGCCGGTGCAAAGGAGTTCATGGTATTTCCCGGTTCACAGCAATTCAACAGCGCTGGCCGATGGATTATTGGTGCTTCTTTTCTTGAGACCAATCGTCTCTATGGGCTTTGCGTCGCCACCATCGATGAAAAATGGCTGATTGAAACTGCGGAACATCTGATTAAACGATCATGGAGTAATCCACGATGGAGCAAAAAAAGGGGGCAAGTCATAGGAGATGAAAAGATCACCCTTTTTGGTCTTATCATCACCGCCGATAAAACCGTTAATTATGGCCGCACAACGCTTGCAAACCGTATGGAGGCAAGACAACTCTTTATCCAGCATGCGCTCCTTGCAAAAGAGATTCTGGGCGACTACCCCTTTTTGCAAAAAAACAGTAAGTTATTAACCCACTGGCAACAGACCGAAGAGCGCCTGCGGAAAAGGGATCTTGTGGTAGATGACGCAACACTTCATCAATTTTACGAAAAGCGTTTACCCCAGTCCGTCTACGATACGTTTACCTTAAACCGTTTTTTACGAAAGAAGAAGGATCACAACTTCCTTGAGATGACCGAAAAGGATATCCTTGGTCGTAAACCTGAAGACAGCGAGCTTCAGGATTTTCCAAAGTATCTAAACATTGGTGAGCACAAGCTCCGTCTTACATACAATCTCTCTCCCGGAAAAGAAGATGATGGCGTTACTGTTCGAATTCCCCTGCAAGAAGTGGATAACTTCAGTCCCCTGCCGTTTGACTGGCTGGTCCCCGGATTGTTGCAGGAAAAAGTAATCTTTCTCCTTCGCGGCCTCCCAAAACGGATCCGTAAAAAACTGATCCCCATCGGCGAAACCGCAGATCTGCTGCTGGATGACTGCAACCATTACCGAGGCTCTTTATTGGAGGCACTTGAGAGAGGGGTACAAAAAAGATTTCAACTCCATATCGATCGAAACGACTGGCCGACACAGTTTCCTCCCCATCTCGTAATGCGTTATCAGTTATACGACACGAACGGCAGAGACGTTGTTGCAGGCAGGCAGCTTCAAGAGCTCAGTAATAGTTCTGCCCCCTCATCTAAGAAGATAGCCAAATCCCCTAAAAACATACAAAAACTAGAACGCTGGCAAAACAAGATTTTCACCAGTTGGGATTTTGCAGGACTTGAAAAAAGGACTCCTTTCTTCACAGCAGGCGGGGAAATTGCAGGCTACCTCTATCCGGCCCTTCGTATCGAAAAAAACAAAGGCGGAGTAAGCGTTCATTTTGAATCAGATCAGATGTATGCCACGGAGTGCACAACTAAAGCGTATCACTATCTGTATCAATTGCAGTTTAAGGAGCAATACAAAAATCTAAAAAAATATTGCCACACTGCCCTATCCGGCCCTTCTTCGTTCTGGCTGGCAAATCTCCTGGGCAACAGACAAACGGCCTCTGAAAATGTACTTTTCTTTATTATGCAATCCCTCTTTTCTCAAGAACTTGAAACAATCACTTGCAAAGAAGATTTTGCAAAGAGTGTTAGCAGGATACGCCGGAAAGGAGTGTATAGAAAGGGGCAAACAGTATGCGACAGCGTTATGCGGGTCCTTAGAAAAAGGCGGGAAGCATATGATCATATTACACGTTTTAAAGACCTTGCCCAAAAAAGCAAGACCTATAACAAAGCACAATTTCAAGAATATGATGCACTTGTTGAGGAGATCCTCCCCAACAATTTTTTAACGCTCTTTACTCTAACTGATCTTGAAAAATGTCCCCTGTTTTTTCAGGCGCTGATGATTCGCGTTGAACGTGCCCACGCAAGCCTGCACAAAGACGCAAAAAAGGCAAAACAACTCACCCCTTACCTGCACAAACTGGCAAGCCTGCCAGATGATTTGTCTCCCTTACCTCGGGAATGCAAAGAAGAAATTAGGCGCTATAAAACAATGCTCAACGAATATCGCGTACTCGTCTTCGCTCCGGAATTGTCAACAAGTGCTAAGGTTTCTGCCAAAAAGCTCAAAAAACAATGGCAAGAGGTCCAAAAAATGTGCCCCTGTCGCCTCCCCTCGTAGACGGGGTCTAATGTCCAAATACAACCTCACGGAAGAAATCTGTAAGTCGTTCACGCCGACTGCGCATCCGCACCTGTTCAGGAATAAGATCGGAATGATCGACACGAATGACTGCCATCTTATACTCAATATGGGAAGCAAAACGATTATCCAGATACCAGGCATAGGTAAGGCCAAATAAGAGTCCTGGCGGAGTAAAACCCTCTGTTCCATTTACAATCCTTGTGAAATGGTTCAGATCCTCTGTATCTTGAATCATCCTGGAAAGGGTTAAGAAGCTGGCCAACTCTTTTCTTGAAAAATAACAATTCCTTTCTTTTCCGCTCCTTATCCGCAAATGATATACCTTGCCAATCACCTGACCACTCGGACTAACACTTTGAATATCCTTACTTTTTGCATAATTCCCAAGTAAAGATTGGCCAAGCGCTACTAAAAACGCAACTTCAAGGCTCTCTTCCGAGTCAAATTGATCTTCCCGAATTTTCACCAATCCATCGGCAGGGTCATAAAAGGAGTAGACCCGGTCCCAGTTCTGATTCCGCTTCCAATTGTTAAGACTTATACATTGCACTCCTCTGATAAATTGTAAATGCGCAAGGGGAATATCTTTATGCTCCCAAATAATTTGGTGCAAAATCTTTCGTACCTGCTCGGCAGTGGTCTCCTCGTTTCTTTTCATTTCGATTGTAATAGCAGACAAATAAGAACCAATCTTTTTATAGCGAAGACAGGGAAGCATCATACCGGTAAGGTGCTTTCCATTGGGCAATGGTTCCGCCGGCATGACTGCATACTGAGGAGCACTACCTGGGATATGGCGAAAACAGGCCCATAATGTTTGAATAACGTGGGCAAATTGGTGGGGATCATGGCGAATCACACCAAGATCACGAAGAGCCGCTGTCGAATAGATACCACACTCAAGGGGGGTTACCCCCTGCTGTCGTACCCGTTCCCTATCCAGATAAATGGGGATCTTGCCCTCCACCGCATAGTTTTGGATGATCGTCGCTGCCACATCCTTAAAGGAAAGACAGATAACCGTATCAAACAACCCCTTTGTCCCACCCGGAATATTTCTCTCATATGCTTTTAACAGATCTGAGAGATGAAATTTCCGATCGGGTTCACTGAGGCTAAGATCTGTCTCTCCGGTTTGGACCCAGAGATTGGAGACAAGTACTTTCAGAGCCTTTCTATTTTTCTTCACCGCTTCTGCAATACCAGGAACCTGGAATATTGGAATAAGGGAAGTATACAAACTTCCCGGCGCCATGATCATAATATCAGCGGATGCAATCAAAGACTCCACTGTTGGTGAAATAGTGGGTTCTTCGCAAAAATGGACATACACCCGTTCAACCGGGTAGTTTCTTCTTGCCGTTCCTGATTTATGCTCACCAGTTACCTGCACCCCGTTGGCATATCGCATGCTCAGCTCAGCAGGAACGGTGGAACAAGGAACCACAGCATGTTCTTCTGCACCAAGGACTTTACAAAGCGCAGCAATTCCTTGACTCAAACACTTCTGGAGCAACTGTTGTTCCTGCGTTAAATCAGCTCTTTTTCTTTGCTCAGGTAGCTGCTGATAGATAGAAGATGCAAGGATAAGATTCCCAAGGCATTGGGGCCGTTGCAAAGTCGTTTGCAAACGGCTATCCACAAAGAGATTTTCGATGGCGCTTTGCAGAAAGCTAACAATGGGGCCTGGGAGCAGCTGACAAAATCCTAAACAGCACTGATCTAACAGCGCTTGGCTATTTTTTGGTTTTTTTGAAAAACGATAATTAAAGATTTTTGCAACTGTTTCAACGCAACTTCCAGCCTTTCCATATGACAGACCATACAAATCCTGCAAATTGGCAAGTTGAATGGAAGAGAGCAGGACATGTCGTATATCACCTAAGGCGATAAGGGGAAGATCTTTTAACATCTCCCCCGTTGAACCTCCATCATCGGTGATACAGACCACAGAGCTGGTTTTGGGAAAGATATTTTTGAGACCGGAAAAGGGATCTTTGATCCAGGATGCGGGACGGCTGTCACCACCAATAATGGTGGAAAGCCCTGTTCCTCCGCCAAAGACAACAACCTTGAGTTCTGAAACAGGTTCAGCGGCCAAACCATCCCTTATGCGTTGTAAACTGGTTGCGGACTCTGTCGGGATAGTCGTTGGGACCCCGGTCAATGCCAATTCCACCAGTTTCTCCCTCAAATCTTCATGGGGGAGAAGATCCAGGGGAGAAAGAGCAATGGACTCGATTTGCTTTAGGATTGAAGCAATGGAAACACGCTTTTTTTCGTCGCTTTTCCGGGCCATTACAGGAAGAGACTACAGTCCGGTGGCTATCATCTGTTTTTCAACGGCCTGTACTGAAAGCTGCAAGGCATCCTTTTCTTCGTCGGTAAGTTCAAATTCAAGGATCTTCTCAACACCCTTTTCGCCTATAACAACAGGTACCCCAAGGAAATATCCGTTTACGCCAAATTCGCCTTCCAGATAGGCGGCACAGGGCAATACACGTTTAGAATCAGTGAGCACCGCTTCCGCCATTTCAACAGCAGCAAGACCAGGGGTATAAAAAGCAGAACCGGTTTTAAGATGATTTACAATCTCAAGCCCACCTGTTTGGGTGCGATGAACGATGGCATCAATTTCTTCCTTATCAAGCAAATCAGTAATGGGTACGCCAGCAACGTTTGCAAGACGAACCATGGGCATCATATTATCTCCATGGATACCAAGAACCAGGGCATTTACATCCTTGGGAGCAACACCAATCGCTTCAGCCAAAAATGTACGATATCGTGCCGAATCAAGTACCCCAGCCATGCCAATTACTTTTTCTTTGGGGTGGCCGGTCACCTTAAATGCGGTATGTACCATCGCATCAATGGGATTGGTGACCACAATTAATACGCAATCAGGGGAATGCTTGACTGCCTGCTCAGCGCATGACTTTACAATAGACACATTTTTAGCCAACAGGTCATCTCGGGTCATACCGGGTTGTCTGGCAAGCCCGGCAGTAATAATTACAACATCGGAATTTGCAGAGTCTGCGAAATCATTGCTTCCTTCTACTTTGTAATGAAATCCCTCCACCGGGCCTGCCTGTGACAGATCAAGGGCCTTGCCCTGGGGGATACCTTCCACAACATCCAGCAGAACAATATTGCCAAGTTTTTTAGCAGCAGCCCAATGGGCAGCAGTGGCCCCCACATTTCCAGCACCAATAATGGTTATTTTTTTTCTCATTGTATTTTCCTTTTTTATTATAAATAATTCGGTAAAAGCTTTTCTATATACAAAAAATCTATCACCTTAACAATCGTTCAAACGTCTTTATTCACACTAATTAAAATGTTGTGCTCAGTTAATCCCACTGATACAATCCCGCAATGATCTCTTTTGACCATACTCTATCACGTTCCATTGCGGTTTCCTACCTCGAAAACTGTCCACATCTTATAAAAAAGGCAGAAACCCTGGGCGCCACACTCCAGATACCTGTCGTCACCGTTTCCGGGGCTAAAGAAATTGATTATCTTTTTATCTACGTGGAAAAAGGGCTAGAGCTCCACTGCCATAAAAGAGTAGAAGGACGTCTTTATATCGATTTTAATTCATCAAAACTCGCCTACAGACAAAAATTTGGCGGAGGTATACAGCAGGCCCTGGCCCGTGCTGTGGGAATTAAAGCAAATTGCAGACCATCAATCATTGACACCACCGCTGGAATGGGCCAGGATGCATTTATCCTTTCATCCCTTGGTTGTAATGTATGCATGATTGAACGATCACCTTTTCTGGCTCCTCTACTGGAAGACGCCCTTAAACGAGCGGCACCAAACAATTTACGTCTTCTTCAAGGCAATGCCATTTCTTTACTTCCCTCGCTTACCACACAGGCGGACACCATTTATCTGGATCCCATGTACCCGCATGGCAACAAATCAGCCCTTAACAAAAAAAATATGCGAATTATCCGTGAGCTGGTGGGAGACGATGATGATAGCGGTACAGTCTTGCAGGCAGCATTACAATATGCCGGCAATCGAGTCGTTGTAAAACGCCCCAAAGGGGCACCTTCACTCAATGACCAAAAACCCAATCATGTTATCACAATGAAAAACAGTCGCTATGATGTCTATATGTGTCATAATAAAAGCAGCAAAAAAAAGAAAAACATATGAGGACAAACAGTTGAATTCTTTTCTACGTTCTTTATTCTCCAGACAACACTTTAGAATGGTATCTCTCAATTGTACAATCGTTCTAGCTATGATCTGTTTTCACCATTCGCAAGACGCGTTTGCCCAAGATCTGCCTGAATATTCAGAAAAAATGGATAAGCTCGAGCGCCAATTAGAACTGTACAGACATCAAAAATTGGTACAGCTCAAAGAAAACCCGGACAATCATATCAATACATTCACCACAGATGGCTGCAGTGGTGGACTTTCCGTTGGGTGGGAATATTTAGCCGAGACAATAGAGACATTTGATGAAAACTTTGGCCAGGCACCACCCTGGGAATCATGTTGCATCACCCATGACTCTATTTATCATGCTGGTGGCGAACGCACACTCAGTGGCAGTGAAAGCTTTGAAGCCAGAAAAACAGCGGATCTTCAGCTTATGCAATGCGTTCAAGACATTGGGCTTGATAAAGAAAAGGAACTCACCGCCCAATACGATCTCTCCCCAAAAGAGCTCCACACACTCTTTACAACGATTTCTCTACTCATGTACAGAGCTGTACGCATTGGTGGAATTCCCTGCACTTCCCTTCCCTGGCGTTGGGGCTATGGTTGGCCTGAATGCGATCCCTAACACCGCTATCCAGTAAGTTTTCCCCTCCATCTTTAGGTCTTGGCAACGTCGCCGCTGTTACAAACCGCATACAAATGTTACGTTTACGTGACTCATTTTTTTTATTCGTGCCATTTTTGTTCAATTGTTTTTTATCCTGATACGTTACGGAACAATTCTCATTTTTTCATACGTGTTAAAGAGCAATAAAACAAAAAAATTCTGTAAAAAAAAATTTCTTTATGAAAGGATACTTCTGAAAGTTCCACAGAAGGTATAATCCTTGATAAGAATACCCACAAACTTATACCGTCAGGGCGCTCTTTTCAGTATCGCCTTGGGTTATGCAAGTTTCGTTTGAGCAGACAATCTGCTCAACTCAGCTTTATCTGAACTTTCATGTTGTCGCTAAAAAATGGGGCCTTAAGCCTCAATTACATTTTATATGAAAGGAGCAGATCATGAATGTTACTACCTTATCGCTGAAGATGAAGTTGATTGCCGCTTTTTCGGCAATGATTGTGTTGCTACTCATCATTTCAATAACCGGCTTCCAGGCCATAAATGGAGCTTCCAAAGGATTTACCAGCTATCGTGAAATGGCCCGTGACACCAATTTGGCAGGACGCATCCAGGCCAATTTATTGCTTATGCGATTAAGTGTTAAAAATTTTATCGCCCATGGGACCGAAGAGGAGCAGAAAGAATATTTCAAATACAGCGGCAAAATGAAGGGCTTTTTAGACACCGCCCAAGAAGAAATTAATGATCCTGAGCGTGCCCAAAAAATTGATATTGCAGATAAAGACCATGCAGAATATGACAAATCATTTACTCAAATTGTCACCATGAAGAGTAAGCGCAATGCGTTGGTTGATAAGGTATTGGATATCAAGGGTCCCCTAATGGAAAAGGAGCTGACTGAAATCATGGAATCGGCCAGCAAAGATGACGATGTAACTGCCGCCTTTAACGCAGGCGTTGCCATGAAACATCTGCTCCTGGCCAGACTATATGTGGTAAAATTTCTGCAAACCAATAAGCAAAGCGCCGTTGACAGAGTCCATGCCGAATTTGAGAAAATGGGAAAATATACGGCAACGCTTGACAAGGAATTACAAAATCCCAAACGACGTAGCCTGCTCAAATCAGTTTTGGCTAATCAAAAAGTCTACTCTGAGGCCTTTGGAGACGTGGTGGAGGTGATCTTTGCCAGAAATACAATTATCAAAGATACACTTGATACAATAGGTCCCCAAATAGCTACTAATGTTGAGGATGTAAAGCTCTCCATCATGGCGGCCCAAGATGAGATAGGCCCACGCCTGAACTCTTCCAATACGCGCACCAAATGGACAATAAGCATGGTAAGTTTGTTTGGCCTATCGGTGGCGATCATTCTTGTTCTCATTATTATCAAAGGTGTACAAAAACAACTTGGAGGTGATCCTTCAGAAATCGCTGATGTTGCCCGTCACATTGCCCAGGGAAATCTTGCCGTAAACTTTAAACATGATGGTGATTCGGCCACTGTGGGTGTCTATCACGATATGGAAGATATGGCCACCAAACTAAGGAAAATGTTCTCCGATATCGCCACTGGAGTGCAGTCATTAACGTCATTGTCAACGGAGCTTTCGGCAATTTCCAATCAAATGTCAGCAAATTCCGAACAGACAACCGGAAAGGCAAATACTGTTTCGGCAGCGGCTGAAGAAATGAGCGCCAATATGAATTCCGTAGCAACCGCATCTGAAGAAACTTCAGTAAACGTCAGTATGGTCGCAGCGGCAGCAGAGGAGATGTCAGCAACGATCACAGAAGTTGCCTCAAATACTAAAAAGACCAAATCCATTACCGAATCCGGTGTTATTCAATCAAAAAATGCCTCGGAACAGATTAATGAACTGGGCAAATCAGCTCAAGAGATTGGAAAAGTAACGGAAACAATCAAGGAGATTTCAGAACAGACAAATCTTCTTGCACTCAATGCCACCATTGAAGCAGCTAGAGCTGGCGAAGCTGGCAAAGGATTTGCGGTGGTTGCCAATGAAATCAAAGATCTTGCAAAACAGACTTCAGAGGCAACGGCTGAAATCAATGAGAAAATAACCAGAATCCAGAGTGAAACCGCAAATTCGGTCACTGAAATCACACAGATCACCGGAGTTATCAGTGAGGCCAATAAAATGGTATCCGATGTTTGCGTTACCATCGCCGAACAAGCCGACGCCACCCAGGAAATTTCAGAAAATATTGCCCAGGCTTCACTTGGTATTCAGGAAGTCAATGAAAATGTGGCCCAGGCAACCACTGTGACCAAAGATGTCGCCGCCGATATTGCTGAGGTTGGACAGGCATCAAACGAGATTAACGAGAGTAGCACCCAGGTTCATGAAAGCGCCAACGGCTTAAGTGAGCTTGCCGAAAAACTTAATGTCATGGTAAGTCAATTTAAAATATAAACCCGTTCTCACCGATAGAAAAGTATCCATTGAAGAAACAGGGCTCTCCTGAGGGGTCCTGTTTTTTTTATAACAGTAGTAAAACAAGAAATCTTCAGGATAACTTATTGAATCCGAATTTGAGGTCCCAAAAATTTTGGCCTAGTAGCCAAAACGTAAATATCTAACACAGCATACCAATCATTTTTAGATTGCGAAAACAATTTTATGTTCATAAAATTGGGGTATGGTGACTTAAAAAACAAATAATCTCAGCAAAATTTCCTGTTAAACTTAGATCGGCAAGAGGCAAAAAGGACTTTCTCAAGGGCAACTGGCTCAAAAGGTAGGCTCTGATGGCCAAAGGATTTCCAAGTACGAAAGAGGAGTGATGGTCCCGACTACTGCCATCCTCATCACATTTACCAATACCCTAGAAGTTAGCCTTGATTTCCTCTTGTTGGATGTAGAAGAGGATAAATTTCTGATTAAAGGCTTGCTTGATGCATTTATCAAAAAATGCAAATTTGAGAAACTTGCCCACACTTAAAAGGACATTTCCATTATGCAGGCACAGACTATAAAGGAAAAAATTACAAAGGTTGTCATGTCTCAACCGGAAGACGCCACATATGATGAGATCATAAGAGAGTTGGCTTTTTCCAGGATGGTTGACATTGGCTTGGAAGATGTCAGGTCTGGACGAGTGATTTCAAATAGTGAAATGGCCAACCGGATCAGATCGTGGCAAAAATAAGATGGTCTCACGAAGCCGAACAATGGCTTAAAGAGATCTATGGGTACATATCAGAAGATAATCCCACCGCTGCCGAAAAAGTCGTTTCCGGCATCTATGACAAGGCTCAGATGTTGAGCGACTTTCCCCAACTTGGCCATAAATACCGTGAAGAACCGGAAGGAGATATCCGCATTCTTCTTTATGGCCACTACCGTATCGCTTACATAATTAACAGTAATTACATCGACATTTTAGGCGTTTTTCATGGAGCATTGGATATAGAACGGTATTTGCCCTGAGAGATGCCAATCAGCCGTTAAACCGGGCGGAGCCGGTTAACTCTTCATTGGCTTTTATCGTGGTCCCCCTTTTTTTAAGAGTCAAGCTAAGACTTAACCCTTTGCTTCCTATTTTCCGACACTTAACAGAAAGAGATTCCTTATCATTTTACTTTTTTTCAAACAAGTATGTTAAGAAAAGTGAGGAAGTAAATAATAGCAACATGTAAGAAATGATTTTTCTTGATTTATCCCTTCTTCTTTCATCCAATAAAAGAACTTTTTCTGGAGTCAATATTACGCGGTGATCTACGTGTATTCCCCACACTTGAACCTGTTTACCTGCTGGATAACGTGAAGCTAGTATTTGCATTCCTGTTCCTGGCTTATAATTTTTTTCAAATACGACCAGTAGCTGTTGATAGGATAATTTATTGAAAGACACAAAATGGTATTATTTGTTTGGAACTCGACAAAGTTATACTTTTTTGTGTAATATTTTAAAATAATTCCGTTATACAACTTAAGCCATTCTTGCTTTGGTGGACTTTTCATTGGAACATATGTGGTAAGCCATATAAAACACAAGAATCCAACTACAATAACATTCAGTATTTTCCACACAGAAAACAAAGGCGCTGAATTTTCAGTTTTTTTCATCTGTTATGAACAAAATGGATAAAAAGGCCACAAGCCATTTGTTGTCCCAATGTGAGAATAAAAAGACCGAACGTAGCCTAACAACTACAGTTCTTGCTTTAGCCCGACCTATGCGACCTTCGGGGGGGCAGGGTAGACAGAAATCCCCGTTTTCTGCTTGACTTTACTCACCACAGAAAACCTTTCTTATTGTCACTTACGGTACTTCCAATAACCAGGCTTTCGATGCTCGTGGGCAACAGCCGCTATGATGATCTTTTCACCTCGTATGAAAAATGGAATATAATACGGAAATACTGGACAGTTCACTCTTCTGTAACCACCGGAACGCCCTCTCCAAAGCATTGGATCTTCGATGATTTTATCAAGAACATGACCAACCTCTTTGCGAAAGCGTTTTCCTAACCCAGGTTCTTTAGATTCATACCAAGCTGCTGATTCAAAAAGCTCTAATTCCGCCTCCTCAAGAAATTCAATTTTCATTGATTTAGCCGGCGATCTAAATCGGCAAAAACCTCACAGGCAGGACGGGAACTAATTTCGCCACTGTCATAACGAGCAATACGATCCCTTATCGTCGTATCCCAGGCGGAGCTTACATCTTCTGATGCAGCTGGCTCGTTTAACATCAAAATTCGGTTAGCAAGAGTAAGTCTTTGATCCTCAGGTAAGAGAATTGCTTCTTGTAATATTTGATTTACCGAGTTCATATTTGCAATATATTCCTGTTAAGGGTTTCGGTCAATTACTGAGTATCGCTTATCCTTAAGAATAGCTCACAAAAAGAAACTATGCAACGTAAGTTGGTTATATAAACAAATCATAATAGTTATCAAAATAATAAAGAGGAGCAATATAATAGTTTTCCATTTCACAAATTTCTATGCTACGCTGGCTTTCTCTTTTACATGTCGATCCACTGTTCCATCCATCCCAAAATTAAAAAAATTGTTATGAAAATTACATATACCGTTGTTTTGCTCTTCTATACGCTCTTTTCAGCAAGCATTTCTCTTGCCGGTCGAGCCGCCATTGCAGATATGTCTGCAAATCCCTATCGCTCTGCAGTTGTTGTAAATGCAAGTAGTGGTAAAATCCTCTTTGAAAAAGATGGCGATGCGACAATTTATCCGGCCAGCACCATAAAACTAATGGTTTTTCTTCTGGTTATGGAGCATGTGGAAAGCGGTCAGCTTGCTCTAAGTGACATGGTGCAAGTCACTGCAAAAGCTGCCAAAATGGGTGGATCGCAGGTCTACCTTGCTCCAAACGAACAGTTTTCTGTTGAAGATCTATTGTACGCCTTAATGATTCAATCGGCCAATGACGCCGCTGTCGCCCTTGCCATTCATATTGCCGGTTCCACAGAAGCATTTGTCCAGTTGATGAATACAAAGGCGGCGGAGCTTGGTATGCAAGGCACAGAGTTTTACTCGGTGCATGGTCTACCACCGGCAACGGGGCAAAAGGTGGACAGAAGCAGTGCCCGAGATGTTGCTCGTTTGGCAAGGGTCCTTTGTGCAAAAGAGAAGATATTCAAATATACCTCGACAAGGGTACGGGGATTTCGCAATGACAAACTTATTATGCACAGCCACAACCATCTCCTTGGCAAGGTGGACGGTTGCGATGGCCTTAAAACCGGCTACTTTCGAAAAGCCGGTTTCTCCATTGTCGCCACCGCCAAACGTGATAATCTACGTATTATAAGTGTGGTAATGGGGTGTCAAAACAAAAAGATGCGAGACATAACAGCCACGGAACTTCTGGAAAAAGGATTCACCTTAGCAACGGAGAAAAAAGAGAAGATGATAGCAAGCAACAGCAAAAGAGATTATTTGTGATATTTCTCCCCGGCCTTAATTGTATACGCACGGTACAACTGTTCCACTAAGAAGAGACGGATCATATCGTGGGTAAAGGTCATTTTTGACAAGGAAAGGGTCAGGTCGGCCTGTTGTAAGACATCTTCGCTGTGGCCGGTGGGCCCACCAATCAAGAACGAAACCTGTTTCCTCCCCTCCTGTTCCCATTTGGACAGTAAGCCTGCAAAGGCAATGGAGCTGAATTGACGACCACTTGCATCAAGGACAACTGTAACATCGCAGGCGCCAACGGTATCCAACAATATCCGCCCCTCTTCCTGCCGCTGCTGGGCCTTGGTCCATCCTTTCTTTGTTTTGACTTTCAGTTGCTGGAAAACAACGGGGGCATAATGTTTGAGTCTTCCACCATATTCTTTTATTCCGGCTTCGATAAAAGAATCTTTGGTTTTGCCAAGTAGCGGAAGGTGGATTTTCATGGATTAACAGTGGATCTTCGTCTGTTCTTCCATAAGTTCTGACAAAATTGCGGAGAACTCTTGGTGGGAGATATCTTTTTTTATCCCGGGACAAGAATCACGGATGGTAAAAAAATTATTACTATCATCAACCATTGAAGGATGAAGTGGCCATTGGGCACATCGCCAGGGACGCCCCTTATGGACCGTACAGCCCTTGTTATAGAAAATACAATGCCCGTCCACAACCTTCATCTGCACAATAGTTCCCGTGATACGCCAGTATTTTTCTACAACCTCTTCACGGCTTAAACCAAGCGCTGCAACCATTCGTTTTTGATCATCCTCATCAAGGGAAACAGTGGTTTCACCCTGACAACAATAGCCACAACGGCTACACTCAAATATTTCTTTCACATCCGCCATACACTATTCCTTCCCTGGATAATCATACCCTGTAATCAATCTCAACATTATGCATTACCAACAGAATCCTGATAGGTAGAGATATCAATTCCATACAGTGCGGCAGCTCGCTGCCATTTTTCACTATCCGGAACATCAAAAATTATTGAATCCTGCGCAGGAACGGTGAGCCACCCCTCACGAACAAGTTCCTGTTCTAACTGTCCAGGCCCCCAACCGGCATAGCCTATGGCAAATAAAAATCTACTGGGCCCCCGGCCGTTACTAATATCCTCAAGCACCCTGCTATCACGGGTCATATAGACCGAAGACGTCACTTCCAGATGCTGATCCGTATGATACTCAGATCCATACAAAATAAATGCGGAATTGGGTTCAACGGGCCCTCCGGTATACACCCTGGCATCAATCCCTTGCGGGACCGGATAATTATTACTTGCCAATACTTCCCGAAAATTTACCAACATATTGGGTTTATTAACAGCAATTCCCACCGCTCCCTCATGCCCATGACTGCAGATAAATATGACCTGTTCAGCAAAACGAGGGTCCGGCATCTGCGGCGTTGAAAGTAAGAAAGAGCCCGTCAGGGTATCTATAATAGGTTGTTCGGTTGATTCCATATATTTTTCCAAAGTTTTCATTTATGGCCCACAGTAACAAATTATTTTAAAAAGCGTCAAGCAATGTTGATTAAACTATGTTTTCCTTTTTGAATTTGCTACTCTGAAAACTGATGTGGTCTTTGTCTCCTCCTCTCTCAATATAAGGGTTTCACATGGATATCAATACTCAGATCGATCTTCTTCTACAGGCTGAACATTATGATCCCTTTCAGGTATTGGGAGTACATTTTAGTGGCACCAAGAATAAGAGTGCAACCATACGTTGTTTTCAACCTCACGCTGCTTCGGTAACATTGCTCGTTGATAGCTCTTCTTTAGCAATGAACAAGATTCGCCAGGAAGGTCTTTTTGAAATTGAAATCGATACCGCCACAATCGCCGACAAAAACCTTGATCCCTACAATTACCGATATGAGATCACCTATTATGATGGTGTTACCAACATTATTAATGACCCCTATCGTTTTATGCCCATTTTAGGTGAGCAGGACAAGTACCTGTTCAACTTTGGCACCAACTACCTGTTGTATAATCATATGGGCGCACAACCTGCCATGCATTCGCAGATTGCGGGAACCACCTTCCGGGTATGGGCACCTTCTGCAGCCCGTGTTTCGGTGGTGGGGAATTTTAACGGCTGGGATGGACGGGTACATGCCATGCGCAGCTTGGGAGGTTCCGGAATATGGGAGCTTTTTCTTCCCGGGATTGGCGAAAATGAGATCTATAAATTTGAAATCAGGTCCCAACGAGGAGATATAATTCTCAAGGCGGATCCATTCCAATATTTTGGCGAACATCGCCCTAAAACCGCCTCGGTGGTTCATTACCTTGACCACTACCAATGGCAGGACGTGGCATGGCAGCAAAAAAAACGTACAACTGCTCCGTATCAAAAAGCCATGTCCATCTATGAAGTGCATGCCGGTTCCTGGCAACGGGATCCTAAAAATCCAGAACGCTTTCTCACCTTTAAGGAGCTTGCTGTCAAACTGATTCCTTACGTGAAGCAACTCGGTTTTACCCATATAGAACTCCTTCCTGTGATGGAACATCCCCTTGACGAATCGTGGGGCTATCAGGTAACCGCACCATTTAGCATGACCAGCCGCTACGGTGTCCCGGAAGACTTTATGTATTTTGTGGATGCTTGCCACCAGGAAGGTATTGGCGTTATCCTTGACTGGGTACCGGCCCATTTCCCAAAAGATTCCCATAGCCTTGGCCGTTTTGATGGCACAGCACTTTACGAGCATGACGACCCAAGACTGGGGAGTCATCCTGAATGGGGTACATTTATCTATAATTATGGAAGAAAAGAGGTAAGCAACTTTCTGATTGCCAACGCCCTTTTCTGGCTTGATAAATATCATATTGACGGCTTACGGGTGGACGCTGTGGCTTCCATGCTTTACCTGGATTATTCACGTAATGAAGGTGAGTGGATTCCCAACGCCTATGGCGGCAGGGAAAATTTGGAAGCCATCGAATTTTTGCGTCATCTCAATGCGGTTGTGTATGAACGCCACCCCGGTACACTGATGATTGCCGAAGAGTCCACAAGCTTCTACGGTGTCTCAAAGCCGACCAATATGGGAGGACTAGGTTTTGGATTTAAATGGAATATGGGCTGGATGAACGACACCCTCAGCTATTTTGAAAAAGATCCGATTTATCGTAAGTTTCACCATAATAACCTTACATTTTCAATGATGTACGCTTTTTCAGAAAACTTTATCCTCCCCGTTTCCCACGATGAAGTGGTCCATGGGAAGCGCTCTTTGATCGATAAAATGCCGGGAGATTTAGGACAAAAATTTGCAAATCTTCGCCTTCTGTTTTTCTATATGTGGATGCACCCCGGAAAGAAACTCCTCTTTATGGGCAGCGAATTCGGACAATGGAGCGAATGGAACTGCAAACAGAGTCTTGATTTTCACCTCTTTGCAGACAACGGTATGCATGGCGAGATGCTTCGTTTTTTTGAAAGACTCAATAATCTATACAAAGACAATCGATCCTTATGGGAACAAGATTTTGTTGCTGAAGGATTTCAATGGATGGATCTTGAAGATCGTGAAAATTCGATAATTTCTTTTGCACGATTTGCAGAAGATCGGAATGACCACCTTGTTTGCCTGCTAAACTTCACCCCGCAAACCTTTTTTGAATATAAAATGGGGCTTCCGACCGGTGCAAACTATGAACAGATCTTCTGCTCCGATTCAAGCCGATTTGTGGAATGCGATAACAAGGATACAATTATCTATAAACCCATTGCCGAACCGTACGGTCAGGCCCCATTTCATACAATGGTGGAAGTACCGCCACTTGCTGGCATCATCTTAAAACCCTGTAGCTAGAGGAATATACCATGTCCCAACACCCTACCCAAAAACCAGGTGACAAAACGAAACAGGCACTCACAGAACTTGCCCACCTTGTGGAACAATACCCTGAAAAGAGTCGGCAAGCACTCTTACAAGAAGTTGAGATCAAGTTTGATCTTACCCCAAAAGAGTGTGCATTTCTTGATCAGAACTTCAAAAACTGATCCACATTCCTTGCCATTGTGCCATAAACTGCTTAGCGTATCGCTTGGTTTAAGTAACAGTTCCATTGAGCTATCAAGGGAACTTTGCTGATCTTTTATCAATACTCCTTTTAAGGGTGTACATATGGATGCCTATCAACAACTGATTACCACGTTGGCCTTAACCATGGGAAGTGCCTGGGCTGCAGGAATAAATCTGTATGCGACCATTGCGGTTCTGGGTTTTCTTGGCATAAGTGGTAACATAGTCCTTCCTGAGCAATTGCTTGTCCTGCAAGACCCGATGGTTATTGGAGCGGCAGCCCTTATGTACGTTGTTGAATTTTTTGCCGATAAAACACCCGGTGTTGATTCCGGTTGGGACGCCATTCATTCCTTTATCCGCATTCCAGCAGGAGTTATGCTTGCAGCAGGTGCAGTTGGCGATGTAAACCCAAGTATCGTTATTGCTGCAGGGATTTTAGGGGGAGGCGTTGCCGCCACCACCCACACCATAAAAGCAGGTTCAAGGGTGCTTATTAACACCTCCCCTGAACCATTTACCAATTGGACCGCTTCGGTATTGGAAGATATTACTGTTATCGGTGGCATCTGGGCGATGCTCCACTATCCCCTTGCCTTTCTCATCTTCTTTATTGCTTTTGTCCTCATTGCCATCTGGATTATCCCCAAAATATGGAGTGGTATTAAAACCGTTTTTCAGTCCCTTGTACGCTTTTTTAAAGGCAAAAAGGACAAAAACGGTTTTTCAGGAAACAATGACAACACTGCTCCCCCAAAGGAATTGCCAACAAACTAAGAATCTACCCAATATCTATTTCGGAACAGTTCCCACCAGCGGAATTCCATTGACACCGGAAGGTATATAAACGGTGGTGTGGTTGGGGGATGCAGCCATCTTTAGCTGTGCCTGAATAGCCTCATGTTGTAGATAATTTTTTGTAAGGGTGGTGTTGATAATCTTTTGCGCCTCTGCTATTCCTTTTGCCTCTTCAATACGAATCTCAGCGTCTTTTTTGGCAATTTCGCGTTGGGTTTCCTTCTCATCCAAAAGTTGCTGGGCTGCTAACTTTTTCTCCACTGCCTGGGTCACCACTGGTGGATAATCGATATTGCCAACAACACTTGAAACCAAGACAAAGGGCGTTCCCTCAAGATGTTTCTTCAAATCCGTTGCCACAGCATTTGCTATTTCTTGTCTTCTCTCTTTTATTTCACGGCTTTTTAACGATTGTACATTCTCTCGTACCATCGCTCGCAGAGGCTCTTTGATGTATCTTGCATAAAAGGCCTCTCCCGCATATTTTTCCACCACATCTTTTATCGATCCGCCTTTAATCTTAATAATGGATTGAAACCGAAAGGATATATTTAATTCATCCTTGGCCAGTATTTTAAAAGTCTCTGAATAGGTTTTGGGTCTAAAATCAACGTTGGAAACCTCATTTCGCCAAAGGGAAATTCCATAATTTGCAGGCCCTGTAAGCTCACCGCGAAAGCCCCCCTTACCAAACACCCTGGGGTTCTCATACACATAGCCTTCATGCCCTGCCGGGGTGCTGGGATTTGTGCCAAACATCCAAAGAAAAACAAATAGTCCCGCTGCAATAAAGACAAAAAATACGACTATCATCGAGCTTGCTTTTGTTGCATTCATGTAAACCTCTTCGTTGTTATTCACTTACCCCGGTGATGGGAATATCTATAATCACCGAAGTTCCCGTTCCATATTCTGATTGTAATTTTACTTCACCACCATGCTCTTCGACAATCTTTGCAGACATTGCCATTCCAAGACCTGTGCCATCGGGTTTGGTGGTAAAATAGGGGTCAAATACACGGCCAAGATCTTTCTCCTTAATTCCACAACCGGTATCAGAAACAACAATCTCAATTTTTCTTTCGGTGGCCCCAACCCGTACAGTAAGCACACCGCCATTTTCCATGGCCTGAATACCATTTAAGAGAAGGTTCAATACCACCTGGGTCAATTTATCCTCATCTCCATAGAGTGGTGGAAGTTTCTCTTCAAAGGCAGTATCAAGCTCCACACCAGCCGCATCGGCATCAATACGAATAAGCGAGACCGCTTTTTCCAGCAATCTACTCATATCGAAATATTTCTTCTTTAATTGCTGAGGCCTGGCGTAATCCAGTAATTCCGAAATTGATCTGTTAAGACGTTCCACTTCCTGGACCAGGATTGTGGCTGTCTCCCGGTCCCTATTGTTTTGCTGAAACTTGGATTGTAAAACCAAGGCCAAGCCTTTAATTGAGCTTAGTGGATTACGAAGCTCATGGGCAACCCCCGCTGCCATTTTTCCTAGCGCCGCCAAACGCTCACTGCGACGTAAATCTTCTTCAAGATTTTTCACCTGACTAAGATCCTGCATAAGGAGCAGTGTTCCAACAAATTTTGTTTCCCTGTCCACAATGGCAAGTCTGTTAAGTTGCAAAATACGGGGGTCCCCATCTTTACCCACAACTCGTATTTCTTTTTGATAGCTTTCACCCAATGCAACGCCGGAATCTTCAAATGCCCCTCGTATTTCAGGAGTATTTTTAAAGACAGAGGGGTTTGAATCAATGGCTCGTTTTTCGGTGATACCTGTGAACTCTTGGGAAAAACGATTGTACAGCACCACCTTACCCTTATTATCGGTGGCAATAAGACCAACGGGCAGAGAAGAAATAAGAATATCCCTAAACGCCTCAATGCGTCGCAACCGCACCTGTGAACCTTTGAGTCCCTCCAGGGTGAGGATGGAGAGCCATCCACCAATACCGACCAGTAAAAGAACGATGGAAAGAATAATAATTTCCAATTTTTGTCTTTCCAATCGCTGGTTAAACTGGGTCATATCCAGTTCCACTAAAATGATAAATTGTTCCTTATTCAGCTTTTCCAGGTCATTCTGCCATTTCTGGGCAAGTTCTTGACGAAAGATATGGGTTTCGGTCAGGCTCTCTTCTCCACCGTTTACGGATCTGCGAAGGCTTAATGTGATCTGTTCGATAATGTTTTGCTCAATGGGTGGCAACATGGCTGCAATTTGAAACACCGTGGGCTTTTTTTCGTTTGCAATACGAAAACTAAAACTCCTGGAACCCGCATTATGTTCATCCAAAGTGGACACAAATTTTTTGGTCTGCTCCGAAACCATTCGGTTTCTATCTTCAGGTTCCGCATTGGCGACAATCATACCATCACTATTGACCAGGGCCAAAAACTCAACCCCGGGATGCCCGGAAGCGTAGCCAAGCACCATCTGTACGGCCTCCGGCCATAAGTCATCAAGAGACTTGCCAGTTCGTAAACCACCCACAATCGAGTTTCTGGAACTTGAAGCAATAAAACGAATCAGCGTTGCCCCTTTTTCAAGGAGAATATCGGTCATCAATGCCTTGTCCCGCCAGTAGTTATTCACCGCAAACACGGCAATAATTAAGGTGAGCAATCCACAGGCAGCCGCCAGTACCCAGGGGGATACCCTGGCCAGACGATTTCGCTTAAGAATTTTCATGGAGCAGCAATAGGTGTTCTGTTATGACGCGTTCACAATCTTTTGAAAAAAGACTTTGGTAATCATATAGGTGGGTATAATCCCCGTCTCTCCCATGGATCCTGCCGCCAACGTCTGGCCAGTCTGCAAAGGGTTATCTGAGGCATAATAGGCGTATCTGGTTTTTATATCCCTTGATATATGCCCCTGAATAATTGCAGCACTTATGGCACGTTGATAATGGCCACCTTCCATTTCAAGCCCAATCGCCTTCCAACTTGACGTCTGGAATCGTTGCAGAACATCTCTATTTTGCAATGAGGTTCCAAGAACAGTAACCATCGGCCCGGTATGAATGGGATAATCTTTGTCAAAATCGCTGGTAGCCAGATCATTGTCTACGATATAGTTATTGGGAGTACCTTCCATTACATGTGCGGTGGCAAGCATAATATCACCTTTATCCCCGGTGAGAATTCCGGCCTTACCCATCACATTAATAGATTTTATGGGAAAAATTATTTCCTGATCCTCAAAATGACAGGGACAGAGCAGCTCGTCCAGTATATCGAAGGCCTGTGCTCCAAAGGCATAATCAATAACCACCAGCACCGGCTGTTGTTTCTGTAACAACTCAAAATCACATTGGATACTATTATGCAAAAAGGATTGTTTTAGCTCTTTGGTATCAATAAGCATGGCGTCGATATTTGACTCGGAAGTGTCCTTTAGATAGGAAAACCCGTACTGAGAAGCATAATCGTAGATATTTCCCTCTTGATCCTTAATCATTTTGGCCATGGAGTAGATATCATCAGGGACATTTTGCCCCTGTTCTTGTAAAAATCCAGCGCCATAGAGCAGGTTAACCATGGAATGCATATTTGCGCTCACCACATGAAAATCACGTTCTGCAAGCCCTTTTTGATAGATAAATCGTTTTATATTTTTCGCCCATTTGGAAGCATAGGTATGAAGCCCGATCATCTCCTGAAGTGAGGGTGTAAAGTAGATGGTAAGTAACTTATCGCTGTTTTCCATCTCATCGACTATACGCTGTCCCATGCCGTAAATGGTGGCAAATATACCATTATTGTAGAGATGATCAGGTTGATTATTCCTGTCGAAATTTTCATAACATTCCCGTGTTTCGCGATAGGTCCTACCGAGAATAATGGATAAATTCCAAATCGCCTGGTCAAGATCATTTCCCTTTGGTTTTTCCTCTGCATAGACAACATTTTTCAGATCATGCCAGGCGGCACAGGTGCCACCACCTTTATCACAAACCTGTTGCTGAATTTTTTGCGACTCAATATTGAGGAAGGTGATATGGGTGAGAATATCGTAAATCTCGGTAAGGCCACGGGTAATCACAAAGCAGATCTCTTTTTCAGAAACGACGTATGACTGCCTTCGCCGTTTTAAAGGCGTAATCTGTTCAAAAGAGGTCTCACTAAAATCCTCATCCGCCGTAAAAATAATCCTGTTACACTTTTCTATCCCCCGGGGCATACGGTCCATCACATATTCTAGGCCATGGAGTTCAATAACCCGTGGATCGGGCATGGAGCCATAAATCTCGGGTTTAAATGCCTTTAACGATTCGGACAATTTTGCCCCGGACTTTCCCGATGGTTTGTAAAACCCTCGCAATATAAGGGCATCGGCAATCACCTTAAAAGTACGAATGGCAATGCGAGCCCGTTGTGATTTTGATAAATCGTCCATAATGTGCTCCTGTAACAAGAAACGCTAATTCTACTATCTTCTATACAGCATACTGTAAATACAAAATAAAGACAAAAAAAGGGGGCTAAATCGTACAAAACGACTTAGCCCCCTTTCGAGAACTTCAACAAAAAAAATTTTGTTTTAGATCAAATTTTGCTTACATTCGCAGCAGCAGGACCTTTAGGACCTTCGGTGATTTCAAATTCCACCCGATCACCTTCGTTGAGGGTTTTGAATCCTTCACTGTTAATCGCAGAGTAGTGAACAAAGACATCTTTTCCACCCTCCTGCTCTAAAAAACCAAAACCTTTAGCCTCGTTAAACCATTTTACTGTGCCTTCTAACATAATACCCCTGTCCTTAGTACTGATCAACTGCGTGATCATGCTTTTTTATTACACACGAACGACATTCTCTCCGAAACAAACCATCGAGAATAACCCAATTCCATATCGGGTCGCACATTCGTCGTCCTGTATAATTTATACGTTTTCCTATTCTACAAAAAGAAATTATAAAATACCAGAAAAAATCGACTCATATTCACATATTATTCCGTAAGGCAAGCAATTTTTTTTTAACTATTCTTTCGTTTCGGTATCTCCAGATGATTCTCCTTTGCCATTTTTTTTTGACTACTTATCAAAAAAGGAGAAAAACAACCTTTTTTCGGGCTTCTTTTTACTCATTTTCTGCCAGTTGCAAAAGCGATGGCTCATACTCAGCAGGTGACTTAAAACCAAGAAGATTGAGAACCGTGGCCGCCACATTGGCAAGCCCACCATTTTCAATTTGCCTAAGGACAAAATTGTTACTATGAGAAAAATCTTTCACAATAAAAGGGACTGGATTTTTGGTATGGGCGACCATGGCATTGCGCACCCCTTCTTTTTCTGTCCACATACAATCCGCATTTCCATGATCTGCAGTAATAACAGCAACTCCCTGTCGTTTTTCCAAAACATTTAGCAATCGTCCCAGCATAAGATCCACTGTCTCAACTGCAATTCGAACAGCAGCCGGCACACCGGTATGACCAACCATATCACCATTGGCATAATTTACCCTGATATTTTTATACTGCCCGCTCTCTATGGCATCAAGGAGCAAATCCGTTACCTCAGCAGCTTTCATCCATGGACGAAGGTCAAAGGTAATTTTATCAGATTCAACCTCAACATATTTTTCAAGTTCCCTATTTATATACCCAGATTTATTACCATTCCAGAAATAGGTCACATGACCATATTTCTGAGTTTCTGAAATGGCATATGTCCTTACTCCTTCTGCACAGAGATATTCCCCAATTGTATTATCAATACGAGGTGGATCCACCAGAAAATGGGTAGGAATTTTTGCGTCCCCGTCATATTGCATAAGACCGGCATAAAACACTTCAGGAACCCGCACCCGGTCAAACGCATTAAAGTCCTTCTCATCAAAACATCTGGACAGCTCAATTGCCCGGTCTCCTCGAAAGTTAAAAAGGACCACAGCATCTCCATCTTCAATGGTTCCAACCGGTTTTCCATCACGAGCAACCACAAAGCTATCCATATATTGGTCAATACAGTTCACATCTTCATCGTAGTAGGTTTTAATAGCCTCACAGGCGGTTGCAAATTGTCTTCCCACTCCCAAAACATGTGCTTTCCATCCCCTTTCCACAATTCTCCAATCGGCTTCATATCTGTCCATGGTGACAACCATACGTCCACCGCCAGAAGCTACACAATATTCCTTTTCACTGCCTGATATTGCACGTAACTTGTTTTCCAATGGTTCAAAAAACTGCAGCGCACTTTTGGGTGCCACATCCCTGCCATCAAGTAAACCATGTACCCGGACCCTGGTAACCCCTTCACTTGCACAGCGATCAATTATCTGGAAAAGATGGTCAACATGACTATGCACATTCCCATCGGACACCAAGCCGATAAGATGCAGACAGCCCCCTTGCTCTGTTCGTTCTTTAATGGACTGCCAGGCCTTCCCCTCAAAAAGTGCGCCACTTATTATAGCTTCATTGACAAGTTTTGCCCCTTGAGCAAAAACTCTGCCGGCTCCCAAGGCATTGTGTCCCACTTCTGAATTTCCCATATCACCATCTGTTGGTAAACCAACCGCTGTTCCATGGGCCTTGAGACGGGTTACCAGTTTTCCCGTGAGTAGTTCATCAAGAACAGGGGTATAGGCCATTGCCACCCCGTCATTTTCTTCCTGACTACCGATTCCCACTCCGTCCATAACAACGGTGAGCACGGGACCGGCAAACGGACGGTATCCTGAAAGTTTTTCTAATGATAATTGTGACATAGAATCCTCACTATCCTTATATTGCATACTGTTTAGCTATTTTACGGGCAACTGCCTCTATACTTCTGTCGTTGATCTCTATTTCAAAATCAGCACATTTTCTGTAGAGTGGCAATCGGCTTTTGTAGAGTTTTCTAGCCGCATCAAGATCCCTTAATAACGGACGTTTTTTTATCTTTTTTTTCGCCTTTGGATGGTTATAAATGGAGTCAACTATTGCATCAAAATCATTGTGCA
>JBNKKR010000007.1:0-62130 GCA_050291935.1 Desulfocapsaceae bacterium | reverse complement strand
TTTTGTTCAGGTTAGGCACCTGAACAAAACCACCACCGGTGGAAACTATTGTTTGGCAAACATTCTCTTCAAGCCACAGTGCCACTTTCCGTTCCAGTTCCCGAAAGTATGGCTCTCCAAAGGTGGAAAATATTTTTTTTACCTTCATGTTACAGAGACTTTCTATAAGATCATCACAATCCACGGCAAACCGATTAGTCAGAGTTGCAAGTTGCCTTGCGACCCGCCCCTTGCCAACCCCCATAAAACCGATTAACACTATATTTTTATTCATTTTTTCTCCAGTATACTCTTCTTACAGTAGCCACTGCGCATATTCGCTTTGCAATACAGGCCATCCATACTGCTCCGTTAAAGACTCCACCTCTTTTTTTGACAACTGTTTTGGATGCGACAAAAATTGGACCAATCGTTTTGCAAGCTTTCCCCGCGCATACATGTAAGCATCAGGAAACAGTTCCGGATAGGAAAGAGAACGGGGAAGCAAAGGATAGCAACCTGCACGAACCGCTTCAAGGACAGAAATTCCAAAAAATTCGTGTGTTGCGGTTGAAACAACAATATCCCCCTGGCAAAGAAGTTTAACATACTCATGCCTGGACTGCACATAGCCAAAATGGAGGATCTCGTCAGCTAGACGTGATTTCACCTCCACAAAACAGTCTGGAATAGTGGCATAAGACTCCCCAAGTACAATCAGTTTAAATGCAATTTTCTTTTCCTGCAGGCAATACAGGGCCTGGAAAAATTCTTCCGGACCTTTATCATGTTCCCAACGATGATTCCATACTATCACAGGTGTTGCATTCACTAAAGGAGGTTTTTGCACCCGGTCAATGGATGAATAGTCCATTCCAGGGTAGAGAACCCTGCTCTTTTCCCTTATCCTATCAAGACTCTGGCCAACATCCATATCAGAGGTCAAGGTCAATACTTTTTTAACAGCTGCGCAAAAGGAATTGAAATTATAGTGGGAATTAAAAGCAATTTCATCGGATGCAAGGGCCGTAGTATAATTAATGGCAGTAAAGTGACGCATGGAAATATCATCCACTTGATTTGGATACGCAAACTGATTTTCATGAAAGTAGGTCTTTACCAAAGCCTTTTGATTCCATCCCGAAACATCCAGGAGTAATGCGCGTAACACGGCAACGTCAACAAAGGTGGAACAAAGAACGACATCGAATCGCCGTTGTTTTTCCGGGAGTGCTCCTATCTTTTGGACAAAGCAGACGGCTGAAAACTGCATACGCATCTTCCACTTTCGCGCTGGCAGGGAAAACAGTAAAAAATCCGCACCAAGCCACCGTTGCAAACCCTCAAGAAAGTGTTTATGCGAACCGCCGTAATAAGGCTCTAAGATGAGAACTCGTTTCATAGCACCACTAGCCGCCAAGCTCATCTTTTAAATATTTTTTAAAAGGCCTTACTTCCCGAATCGAATACCCACACCCTTTTGGTAACGTACCACCGCAAAAATGAAGACTTTTATCAGGAAAGTTTCGACAAAGCGAAAGCCGATGCTCATGATCTTTACATAAACCGCCAGTTCCAAGCCAACTACAGGAAAATTGTAAAAAACCCTGTTTATCCCTGCCGCTAATCATAAAGCGAGCATATTCAGGATATTCCCGAACCACATCGACAAAATCCGCCTCATACCGTAACCATCCTTTTCTGCCTTCTAAATTGATACATGAGCAACAACTCCCGCATTGTTTACAACTCCCAACAACCAACAACTCCCTGCCCATAATTTTCAGACGAAAATAACGAACCAGCCCAAATAAGGAATAGCTTGTTACAACCTTCTTTATTTCGTTTAAGCCTATCACTCACTTCCCTTAGAAAAATAGTTGCTGAGCATTACTATGTACCAATATTCCCACTGTATCAGGATAATTACTATAAACGATACAGAAAATATCCCAAGAATCCATGAAGAGGCCTTTCAAGAGAGCATTTTTTTTAGTAAAAGAAAAGGTAAATGGCGCATACTTACCATAACTTTTTAGCGTCTCTTTGGTTTGAAAGGATACAAGTAAATGTGGCACTCAAAAGATGTATATTATCTCTCCGGCAGTACGGGAATCCTGGCAGAGGATCTTGGTAAATCCTTACTCTGTCAATTTCCGGAGATTAGTTTTAATACCGAAAAGATCCCCTTTATCCAAACGGTGGAAGACGCCAAGAAGGCCCTTGCCCACATCCGTTCTCAATCCACCGGCAGGCATCCCCTTGTTTTTTCGACAATAATGAACAAGGAACTGATCAACATTCTCGACGTTCCTGAAATAGAATTTTTCAATATTTGCGACAGTTACCTGGAAAAGCTCAAAGTATTATTGGAAGCAGAGCCCATTCGCATCTCAGGTACAGCAAGACATCTTGACGATTCGACCATGGCAAAACGGGTAAGTGCCATTCAATATTCAATCTCCCATGACGACGGTTCCAGGGTAAAAGATTATGATGAAGCCGAGGTGATACTGCTTGGTGTTTCACGCTCTGGGAAGACGCCTATCTCAGTATACCTTGCTACCCAAATGGGAATAAAAGCGGCCAACTATCCGCTTGTTGAAGAAGATCTCAACAACCTTGCCTTACCTCAAGCCATAGTCAAAAATAAAAAAAATGTAATCGGTCTCTCAACCACTGCCAAAAACCTGCACTACGTACGGGAAAAACGATACAAGGGCAGTCGTTATGCAGAGCTTGCGACCTGTAGCCATGAACTGCATAAAGCAAACCAGATTTTTCAGCGATATACTATTCCAATACTTTCCACCGATGGCAGATCCATTGAGGAAACAGCAACTCAGGTTCTGCAAAAGCTCTCTCTTACCCGTCTTCCACACCTTTAACTCACATGGTGACAATGAAATTTCTTGATACCCTATCCTGGCAAATTCTCCTCATACTTTGCGTTGTTCCAGGACTCACTCCCTTTATCCCAAAACCCCATATCGTAGAGAAAATAGCGATGCTCACCCAGGGGACACTTACAAGACCACTTGATATTTTCGATCTTTTCTTTCACGGAGCACCTTTTATGCTCCTTGGCCTGAAACTGCTGAGAACGCTACAAAAAAGGAAACAGGTATGACAGCTCAAGAAATGTGTCCCTGTGGCACTGGAAAAGAGTACAAAAAATGCTGCCTGCCGCTGTTATGTGAAGAGAGAAAAGCGGATACCGCCCTTGAACTTATGCGTTCTCGCTATACGGCATTTACCAAAAATGCAAACGACTATTTACTGGCAAGCTGGGCCGGAAAAACCCGCCCCCAAAAGCTTGATTCAGAGACAACAACAATGAACTGGATTGGCCTTGAAATCCTTGAAACAGAAATGGGATCAGAGGAGGACACAAGTGGAACAGTTCTTTTTGCAGCGCGTTTTATCATAGCAGACACACTCCATACAATGCGGGAAAAAAGCAGATTTATAAAAGAAAAGGGAGTTTGGTATTATCTGGACGGTACCCCTGAATCTACGAGCAAAAAAATTGCCAGAAATTCGCAATGCCCATGCGGCTCTGGCAAAAAGTTTAAACGTTGCTGTTTACAGTAAAATTCTCTATAGTTGCTCCTACCATTTAAGACAATAAGCAATCAACCAGCACATCTGAAAGAAAGTTATGGAATCCACCAAAAACGCGTTACTCCTTGACCACCCGGACGCATTGGCACTTATTTTTTATCCCGAAAAATGTTCTAAAACCCCCTTACCCGCAGGGGCAATTGATGTCAGCATTGAGGTTGAAAAAGATATCACCTTAGGCTGCCGTTTCCATGTGCACGACAAATCAAATCCCAATATCCTCTACTTTCATGGTAATGGCGAACAGGTTTGTGACCACGATGCAATCGGACCCATGTATGGGGAAGTGGGACTGAATCTATTGGTGGTTGACTACCGGGGATATGGCTGGAGTAACGGCACCCCAACCGTCAGCAATATGCTGAGCGATGCGGACATAGTTTTTGAAAAATCAAAAAAGTGGCTTGAAGAGAACGGTTGCACCGGCGCCCTTTTTATAATGGGTCGATCACTTGGATCCGTCCCCGCCATTAATCTTGCCAAAAACCACGACGATTTTAAAGGACTTCTCCTTGAAAGCGCCATTGCCGACACGGTTCCACTTGCCATAAGCCTTGGTCTTAATTTCCCTCAAAGAGAAATCTGTGAAGAAAACGGATTTAAAAATCTACAAAAGATTGAAAAGGTTACCAAACCAACCTTTATCCTCCATGGTGCAAGGGATGAATTAATACCGGCATCAGAAGCTGAAAAACTCCAGGCGCATAGTGGGGCCAGGAGCAAAGAGTTTGTGGTAATTCCAGGGGCACAACATAACAGTATGATCACAACGGGTGGAAAACTCTATTTTGAAACCATTAAAAAGTTTGTGGACAAATTCACCGGTGCAAGCAATTGGCGCAACAGGAGAAAAGCAATGAAAGCTGCCAAGGAATAGTCTTTATGCATCGACAAAAAACCTCGACAAGACTAACCATTGTTAGCCTTTTCCTGTTTTTACTAACAGGACTCTTTGCCTGTGCCCCTGCCGGCACCCCCAGGCACAAAGACACACCCCCAACCGCTGTCCTCCCCAAACCAGCTCTTCTGCGAGTGGGTATTTGCCCAAATGCGCCACCTCTTATCTATAAAGAAGGAAAACGATATAAAGGTCTTGAGGTTGATTTTGCCAGAAAACTTGCTCGGTCTATTGGGAAAAAAGTGCAATTTATGGCCATGGAACTAAATGCATTGATCCCGGCCCTTGAAAAAGGCGAGATAGATATCATCATGTCTTCCATGACCATAACACCAGAAAGACAACAACGTATCGCCTTTTCCAATCCCTATCTCAGATCAGGCCAGATACTCCTTGTACGTGATACCCAGAAAGATCAATTTTCAAGTGGAATCTACACCATAATGAACTCAAACCGTAGCATTGGCACAATAAGAGAAACCCGTGGATATTCTTTTGTGAGCAATACCTTACATAAAGCGACAATACAATATTTTACAGAGCCAAAAGAGGCAGTCCAGGCACTTATCAACAAAGAAATTGATGCGTTCTTATACGATGCGCCCGTGGTCTGTTACCACGCAGCCATACAAGAAGAGACAAAGCTAAGCCCGATTCTGCATCTTGTGACCGAGGAATATTTGGCCTGGGGGATACGAAAAGATAATGCACTGCTCCTTGAACAGGCAAACACTTTCCTCAGTGAGCTCAATCAAAAACAACAGCTTCTTCCCATGATTCGGGCAAGAATCCCATTTATGTAAAAAAGTACGAAAAGGATATTTTTCAATGAATGGTATAGTAAAAAAAAGAACAAACTATTTGAGTTGGGATGAATATTTTATGTCCATCGCCCTGCTCTCTGCCCAACGCAGCAAAGATCCCAACACCCAGGTAGGAGCCTGCGTTGCCAGTAAAGACCACAAAATTGTTGGTGTCGGATATAATGGATTTCCCTGGGGATGTTCAGACGACGAACTCCCTTGGGCACGTGAAGGTGCTTTTGCGGACACCAAATATCCTTACGTGTGCCATGCCGAACTAAACGCGGTACTCAACTCTTCTGCACCAAGTCTCAAAGGCTGTAGTATTTATGTGGCGCTGTTCCCGTGCAATGAATGCACAAAGGTAATTATCCAATCAGGTATTGAGGAGATAGTCTATCTTTCTGACAAATATGCACATACGGATTCGGTAAAGGCCTCAAAACGAATGCTCGATATTGCTGGGACAAAATACCGGCAATTTACAAGCGATCAAAAAGAAATCTCCTTACAACTATACGCGGAAGAATAATAGCTTTATTGAATACCTTGCTACGCTTGCGAAGTTTAGCCCTTGAGATGAATGGTACTACCTACTCAGTGTTCATAGCCTTGGAAGGAGATATCTTGCAATCTCCCGTCTTCTTCCTCCAGAAACACTCCCTGCCCCGCAACAATGTGACCTATTTGGGTGATAGATTCTTTTTTTCTCCCCAGTTGCTGAAGCAGCTTCTTTTCCATCCCTTCTTTTACAGTAAATAAGAGTTGATAATCTTCACCTGCCCTGAGTAACAAGTCAGGCAACGAGAGAGAGAGAAGCTTTGCAATCTCTTGAAGTTCTTTCTCCATGGGAAGAGAAGCATACCGAATCCTTGCGGAAACCTTTGAAGCAAAACAGAGATGGGCAAGATCTGTTGCCAGCCCATCGGATATATCCTGCATACTGCTAACGCAACCAGATTTTGCCAGTTGTTGTCCCAAAATTACCTGGGGGACTGGATTTAAATGGGCATTACGGATATTCGGCCAACGAGCCGAATCAATTGTACTATTCAAAGAACAACTTGCCTGCAAAAGCGCAAGTCCTGCACCTGCTGAGCCCAAAACGCCGCTTACCCAGACAGAATCACCTGCCTTTGCACCACTTCTATACAGCGCTCCTTCAGGCAAAGGGCTACCGAGGATGGTGATGCTCAACACCAAGCTCTCCCCTTTTACGGTGTCACCACCCACCAGGACACAAGCAAATTCATCGAGCATGCTACAAGCCCCATCTATCCACCGATCTATCCACCTGCCATCCAATGATGCAGGCAAACAAAGCGATAACAGAACATAACGAGGAACACCGCCCATTGCCGCAATATCACTTAAGTTTACCGCAATAGACTTTCTGCCAAGGAGAAATGGATCATGGAAGTTTGTATCAAAATGGACAGAATCCACCAGTGTATCAGTGGAAATCAATGTGCATTCACCGGTGGCCAACAAACAACAGTCATCACCGATGGGGACTATAACGTCACGATTATGAGAGATGGTCGCCCTTTGTTGTATCCTTTCGATAAGCTTTCTTTCTGACCAGGCCGCCACTATTTAACCCGCTTTAAGAAAGCCGTTTTATCCTTTTCAACATCCTTTTTTTTCTGAACCGGAGGATCGTCCTCCGGAATTTGCGAGGTGGGAACCACTTGTACAGCTTTCACAAACCGCTCCTCTCCGCCCATGGTAAAAATCTCCATTCCAGTCATTTGAGGAGTTCGTAAGGTCCACGTCACTTCTTGCGGAGGAACGGTTAAAAAGGTCAATCCCAGATGCCACCATTCAGCCTTTCTGGATGTATCGCGGTTAATGCTTGTAACCAGCGCATAGACAAGCATCTGCGGTTCTTTGGCCACCACGAGTACCAGATCACCAATATCGGTCGTATCCTTAAATGGTACAATTTGCTTTAATTCGGCAATTAATTTTTCCATATGTAAAAATAGAAAATAGTCTCTATGGTGCTAAAAGAATAGTTGATTCCACCACAACATTCTCATTTGTGATCTCACTTCTGCACGCCACCTGCGAATACATACTCACCCCGTCAAGAAGGGGCAAAACAAGATCTGTTGCAAGCACATCCACCCTACTTGCCACCTCTGGTCCCTGCATGGCTGCCATCCCCTTTGCCCAGTTTACCACTGCCTTCAGCGCATCTGCGCTACGGGCAATATGGAGATACACGGTGGAATTATTTACCGCAGCTACTATATCTTTCAAGCTTTTGATATCGGGATTATTGCTGAGATTGTCCTTTTCATTCTCCTGGACGAGCAGCATCTGCTCAATCATATCCCGGGCATTTGAAACGAGCAGATACTTACCAAAGAGCGTAAAAGCGGGCTGAAGGCCCTCCTGGGGGGACATACCCCAATAGCGAATTTCCTGAGCTTGAAAACTTACGCTCTGTAGCGGTATACCAGCCTCTGCTATAAGACCCTCCAATAGGTTCAGAAAAGGCTCTTTGTCCTCTATCTCAAGGACAAAGGCAATTTTGGGAATGGGCACCCCTTTTGTACTTACATCATTTACTATCAAGGCGGATTCATTTCCAATAAGTGCCAATATATCTTCAAGCACCATCCCCGTCCTATCCTGCACCTCTTGCTGAAGCAGGTCAAAACCATGCGGATCCTTCCCCGCAACAAGCTCACGGGACCTTTCGTAAAACAGAGGCAGATTTAATCCATTACTCCACCAGTAGAGGAGTGGTTTGGCCCCGACCATTGACAGGGTATTATTTCCTTCAGGCTCCATACCAAACAGTTTTGCGACATAGGGATCTAATTCACTCTCGTTATATAGAAGTTCAACTTGTTCCTCAATATGGCCTTCCCGTTGCCAAGCCCCGTAACCAACAACTTGCATGCCATTCCATTGCTTAAACACTTCCAGGATGGCCTGTTTTTCGTTCTGAGACATTTTTTCTGCTAAAATATCCATCTGCTCCTTAAAGGATTCCAGCGAAAAATAGCTAAACAATGTGGCATCTGAAAAACGACCTCGCAGCTTCTGAAAGTTTGGTGTACTGGCCAAAGTAGCATTTTTTCCAGCGTGAATATCAATGGTTGTATGGAGTAGGCGCTCGTCAAGTGCTGCCAACAGCAAATCGTTGATTGTCGTGGTATAGAGGCTATAGTTCTCATCAATTTTGTAGGCAGTAATATTCTGTTTTGCATACTTCGACACGCTCTTCTCAAGGTCTTTTGCAAAAACTGTTGCCAAAAATTCCATTGCCTTGGCATTGTATTGAGGACGGGCAACAAAGAGGAGTCGCTCCTTTACCAGTTGCTCCGGTTTATCCGCCGAAAACCCTTTCCCGGCAAAAAATGCTACCCCAAACTCTTGCCCTAGCATTTGTTTAAAAATCGGCTCATTACATGTTTTGTCAATTTTCTGCAAGAGTACCGTGGCGTCTTGGGCAGCGGTCACATCTCCACCCATTTTGCCGGTAATGGCAACAAGGTCAATACCAGTAATCGCTTTTCCCAGTTTACTCGCCTTAAACTTTTGATACATTTCCACAAAATCATGCTGCTCTTGATAAAAAACAACATCGGCGGGCAACACTTCAGCAATTTGAATTGACGGCCCACTCCCGTTTTTGAAAAAGCAAAAGGCAACCACACATCCCACTAGCAGCAACGCAATAATTAGAGTTTTTTTCATCATTTTCGCTTTGTTATATAATGTTAATAGCAGATTGAGAAGAATTTTGGTTTTTGCAGTCAGATTAGACCTAGCACTCTTGAGCAGGCAGCATCACGACTACAATACATACCCTACTTTTTCTAAGAAGCAAAGACCGTTTTGTTAGAAGTTGGAGGTGTGGCAGGTAAAAGTCCCATGATGCTCTCGTGCAAAAGCATATCCCATATAATTGATAACTCTATACAAATCTTTCTTTGATCGCAAGCCACACATATTCTTGCCGCAAAAAAGAATTCACGACCTCTGGATCAAGGTGGGTGCCACTAATACCGATAATAATTGCTTTCACTTCTTCATGGTCAAAGGCGTCCTTGTAGCAGCGCTTCGAACTCATGGCATCATAAATATCTGCAAGCGCCATAATCCGGGCACTAATAGGTATTTGGTCACCGACGAGTCCCTCCGGATATCCAGATCCATCAAATTTTTCATGATGATACATCGCCACATCACTGGCCGTTTTTAAGTAATGGGATCCGGTTTTGGCAAAAATATCAAGCAGCATTTTTCCACCAATGGCAGCGTGATCCTTCATAATTTCAAATTCTTCTTCGGTGAGTTTTCCGGGCTTATGAAGGATTCTATCAGGTGTTGCCACCTTTCCTATATCATGAAGAGCTGTGACTTGTGATATTTCTTCGGCAAATGCCATGGTAATTCCAAGATGTGGACAATTTTCAGCCATATCCTCAGCAAGCAACCAGGCATATCGTTGTACCCTTTCCAGATGGAACCCTGTCTCCTCACTTCTGTACTCAGCAAGCTTTGCCAGGGAAAGAATAAGGGCGTCGTGGCTCTCCAGACGTAACAACCTGACTCCGCTTTTTATCCGTAATTGAAGTTCTTCATTAAGGGCCGGCTTTGTCAGAAAATCATCTGCACCGTAATTGAGTGCCTTTACCACCGACTCTTTATCTTCATTGGAAGTAAGGACAATGGTGTAGGTATACCTGCTTTGTTCACTGCGTATGCAACGAATAAGCTCATAACCATCCATTTTGGGCATCTCAATATCGGTAATAACCAGGCGAATATTAGGATTTTTCCTAAACATTTCCAGCGCTTCCTGACCATTTGTAGCCGTTACAACCCTGTACTCCTGTCGTTCAAGGAGCATTCGCAACAACATCAGTTGTGCCAATTCATCGTCAACCAATAGAATAGTTAACTCTGTTTTACCCTGAAGAGTACTGTGAAATGTCATATCATCCGTTAATTGAGAATCGTCTAAATTATATATGCGAAAACTTTCATATCTTGCACCTTACAGGATATTTTGTTGTTTTTAAAAGAAAATATTCAACAGAGTTGGAATATTTAGATAGCTATTGTAAATCGATTAACACCCCACTACACGATAACCAGTTGAAGGTACGTTAAAAAATGGATGTATCTTTATTCAAATACCAACAAGGAAGCAAGCAATTCCTTGAGTTCCATAGACTTTTCAGTTCCCCCTTGAAGATTTTTTTCTTTGGCACACAACTCAAGGACACGGCAAAGCTCAGCACAATGTTGGGCACCTACACCAAGCAACGTTCCTTTCATTTTATGGGCAGCCCTGGCGACAACAACATAGTCGTTCTTGTCAAGTCCGGCTTCGAGCATCGCAAGACTTTGCTTAATGGAAAGAACTGACTCGCGAATCAAAAGTTCCAACTGTTCTTTTTCCAAAGGATACAAATTAGCAAGATATTCCATTGCACTGGCAACAAGATCATTTTCTTTTTCCGGTGCCAGACAACACTCTTTAGAAGGTATACATCTGTTATCTGCAATACTCTTTTGCATAACCCCTTTGAGCACCCGACTGACGGCTTGAATAGTGAACGGTTTTGCTAAAAAATCATCCATTCCGACTCGCTCACATTGTAGTTTGGATTCTTCATCAAGATTTCCGGTCATGGCCACGATGGGTATATATTGTCCATGGAGTATATCACCTGATTCTCCGGTATTTTTTTCAAATTCCGTCTGTAACCCACCACCTGTTTCACATGCTCGAATAATAGCTGTTGTCTGCAAACCGTCCAACAGAGGCATCTGCATATCCATAAAAAGTATATCAAATTTTTCTTTTGTAAGATGGATAAGTGCCTCTTTTCCATTTCCTGCAACAGTTACCTGATGTCCCTGAGCTTGCAGAAGAAGCGTTACAACCTGCTGATTATATTTATCATCATCCACAAGCAACACGTGTAACTTTTTAAAACGATTTTCGTCCAATGCCTTACGTATGGTTGAGAGCAATTCTGATGTCTCCACGGGTTTTGTTAGATATGCGGCAAAACCGGCCTCAATGGAAGCGCCATGTTCCATGATTTCACTAAAACCGGTATAGATCACCACCGGGATATCGGGACGCAGTTCCATGATCCTTTTTCCCAGGATATCACCTGTCAAATTTGGCATGGTCATATCCGTTAAGACAAGATCGTAATACATGGGATCTTCCTGAAAATGAATCAACGCCTTGCCACTGTCAGAAAATGAGGTAACCTTGTACCCATATGTCTCAATCAATTCGGAGCAGATGGATAAAATTTCTTTTTCATCATCCACAAAAAGAATTTTCTCCGTTCCACCCAAAAGCCCGGGATCGTCAATATCCACTTCATTTCCAAGGCTTGGTTCATTGAGCAATGGAAAATAGAGCCTAAATATTGTACCCTTACCAAGTTCACTGTACACGTTGATATGCCCGTCATGGGACTGCACAATACCGTGGACCACAGAGAGCCCCAAACCAGTCCCCGAGCTTTTGTCTTTTGTTGTGAAATAGGGTTCAAATATCATTCTTTTGGTTTTGGGATCCATTCCGCAACCATTATCCATCACTTCAAGTAGTATATAATGTCCAATGGGCAGCTCAAAGGCCGGCAGTCTTCTTGCCTCTGTAATTTCCGTCTCCTTTAGTGTAATACTGAGTTTTCCCCCACCTTCCTGCATGGCATGGTAGGCGTTGGTGCAAAGGTTCATAAGTACCTGTTGGATCTGTGTTGCATTGGCCCAGATATATCCTTCTGAGAGTATTTCCTGGTGTATCTCAATGGTGGTTGGAATGGTTGCCCTAAGAAGACTCATCGTTTCCTTTAATACTTTGGAAATCTGCAGAGTCTGTTTTTCAAGCTGTCCACGGCGCCCCATGGTAAGAATTTGTCCAATAAGGTGTTTTGCCCGAATCGACGCATCAATACCTGACTGCAAATAGCTTTCAAGTTTTTCCGGCTCACTGCTCGCAAGTTGTGCCAGCTGCAAATTCCCCATAATGGACGAAAGTATATTATTAAAATCGTGGGCAATCCCTCCAGCAAGAGTACCAATTGCCTCCATTTTTTGTGACTGCGTTAGCATATCCTCCATCTTTTTCTGCTCAGTTAAATCAGTTCCCAAACCGATTACATAACCGTTTTTTTCAAGATTAGAATAAATGCCATTAAATAGATACGGAACACGCTCGCCATCTTCAGCCAGTAATGCGATCTCTGTGGTAATGGGCTCTTGAGATATAAACACCTCTTTTAAACTCTGCCACAAACGCTGCTGATCTTCTGGAACAACCCGCTCTATAAAAGAAAGCTTAGTGGCCTGCTCTGCAGCAACCCCTAACCATTCAGAATAGAGCTTGTTGCACAATACAGTTTCCAATTTTTCATTAAAAACAACAAACAGGCCGGGAAGAAAATTTATAATTGCATCTGAAAATGCAATTTCACGATACAAGCGTTTTTCGGTTTGTCGTTGGGCCACTACTTTTTCACGTACACGCATCTGGATTTCATTAAAGGTTGTAACAATACGATCTAACTCATCGGGTGGATCATGTTTTGGTTTTTCACGATCAAGAACCAGTTTCGTCCCTAACGTGTCCAATCGAAGATTCTCAGTATATTCTGCAATATGGTTGATATGTTTAAGATATTTTTTAAAAAAAAGTGTAAGAATAAATATTCCACTGAGTATCAGCGCTATGGATTCCACAACCAAGGTAAAAGGAATTTCCTCGGCAAGTCGTCTTTTCACTTCATTCGGTACAGCATATATACTCAAAGACCCAAGGGTAACCGGCCCCCCGGACATCTCTTTGACAAGTGCAATTCTCTCGACAATTGACTGAGAGGTATCTTGAGGAACTGTACCGACAAGTATGGACTTCCCCTCATTTTTCTCAACGCTTACCGCCTCAATATACGGAAGTTGAAGAATGCTCCGCAACTGTATCTCAACCGCGTCATCATCTACGTTCCAGACATTTTTAACCAAGAGAGGTACGTGACACAATCGCAACTGGGTAAGTTGTTCCTGGAGCCGTGAGAGTTCGCCATGATAGGCAAACCACAACTGCAGCCCTGGAAGGGCAAAAATGATAAAAACAGAAAATCCCACAACGTACGCAACAAGCCGAAAGAGAAGGGGGTTTTGCCTAAAGATCGAATATACCATGGTACTCATTCTACAAAATTCAGTCCGTGTCTTACCAGGTACGACAACGAAAACACCTGTGCACAAACAAACGTCGTGTAATTTAATCACCTCCAGGCTGACATTGTCAAATGCATAAAAAAATTAATTGCCTACTTCCCCCCTCTCCTAAACTATTTTTTCCATCCACAGGGACACGTTTCATACGAGCGGACACAAAAAACACTCAATTACCACGACATATAAAAAATCAGAAAGAGAGTAATTTGCAAAAGCTCTTGACTTGATTTTTCCCCTGCTATAAACCTTTAATAGGTTAGTTAAATTTTTGGGGCTGTATCTTTGTCCCCTTCTGTTGAGTTTGTTTTATCATTTGTTTTTGCTGTAGAAGTACAATCGCCCGGCAAAATTGATTCTACTAAGAAAATAGTGCTATGAAAAAACGACACCACCAAGCTTATCTTGTTCTAGACATTGTTCTAGTTCTGTTATTTTCTACCACACTCGCTCCTGCCTCTCTCTTTGCAGAACAAGCTCAACAGATCGCAGACAATGAGATTAGAATAGGTGTATTGGCCCTTCGCGGAAAGGAAAAATGCAGGCAACAGTGGGACGCAACCGCTGCGTACCTCACAGAAAAAATAAGTGACAAAAACTTTTCCATCGTTCCCTTGGATTTTGACGAAATGTCTCAATTCGTTGGAAGCCAAAAGGTTGATTTTACCATCACTAATTCTTCCATGTACGTCAACCTGGAGTACCATTTTGGTGAGAGCCGGATGGCTACCATGAAGACAAAGACCTCAGGAATGGGCATGACCCAATTTGGAGGAGTAATTTTTTACAGAAGTGATCGCAGAGACATCCAGTCGGCTAAAGATTTAGTGGGAAAACGATTTATGGCTGTTGATGAAAAGTCGTTTGGAGGCTGGCATATGGCCTGGCGCTACCTCCTTAATCACGGTATTGATCCACAAAAAAGGTTTAAAGAAATACGTTATGGTGACACCCATGATGCTGTGGTGATGGCAGTACTTGATAAAAGGGTTGATGCGGGAACCATACGCACCGGCATCTTGGAGAAGATGGCGCAAGAAGGAAAAATTCAACTGGATCAGTTCAAGGTCCTTGATGCTAAAGCAATGGAAAAAGCCTTTCCTGAATTCAAACTCCTACACACCACAACGCTCTATCCTGAATGGCCTTTTGCCAAGCTTCCCCATACATCCGATGAACTTGCAAAAGAGGTATCCATCGCTCTATTGCAGATGCGGTCAAACAATCCGGCAGCCAAGGCTGCGGGCATGGTTGGATGGACTATCCCATTGGACTACCAACCTGTACACGACTGTCTAAAGGCCATTAAATTCGCACCTTATGATGTGGTAGAGCAAATCACCTTTCAGCAACTAATAAAACAGTACAAACCTTGGCTTATTGCCCTTAGCATATTTATACTTTTTGGCGTCATAACACTTATTAATTTTGGAAGGCTCAACAGAAGGCTTCGCCTCACCATGACCGTCCTCGATCATGAGTTAACACAGCGAAAACGAATTCAAAATTCGCTCAACGAGTTTAAAATCACCCTTGACCAGATTCTGGATTGTGTTTTTATGTTTGAACCGGAAGAACTCCGTTTTATTTACGTTAATCAGGGTGCGATGCAACAGGTCGAATACAGCTCTGAAGACCTGTTTACCATGACCCCGATAGATATCGAACCGGACTTTACTGAAAAAAGCTTTCACACAATGCTGATTCCGTTGCTAAATGGGGATAAAAAGTCACTGACCTTTACCACCGAACATCTATCCAAAAGCGGTAAAAGGATCCCAGTGGAGATTTTTTTGCAATACGTGCAAACCACCGATGAAGGCGGACGCTATGTTGCCATTGTCCGTGATATCAGTCAGCGCTTACAGGAGGCAAAAGAAAAAGAAGCATTACAATCACAACTGCTGCACACCCAAAAACTCGAGTCTGTTGGCCAACTGGCTGCCGGTATCGCCCACGAAATCAACACTCCAACCCAGTTTATCACCAGTAATATTGAATTTTTAGAAGACAGTTTCCAAGATCTCAGCACGCTTTTAAAAAAGTATCACAAGCTCCTTACTGCAGCCAAAAAAGATGGTATTCCTTCAGATTTAATTGAAAAAATGGAAGCTCTCCTGGAAGATGCCGATTGGGAATTTCTTGCCGAAGAACTGCCTCAATCCATCGAACAAACCAAAGACGGTGCCCATCGTATCAGTACCATAGTACGAGCTATGAAGGAATTTTCCCACCCGGGCAGCAAAGATAAAACGATGCTCTCCTTAGAAGAGTTGATCAACACCACCCTTATTGTCTGCCGTAACGAATGGAAGTATGTAGCAGATGTGAAGACCGATTTTCCGGAAAACCTCCCCATGGTACCTTGCCTTTCTGACGAGATGGGACAAGTTATCCTCAATTTACTTGTCAATTCTGCACATGCCATCGCAAAACTTTTAGGCGATACTCCCAACGAGGAAAAAGGTACAATAACCCTATCACTGCAACAGGTAGAAGATACGATGCAGATTCGCGTTCAGGATACCGGTTGTGGCATTCCCACTGATATCCAGGACAAGGTTTTTGATCCATTTTTCACCACCAAGGCAGTTGGTAAGGGAACAGGTCAGGGTCTGGCTATTGCTCGCGACGTCATAGTCAATAAACATGGAGGAACGTTAACTGTTGAATCAAAGGTTGGAGAGGGAAGTACTTTTCTAATCACCCTGCCTTTAACCATCGACATGGAAAATCAATAACAAATTGATTTTTTGGGGGCATTTATAACTTCCCCCAAAAGGCTACGATCTCATTTCTTTTTCAGTCTCTTTTTCCTCTTCCATATCCAGGGAGCAACCGGGTTTGCCTCATTCCACAAACCCAGTCGTTGTTTCCTGGCATCCTGTTCATAACGCTTCCATTGTGAGCAAACGGGTTCCTGACAGTAGTAGGTATAGACCCAGGCGTACCCTCCTTTCACCAAAAGCTCATTGGCCAGTTCCCCATTTTGTAACCGAACAAGGGCAACTTCCCGACCATAGATATCACGGTCTTTAATTATAATATCTACGACTTGCCCTAGAAGGATCGCTTTTGCTTTATTTTTCGCTTCCCGTGCAAAGGCTTGATCATATTCGGGTGTATCAATACCCCACAATCTCACTTCAATATCCTTTACCCCTTTTTTGACAATGATACTGTCACCGTCAATTACCCGTACAACGTTAGCAGCATGGATGGTTTTTGCGCCTGCACTTCCTAAAACACAGCACTGCAAAATGCATGTTAGGAGCAGCACAGAACAATGTCGTAAATAACTATACCGATACATTTTTTTTGCGTACCTTAAAGAAGGAAATTACCGTTGCAGTACGAACCAACGCTAAACTGACAGAAGTAACCTGGCAAGCAATTTTTCCTAATTCATAACAAGTATATTTTCCACAAAAGGCAAAAACCGATACCAACCTGATTTAATATAATAAAAATATACAAAGCGCCTTGTTATTCATTCAAAGCTTGTGATAAGCTGGGGCTATGGAAGCAATAAACTAGGTGCCCGAGTCATTTTTTGCTCACTTTTTGTAAGCAGTCAACAAGAAGCTATGAAAAACAATATCGACCAGCTCTCAGAAACGGAAGAACAGACAAGGGATTTTCTTCTTACACTGTCTCTTTTTGATAGCTTCAATATGGATGAACTCACCCTTCTTTCCAAACATATGAGTTACATCCAATTACAACGGGGCGAGTTCCTCTTTGTTGAAGGTGACCAGGGCGATTTTATGGGTTTTGTGGTGACAGGTATTATCGAAGTCTTAAAAAAGTCCGCAGTTGGTGAAAATATTATCCTTGCCAGATTGACCAAGGGAAGTTCGATCGGAGAAATGGCCCTCATCGACAAATCACCACGATCTGCCTCTGTTATTTGCAGGCACCCAACGACCATGCTTACGTTAAGCAGTAAAGGATTTGATCGACTCACAGAAAAATCACCCGCAACAGGGGTTAAATTTATCAGGAAAATTTCACGACTACTAAGTCTCAACATGCGTCGAACATCAAGTAAGCTTGCTGATTTATTACAATTCTACCCAGATTTATGATCCCAATGTCTTTTATAAATTTTCTTTTATACCCAGTGCGATAGCCCCATGTCAGAATCAGACGCTTTACTCCCGCAAGTTAATGCCAAAAATAGTTTTTACGGCATTATCGGTGAAACGCCGGTAATGCAGAAACTGTTCGAGCTGATACGCAAGGTCTCCGAAGATGATTTTGCAACGGTCCTTATCCGTGGAGAGTCAGGTACAGGGAAAGAACTAGTTGCAAAGGCCATCCACAATCATTCAAGTAGAAAAGAGAATAATTTCGTCCCGGTGAACTGTGCAGCAATTCCCGATGATCTTCTTGAAAGTGAACTGTTTGGATACACCAAAGGATCCTTTACAGGGGCTGCCAACAATAAAACCGGACGTATCCAGTATGCCGACGAGGGAACACTTTTTCTTGATGAAATTGGCGATATGAAGCCAACGCTACAGGCGAAGCTCCTGCGAGTACTTCAGGAAAAAGAGTTTGAACCCGTTGGGGGACTCAAACCCATTCCAGTCAATATTCGAGTTGTGGCAGCCACCCACTGCGATCTAGAGCAACTGGTTACAGAAGGCAGATTTCGTGAAGACCTCTATTACCGACTCTCAGTCATCCCTCTGCAAATCCCACCTCTTAGGGAGAGAAAGGCAGATATTCCAATTCTTATGGAAAATTTTATTGCCATCCATGCCACCCAAAGAATGAGGGAACGATTTATCCTCACTCAAAAAGTGCTGCCACCACTTCTCCACTACGATTGGAAAGGCAACGTCCGTGAACTGGAAAACCTTGTCCAACAACTCTCAATTCTCTTTAGTGGAAAAACAGTATCAATTGCTGATCTTCCGGAACGGATCACAGAAAACTTTGATCCTAAAACCATTGATCAACAACTGGTCGACTCCGTTATTCTTTCCATGGAACACAATGGCCCAAACTCCGTTTCATCAGACCCTGATGCTCAAACAACGCCACTTCCAACAGATAGCGCATGGCAAGACGGACAGGTCGATTTTAACGAGCTGATCAACGACTATGAGTCACAACTTATCATCCAAGCCATGAAAATGAGTAAAGGAAATAAAAAAGAGGCAGCAAAACTCCTCAATCTTAAACGGACCACCCTCCTTGAAAAGATAAAGAAGAAGGGTTTGCAGGGAATGTGGGAGTAAAATAGAAGAAAGGCCCTTATACCACGCAAGGGCAAACGTTTTGTTTGAACAGACCCGCAGCGAAACGCAGACCTTAGCAGAACATTTAACAACAGCAGAAAGCATCCTGCTAAGGCCCTCAGCACAACAAAGAGGTCTTCTAAAACGGGACATCACTCCCCGTTGACCCACCACCAAAACCGGAATCGGCTGGTGGTTCTGGAAGAGGCGGTTCTTCAAAGCCGGTACTTCCTCCGCCACCTTCTCCTCTACTATCAAGCATTTTCATCTCTCTTGCCACAATTTCAGTGGTATACCGGTCGTTTCCGTTCTGATCCTGCCACTTGCGGGTCTGAATTTTGCCTTCCACATAGACCTTAGACCCCTTGTGCAAATAATCATTACAAATTTCTGCAAGCCTTCTCCAGGCCACAATGCGGTGCCACTCCGTTGTTTCCTGTCTCTGGCCACTCTTGTCCGTCCAGCGTTCGGTGGTGGCAACACTGAATGTCGCAACAGGGGTCCCCTCCTGAGTATGACGAATCTCAGGGTCTGCACCGAGATTACCTATGACCATTGCCTTATTTAGCATGCTTCCTCCAATACAAGTACATGATTTTATGGTAGTTACAAAACAGTAAACGATTATTAATCAATGACGATGGACTTGATAGTTACCACAAGCCTCTTCCATTAGGCTAGTAATTTTTTAATGACCCACTGCTTTATCCAGCAAAAGGGGAAGACCTCCCTTCTCCATAGGAGCATACCCCATAACTTCCAGCCATATTTCATCACTTTCCATACAAAAATAGATGCACGTTTTTTCTGCGCTATATCTCTTTAATAACCCATAGATATGCTTGTACATGGCAACCCGGATTGGCCTGAAATATCGTTGTTTATTATCAAGTCCTTCAATAAATTCCTGGTAGAAAATACGTGAACCGGGAAAACGGGTCGTGCCAATTTCTTTGAGCGATGGCAGGTATCGAAGTGCGCCCATGGAAATCCAGACTATTGACTCTGCCGGAACGCTTTGAAAGAGTTTTTGAATGGTGTCTTCGTAACCAAGCTCCCACCCCGGATGCTCAATAATGGGATCAAAGTGAAAGGCGAGTTTATATCCCCATTCGGCACACTGTTTAGCAGCAGCCAAGCGTTCAGTTAAACTTGCCGTACGAACTTCTTCTTTTTGCATAATAGGAGAAGAGTTTAAGGACCAGGCAAGGATGGTGCGTCCATTGTGTTGTAAACCTTGCAAATTATGAATCACCGCACTTTTTGTTTTTAACTCCAGCACAGCCTGGTTGTTGCCGGCCATAAATTCAACCAGTTTTGCACTGAGGGCGGTTATGCTATCAAGGGCCATGGAGTCTGTAAACTCACCTGTGCCAATACGAAAAAAACGCTTGGGTTCTTGGGCAAAAGCTTGTTCCATCTCGGCAAATAACGCTTCACTATTGACGAAAAAGGTAAGCCAGGGTTTATTCAAATAGGCCTGTAAAATACAATAGACACAATCCATCGGACAATTCATTCCGATATTGAGAACCTGATAGTCGCAACAACGATACTCCTTCGTGCCCGGACAAGGTTTAAAAAAATGACCTCTGTTTTTACAGAGGAGAAGATGATGTTTTCCTTCACTTAAATTGCTGGGATACACTCCTTCTATCCCCTGCGGTTCACTTCGATCCTCAATCACCTGATACGGTAGCTTTGCCCTTTCCAGGATTTCCTGGGTGTAGGGAAGTGCAATGCACGATTCTTCCACATAGATTTGTTTGACATATTTTGCAGGATTCCACCAGCTTCCCTTATCACTCATTTTCCACCTGTTTTGCAGCCCAATTGGCAATGGCAAGATACTTCTTCCCTTCTTCTTCTTTATTATGTTTCATACATCCTCTTCCATAGACAACGCTCTTTTTTTTTAGCTCTACAAGACACAACTGTTGTTGGAAAGAATTGAGAACCTTGCTTTGTAACAGATTCAACAGAGAAGTGACACGAAACCTATCCATTCCCACGCGAAACGTATACGATACCTGATCTTCTCGCCCGCCCTCCTTTATGGTGAGTGGTTCCTCTACTAAAAGAAATGGGTATTGACAACTGGTTCGAATCCAAAGATCATAATCCTCACAACAACGTAACTCCTCATTAAAAAGTCCAATATCTGCAAACAATTTCTTTCGTAGCACCACCGTTGACATACCAACCGCACAAAGTTGCAGGCAATGCTTAAAAATATCTCCATTCCCCGGTTGATGTTTCTTTTTTTGATTGAGATGTTTTCCCCGCCGTAACCATTTCTCTTTTGTATGAGAAATCATCATTTCCGGATTCTTTTCAAGGATAGCACACTGGAGCTCTAGTTTTTGTCTATGCCAATAATCATCGGAATCCAAAAAAGCAATTAGCGCATGGTGTGCATTACGGATTCCAAGGTTTCTGGCCGCCGCGGGGCCTCTATTGTCCTGGTAAAAATAGTGAATGGGTATTTTGGATTGTAGTGCCATTTTTTCAACATATTCACCCGTCCCATCGGTGGATCCGTCGTCTACGACTATTATTTCATCGCAACTGCGGCTCTGGTTACAAACCGAAGCAAGCGCCCGACCAAGCATTTTTTTTCTATTGTAACTTGGTATAATGACAGATATTCCTTGCATAAAGAAGTGGCTATATGAATTTATGGATTTAGAGCAAGATTTCTAAAACAAAATACAGTAGTATACGTGGTTTCGCAAGTAACCCTGAGAGAAAGCGGCAAACAATATACAGACATAAACAGCCTTGCATTTTTTTATCAAAACACCAACATTCTACTATCTATTCCTTTTTTACCAAAACTCCCCCCAAAACCCATGAGCAGTGAAATACTAATAAATACAACGAGCTACGAGATAAGAATTGCCCTGGTCGAAAACGGTCAGCTGGCCCAATTTCATCTCCAGCGCCCAACTGAAAAAGGACTTGTGGGGAACATTTACCGTGGCAGGGTTGTCCGTGTACTACCCGGAATGCAGGCGGCATTTATCGATATTGGTCTTGAACGTACCGGTTTTTTATATGTCGATGACGTGTATATTCCAAATACTGAGCTCGATGATCGTTTTATGAGCCATACTAACCCTTGCGGCAAACTCGAATTTGCATCTTCTGCGCCTGATATTGACACAACAAGGACTCCAGGACGTTCCATTGATGATTTACTCAAAGAAGGTCAGGAAATTACTGTCCAAGTTGGCAAAGATCCAATTGGTACAAAAGGAGCAAGGCTCACCTGTCATATAACCCTTCCCTGTAGAAACCTTGTTTTTATGCCGCTCACTGATCATATCGGTATTTCAAGAAAAATTGAAAACGATGAAGTCCGCAACGATCTAAAAAAACGCATTGAACTACTCAGGCCAGCGGGAACCGGTTTTATTGTAAGGACTGTGGCGGAACACGCAACGGTGGAAGAACTTGAAGGCGATATGGAATTTCTTATGCTGCTTTGGGATGAAATTTTAGATATCTCGGAAAAGACCACCGATACGCCGACCATGATCTATGAAGATCTTGATATAACCTTTCGTTCGGTGCGTGATCTATTCACCGAAGAGGTACGTAGCCTTATTGTCGATGAGTCTAAAACCTATCAAAAACTCCTTCGTTTTGTGAAGACCTTTGCTCCCAAGCTGCAAGATAGAATTGTCCATTATCAAGGTGAGTCGCCGCTGTTTGAAGCCCACGGAATAGACATTGAGATCAACCGAGCCCTTGAAAAAAAGGTATGGCTCCGCTCTGGTGGCTACATCATTGTAGAAACCACTGAAGCCCTCACGGTTATCGATGTAAACACTGGCCGGTTTGTTGGTAAAAATGATCTTGAGGAAACCATTTTTAAGACCAACATGGAGGCTGCCAAAGAGATAGCCTATCAACTCCGTTTACGCAATATTGGTGGAATTATCATCATAGACTTTATTGATATGGACGATGAACAGCACCGAGAAGAACTCTTTACATCTTTTAAAGAAGCCGTTAAAAAGGACAAAAGTCGTATAAATATTCTCAAGCTCTCAGAATTTGGGCTGGTCCAGATGACCAGAAAACGCAACTGTGAAAACCTGACGCAAATGATGTGTGAGCCTTGTCACTATTGCGCTGGGGAAGGCTTTTTAAAATCAAGACGAACCATCTGTTATGAAATATTTAGAAAAATTTCAAGGCGTGCAAAACGCTACAACGGTTCTACCATCACTGTGACAGTGCATCCTCGCGTGGCAGAGATGCTACTCAAAGAGGAAGAACAGGTTACCAACGAGCTCGAACGTGATATCGGAAAACGACTATCAATTATTCCCAGTAAAAAATTGCATATCGAAAAATATGATATCTGTTGGGGGAGTGTATAAAACTCTGTTGAGCCACTCATTTACACGTAATAAAAAAAAGTTTAGCGGCACAACCACAACTTAACATTTTTACAATTCTTTATGGCACACCTGAGATCAAAAAAACAAAAATCTTTCAAGGGCACCTTTTTTCTTATTCTTTTCCTCCTTCTGCTCGTTGGCGGAGGATATGTGTTTATAACCTATTTCGAAGGGAACGCTCCCCAAATCGAAACGACTGGACTCACTCCATATATGGGGCAAAAAAATCATTTTTCACTCACCGTCAGTGATGTGGGGAGGGGCCTGCGGGACATACAGGTTGTTATTAAACAAAAGGACGTAGAAAAACAGATCCTTAGCAAAACATTTGCCAAGGTTCCCCAAAACGACTCTTCAACAAACAGCGCAAAAAAAGTTGCTGTGGATGTTGATATAAAAAAACTTGGATTAGAAGAGGGTGAAGCGACGCTTTCTATTTCTGCCACAGACTATTCCTTTCGCCGCTTTTTCAAGGGAAATCTTTTCACAATCACCCAAAAGCTCACCATTGACACCAACCCTCCCAAAATCACCATTATTCATAGTGAACGCTATATCCAACCCGGTGGCACAGGTATTGTAATCTACACCGTTGACGATGCTGTTTCCCAGGAAGTGATTGTCAATGACATCCATAACCCCGGATTTAAGCTAACAAAAGAGTCAGAAAATACATTTATCTCCTATTTTGGCATGCCTTATGATGCAACAAAACTCAATAACTCACACATTCTTGCAACGGATGCTGCCGGCAATACGACAAAAAAACTTTTTTCGACGATTGTAAGCAGAGCAAAACAAAAGCAGGACAGAATAAATATCGGAGACAATTTTCTTAGCAAGAAAATCCCTGAATTTGAGTCCCATTACCCTGAAATGCAGGGAGAACTCATTGAAAAATACCTTTATGCAAACTCTAAAGTCAGGACAATGAACAACAAAACAATCCATGACCTCTGCCTCAATCCGGACAGTGAAAGACATTGGGATGGTCACTTTTTGCGGATGGCCGGGAGTGGCAGAGCCGGGTTTGCCGATCATAGAACCTACTATTACAACAATAAAGCCATAGACAAACAGGTCCATTTGGGAATGGACATCGCCTCTACCAGACGCGCAGCGGTAAAAGCAGCCGCCGCCGGGAAAGTTATCCATAGCGATTATCTGGGCATATACGGCAATATGATAATACTGGATCATGGCCAAGGGGTGTTTAGCCTCTACTCACACCTCAGCCAGATAAACGTCTCCTTAGAAGACATGGTTGCCAAGGGCGATACCATTGGGAACACAGGAACAAGTGGTATGGCAGGGGGAGATCATCTCCATTTTTCCGTTCTGATCAACGGAATATTTGTCACCCCAAAAGAATGGTGGGATCCCCATTGGATCGACGTCACCATTACTTCCCCCATAGAAAATGCGAAATTCTAATGTCGCGCTCTTTATTTTCTAACACCGGTGAAGAACGGTAAGTCACTAATCTTCAACTTCATAATCCGGCCCTTTGCAAAGGTGGCAGCGAAGGGTCGGGTCATCTTTATCAAAAATATACTCCCACCCCTTTTCTTTTATTTCCGTCTCTTGCTCCCGGCCACAGTTAATACAGATCCAGATATCACCCTCATCTGTTTCAAACAAGTGCATACGCCTCCCCTTTCCCTTGCAGATTAGTTTTTCCTGAAATAGTCCAAAACCCCGAGACACCATAGCATCTCCACCCTATGATTGGCAATTTTTTTGGTGTACTCCTCACAACTATTGCGTTCCCAGACCTTATAGCCATCAATATAGTTTTGCACAATAGCTTATTGCATAATACTGTATTCTGTAATATGGTATCCCCCAATAACATTTTGTACAATAATAGTAGTACTTAAGAAATTCACCCACAACACACCACTAACTACACCATACTTAAATGTCTAAAATATCAATAAGAAACCTATTTAAAGTATTTGGTTCTTCACCACAAAAAGCAATGGATCTTCTAAAACAGGGAAAGTCCAAAGAAGCTATCTACGAGAACACCGGCATGACCGTCGGGGTGCAGAACGCAAGTTTTGATATAGAAAAAGGTGAGATTTTCGTTGTCATGGGTCTTTCAGGCTCTGGCAAATCCACCCTTATCCGGATGATCAACAGACTGATCGAACCTACTTCCGGAGAAGTCCTGGTGGATGGAGAGAATGTCGTCCAGATGAGCAAAAGTGAACTTGTTCGTTTTCGCAGAAAAAAGACCAGTATGGTTTTTCAATCTTTTGCCCTGATGCCCCATATTTCGGTGCTTGAAAATGTAACCTTTGGTCTTGAGCTTGATGGTGTCGAAAAAGAAATTCGAGAAGAACGGGCAAAAGATGCTCTTAAGCAGGTGGGTCTGGAAGGTTGGGAAAATGCCTACCCTTCAGAATTAAGTGGTGGAATGCAGCAACGTGTTGGCCTTGCCAGAGGACTTGCCGTTGATCCTGAAATTTTGCTTATGGACGAAGCATTTTCAGCCCTGGACCCCCTTATCCGAACCGAAATGCAGGATGAGCTATTACGGCTGCAGGACAAATATGAGCGGACCATCGTATTTGTCTCCCACGATCTGGATGAAGCATTACGAATTGGAGACCGTATTGCGATAATGGAAGGTGGGCGGGTCGTTCAGGTGGGGACACCAGAGGAAATACTCCAAAATCCTGCAGACGATTATGTACGAGCCTTTTTCCGGGGAGTGGATCCCACCGGAGTTATTTCCGCTGGTGATATTGTTCGGGATAATCAACCAACTGTTATTTGGCATACCCAGGAGGGGAGCCCCCGTGCAACCTTGGAATTGTTAAACAATCAAGACAGAGAATATGGGTACATCCTTGATTCAAAACACCGTTTCTATGGTGTTGTATCCACAGATACCTTGAGGAATCTACTGGAGAGCGCTGTTCCCGGAAGCAAGTTAAATATAGAAAATGCTTTTCTCAAAGAGGCCCTTGCTGTCAATGAATCTGAATGTCTGCAAGATATTTTACCTCAAGTTGCCTCTCACTCCTGGCCCATCCCGGTGATTGATGACAATTCAACGTTTAAAGGGGTCGTCTCCAAGAACAGATTCCTCAAAACATTATACAAAGCTGAATCTGCTGAAAGTAATTAATTTTTTTACCATAAGGAGTCTATAGATGTTTGCATTTGAGGATAAGATTATCCCCCTTGACACGTGGATTACCCATTTCGTCGATTGGCTGGTGGAGGGATATCGCTGGTTTTTTCAGCTTATTAAATGGCCGGTTGAAATCACATTGTCTGGTCTGGAGAATGGTTTGCTTGCCATACCCCCTGTCATCACAATTTGCATAATCGCACTTATTGCATGGCGGATTTCTGGAATTAAGCTTGGGCTCCTTTCCGCCCTTACCCTTATTTTTATTGGGTTACTGGGTTTTTGGGACGATACCATGACCACACTTGCCATGGTTTTTTCTTCCGTCGCATTCTGCGCCATTGTCGGCATTCCACTGGGAATCTGTGCAGGTCGAAGTGATCGTTTTGAGGCCATACTTCGCCCACTTTTAGACGGTATGCAAACCACTCCTGCGTTCGTTTATCTTGTACCAATGGTGATGCTGTTTTCCATTGGCAACGTTGCCGGTGTGTTAGCAACAATTATCTTTTCTCTTCCACCAATTATACGCCTTACCACACTTGGTATCAGACAGGTTCATCCTGAGCTTATCGAAGCAGCTTTGGCATTTGGTGCCACCAACCGCCAGGTATTAACAAAAGTACAGATTCCACTTGCCATGCCGACCATTATGGCAGGCTTGAACCAAACAATCATGATGGCCCTTTCCATGGTGGTTATCGCCGCGTTAATCGGAGCTGGCGGACTCGGCGCTCCCGTGGTTTTGGGTCTTAATACCCTGGATATTGGGCTTGCAACAATTGGCGGCCTTTCAATTGTCTTACTCGCCATAATACTTGATCGAATAACGCAATCACTTAGCAAAAAACAATAACAATGGAGGTAAAAATGTTCAAAAAAGCTATGGTCACAGCAGCATTGTTGGCAATGACGCTGACAGGAGTCAGCACGGTTTACGCAGATGCCACTAAGCCTGGGGAAGGTGTAAAGGTACAACCGGCAAGGGCCACCTGGAATACCGGTTTTTTCCAGGAAGCGTTAGTCCGAAGAGGACTTGAAGAGCTGGGATACACCGTAAAAAAACCAAAAGATTTACAAAACCCAATTTTTTACAAAAGTGTAGCCCTGGGTGATGTCGATTACTGGACAAATGGTTGGTTCCCCAACCATGACGGGCAGCTGCCAAAAGACTTTTACGAGAAAGCCGATAAGATAGGTTACGTTGTCAAGGCCGGTGGCTTACAAGGCTACCTTGTTTCCAAAAAGGAAGTGGAAAAATATAATATTCAATCCCTGGATGACTTTAAACGTGACGAGGTCAAAAAAGCCTTTGATAAAAACAAGGACGGAAAAGCCGATCTTACCGCATGTCCTCCCGGTTGGGGATGTGAGCAAGTGATCGCCCATCATATGGATGTTTATGAACTTGCCGATTATATCAATCCTGTTAAAGCTGCATATGAGGCTGGAATGGCTTCAGCTTTGGCCGAATATAAAGATGGTGAACCCGTCTTTTTTTACACTTGGGCTCCTAACTGGACCATATTTAAATTAAAACCTGGGAAAGATGTTATGTGGATCAATGTCCCCAAAACCATGCCCAAGCAGTCACAAATGGCAGGAAAAGACCGTATGGAAGTAAGTGGTATCGAAGGTGCAGTTTCAGATCCGGTAAAACTCGGTTTTGTCGTCTCTGACATTCAAATTGTTGCCAATAAAAAATTTATGGCGGCAAATCCTGCGGCAACAAAATTTTTCGAAGTTTTTACCCTGCCACTCTCAGATATCAATGAGCAAAATACACGTATGAATGAGGGTGAAAAGAGTCAAAAGGATATCGAACGTCATGTCGACGAATGGATAGCTAAAAATAAAGATAAATGGCAGGGCTGGTTAGAGGAGGCAAGAAAAGCAGTAAAATAGCTTTTTTACAAGGTTACCTTTAGTCTGTAACATAAATGGTGGAGAATTTACTCTCCACCATTTATTCTGTTTTCTAAAAGTACAAAATCAATTATTATCCCGTGCTGAGTAGTTGCTGGATAGGGTATGCTTCGGTAAATTGGGCGGTTTGCCTGATTGTTTGCAAGTGTATCCTCTGATAACACAAAAACTCCAAGTGCCCGTTAAGTTACTAATCTCCTATACGATTTTTTTTAACGACGTCTATTTCAAGAGGTAATAATTGGTAAGCCAAATAGACAAAGAAAGCGCTGTTACCCAGCAGCTTAGAATCATTTTCAGGGCCATTCAAGCCCATTCAAAACGCGTAGAAAATGCCTGTGGATTATCCAGCGTTCGGCTCTGGATGCTGCACGAAGTCAACAATAATCCTGGCATAAGAGTATCTGAACTTGCCACAGCTCTATCCATCCACAGGTCCACCTGCTCAAACATGTTGGACAAACTTGAAGATAGGAATCTGGTCTATCGCAATAGAAGCAAATCGGATCAACGCGCAGTTCGTCTCTATCTCAGCGAAGAAGGAAAAGCCGTATTGCAAAAGGCACCTTCACCTCCTGAAGGCAAGTTGAGTAGTGGTCTAAGTAAACTCTCCCAAAAAGAACTTGCTGAACTGGAAAGCAGCCTTGGAAAACTCGTCGAGGCATTACAGTTTGATGATGAAAAAGCCCCTCTCACGCCTGTTCAATGATCATTCTATATTGTTTTTTTTACCCCCCATTAAGCCGGTATTCCTTTTCTTTCTTGTGAGCTTTTAAAATATCCGCTACATTCTGCTGAAAATTGATCGCTGGCCTCTTTTCTCGACCATGGATTTATGGAAATTTTGTCACTTCTAAAATAAAACAACTGCTTTACTTATAGATACGTAGCTCCATGACAAGATCCGCAAAAATACCAACGCTCCTCTACAGCTATCTGGCAACAGAGATGCTGGCTCCTTTTTTTGCCAGTTTTCTGATAATGAACTCGGTATTTTTCCTCGTTAAGCTGATCCCGTTTTTAAATGTTGTATTGGAACTCGATATCAATTTCCCTGATTTTGTGCGGTTATTTTGTTATCTCTTTCCAAATATGTTTCTCTATTCCATCCCCATGGCCGCTATGATGGGGGTGATCATCTCTTTTACCAGACTTTCAACAGATGCAGAAATTTTAGCCTTTAGGGCAAGTGGTATAAGTCTTTACCAAATGCTGCCACCCGTTATCATAGTATCTCTTTGCATCGCCCTTATTGCCGCTTTTTTTTCAATCAGCCTGATTCCAAAGTCAGAAATAGCGATGAAACAACTGATGTTTCAATTGGCAAAGGAAAAGATCGACAAAGGCATTAAAGAAAATCAGTTTACCGAGGCGCTGGGTGATCTTGTTGTATATGTTGACTCCATTGATAAAAAGAGTGGCGAATGGAAGAATGTCTGGGTTTCAGATATGCGGGGGCAGGTCTACCCCACCATAACCATGTCAAAACATGGGAATATGACTGCTTTCATCGACAAGATGATGGTAACCATCAACCTATTCGACGGATCTCTGCATAGACCAGACGAAACCCGCTCGCAGGTGGTCAGTTTTAATACCTACACCCTGAACATTCCTCTGCAAACTCCCACCGTCTTTGATGGGAATGACGTCACCCAGCTCTCCGAAGATGCCATGACCCTTGCCCAACTAAGAGAGTCAGCTAATCAGTTTGGAACAGATACAAAAGTTGGCAAAAAAAGACTTATTACCATGCATAAGCGACTCACCTTACCTGTGGGTTGTTTTATTCTAAGCCTCCTTGGTTTACCTCTTGGTCTATTGGCCGGCCCCGGGAAAAAAGCAATTGGTATCCCTTTGGGTTTAGGTTTTTTTGTTTTTTATTATGTCCTTTTCTCCCTTGGCAAATCTCTGGCAGATGACACTCAACTACCAGTCTACATAGGTATGTGGTTACCTAACAGTGCATTCTTCCTGATAACCCTATATACCATACGACAAACCGGAATGGAACGTTCTGCTATCCCAGAATCTTTCAAAACGTTTTTTGTCCTCTTTTTCAGAAGAAGCATAGGTTTTATCAAGCAGCATGTTGGCAGAAAGAAGAAGAACGACCATGATAGCTCTTCAAAACCATCTATTTCATTACAAACAAGCAGGGTAGATGCCCTTCGAAAATCATCCAACTATTTAACGGAAGGAACCATTCACGGTAATGTCAACAGTCATGTTTTTCATGTCCCCGGCTGCGAACATTACTACTGCAAATTCTGTACAATTGAGTTTAAAGATGTCACACTTGCCATCCAATCGGGATTTGAACCCTGCAAGTTTTGTAAAGATCTCCTTGATGGAGATAAAGAAGCAGTCTAACTTTTCTTTGCCTCAGATAGTGCTTTATTAAGGGCCGCAATATGTACGTAGCCAGCATAATGAACACTACTTTTCCCAGAAATCGGATCAAAAGCGCTGGGATCTGCTGTACAAAAATATTGCACTTGTCTTGGCAAACGTACTAAAACATCATCCACTGTGGAACCGATATAATCGTGCAACCCATCCCACGTTGCACCGCAAGGTGCGCCACGCAGCACTTCAATGGCCGAAATGATATCTCCCTGTAGCTCTATTCTGTACTCCGGAATACCAAACTGCTCTCCATAAGAACCAAGCGCACTATTCCTACCGAGTCCACAACATGTAAAAGGGGTAAAACCACTTCCCCCTATTCCTGGTGAAATAACTACCACACCCTGCTCTCTGCATAGCATGATAAGGTGATCCACCAGATCAGGATGTTTTAAGTAGTTTAATACAAGATCAGCATTCCATAAGTCACTGATATAATCTTCAGGATCATCAATAAAATCCGATAACTGTGCATCAATGGAAACAACCTTTTGTAGCACAATTCCTTTTCCATAACGCCGAACACCCGCAATTTTCGCTTCTGCTGATTTTTTTTCTTGAAATACAACTATATCCATATCAAAACAATCCTATTTTAGGCTACTTTGAAAAAGCGCCGATTGACTTAGCTGCTTGATCACCATCAAAAATATAAACGCACATTTTGACCCTACAAGCCACATCTATTTAATATACTAAGCTTTTTTATTATTTACATTCCTTTGACGCAAATCTAATACCGGCTTTTCAAAGTAGCCTTTGATATTACAAGTATATGACAATTATTTAACCACCTGATTCCATATATATTTTTCCTTGACAGCCACCATCCTTCAATATACACTCTAACCAAAGGAGATTGTCTCACAATTCCGTTGAATCATATCATAAATCTAATCTATTTTGGAGTTATCATGGATTACGAATCCAAATTAAGCGATATCATTGCAAGCCTTCCAGAGGTCGATGGGGGCTTTCTTTACAGCGCTGAAAAAGGAATTTATTCTAATCAAACTGATGGGATAGGTGACGATGACTCGCTGCTTCAGGTCAGTGTTAAACTGAACAAAGTCATATCCATGTTGGCCATCCATTTTCACGATGTGGGCAGTCTGCAGGTCAGTTTTAAGGATCTTATTCTCTTTGGAATTCTCTTCGAAGATAACCAGTGGCTCTTTCTCTTCCATCACCCATCCCTCAGTCCAGGTATGGTAAAAATGACCGTACAAATGGCGTTAAATATTGAACAGGATGAGGATGATGATTTTTTCCAAGAAGCTGAAGAATCCCCCGCTGAATCGACAGAAAAGAAAGAATCACTTGTTGATGTATTACTCAATGATGAATCTGAGTTGCAGGGACCTCTGCGGCAGATTCAGGAGGAGCTTGCGCGCCACATCGGCCCTGTCGCCGAACTTGTTTTTGTTGATGCCATTGAAAAATGGAGCGAACTTTCTCCTTCCCTTGAAACCCTACCGAAGCTTTTGACCATTCTGGAAAGAGAGATTGACGACGAAGTATCCAGAGGCCTTTTCAATGAAAACTTACAATCATTAGCCGGAGAAAGCAAATAGAATGGCAACAACAAAGGACTTTTCAAGACTTGCTGATATCGAGGGTGTATCCAACTATATGCTGATTCGTAATGATGGCTATGTGGTAAGCGAAAATTATGAAGATGCTGTTATCCTTTCTTCTTCCATTGTAACCACTGCTAAGCTTTGTGAATCATTGGAGGACGACCTGCAGGGCAGAAAGTATATCTACTGTTGTATTGAGCGGCAATCTGGGGATAATATTCTTGTTTTTTCACTGGGTCGTTACTATTTAGGAATTATCAAACACCCGGCAAGTGACCCGCAAACGGTGGCAGATTCGACAATTTCTTTCCTCCGTACCCTTAGCTGATTATTTCCATACCTAAAGAAACATCACCATGAAGCTTCCCAACGCCCAGGAAACGCGAAGACTTGATCAGAGTGCCATAAAAGATTTTCATATTCCAGGAATCACTCTGATGGAAAATGCCGGTGTTGGCACAACTCGGATGATGGCTAAGGAGTTGGGAACACCCACCAATTCATTTGCACTTATCTTTATTGGGCCTGGCAACAATGGTGGCGATGGCCTGGTGATTGGCAGGCATTTACATCAACGGGGCTGTCAGCCTATCTTTTTTTTCCTTGTGAAGCCCGATTCCCTCACCGGTGACGCAGCTACCAATATGCGTATCGTACGAAAGCTCCGTTTACCTTTTCATATTATTGATAGTGAATCCCGGGTAAAAACACTTCCCGTTTTATACAAACAGTTCGTAAGTCGGGGAAAACCATGCTATTCCATTGTTGACGCCCTATTTGGAACCGGTCTTTCAAGACCAGTCACCGGTCACTTTGCAGAGGTAATACGCTTTATTAACTCTTCTGACTCAGTGCGCGGTCTGCCCGTTGTATCGGTGGATATCCCTTCCGGAATGGATTCAAATAATGGAAAGATCCAAGAGATCTGTGTCCGTGCCGACTACACTGCGACATATAGTTGTGCAAAACCTGGACATGTGCTCCACCATGGCCCTGAATTTTCTGGTAAAATCAAGGTTATCGATATTGGCATTCCACCAGAATGCATGGAAAAAGCGAAGATCACCACGGAACTTCTGGATAAAGAAACAGTTTCGAGGATTATCCAACCGTTAAAAAGGGTAGAAAATGTCCACAAAGGAAGCCACGGTCACCTGGCAGTCCTGGCCGGATCCATTGGAAAAACAGGAGCAGCGGTTCTCGCAGCGAAGAGTGGGCTTAGAACGGGTACTGGCTTAGTCACTCTTTTTGCACCCAAAGAGCTCAATGCGATCTATGAGAGTCTACTTGTTGAAGCCATGACCATCCCACTCCATGAGTCTGCAACTTGCTTGACGGCTGCTGATCTTGTTAACATTAAGCAGGGACTGGATGACAAAAAGGCTATTATTCTAGGGCCTGGAATCGGCACTAACCCAAGCACCGCAGAACTTGTAATGGATCTGTACCAAACCATTCGCAAACCGATGGTGCTTGATGCGGATGCCTTAAATATTCTGGCTGCAAACCGAGAATCACTTGCCGTAGCCGCCGGTCCACGTATTTTCACCCCTCATCCCGGAGAAATGGCGAGACTCATTGGAAAAACCATAGAGGAGATTCAAGATAACCGGGTGCAAGCCGCAAAGGTAGCCTGCGATTTTTATTCGATGAACAGGAATGATTGTATCATGGTGCTTAAAGGGGCCGGTACCATTATCACTTCTTCTTCAGGCCACACCTACATCAACACAAGCGGTAATCCGGGCATGGCAACTGGTGGCATGGGAGATGTTCTCACTGGGGTCATCGGAGGGCTGTTATGTCAAGGTTTGAGTTGTGAAGAAGCTTCCGCTGCGGGAGTCTTTTTGCATGGTATTGCTGGGGATATTCTCTATGAAAAACTTGGCTTTGGCTACAGTGCTTCAGAATTACAAGATACCATTCCACAGGCAATCCTGAGCATTATGACTTCAAAAACCACCTCCTAATAGTGTCCAAAACTCCCTCTACACGAGTGCAGGCTGTCAAACTCCGCATTAAACAATTTGCTGCTTTTTCACATATTCATCCAGCAGCTTAAAATCGTTCTCATAAATATTGAGAAATTGCACTCCTGTCGCATAGCCGCTATCCTCATGCTTTTTCTTTCTGGACCACATAACCTTGCCCATAACCTTTATCATTTCCAACTGTTCGTGGTCATTTGCATCTGTTGTTTGCAGAGGGATTTGAAGCCTGAGAAGAGAATACTCAGAATACAACACATCTCCATAAAAAGAAATTCCTCCCCCACTGATATCCCGGCCAGTACAGGAGAACGTTGAAATATCGGTATCTGCTGAGTCATCGCTGGGCAGCAGACTCACCTCTATCATCATATCAACAATCACTCGCTGATGCTTTCGCTGCATCGCTTTGGTTGCATCATCCATTTCCACCACTCCCATCAAAGTAAACAAAATCAATAAAGAATATCCGCTCAATCATTAGAAACATTCATTGGTAATTATCTTTAAATACGCTGAAAAATGGATCAGGCAGTGACCACTCGTTCCTTGTTTAAGAAATGATTTTTTTTGATTTCTGCAGCCAGACCAAACTCATCCAGACCGTCCGCTATTTTATATTTGGCAGCCAAGCCATCAACCATGCTTTTTTGTAAACAATATTTTGGGTTTAATAACAAAGCAGTTCCATTGTGGAGCAAAATCTGTTTCAAACCGTATTGGCCATCCGTATTGTCACCGGAGAGAAGAATACCAAGGACCTTATCCCCAAGAAGTGCACTCACAGAGGTCATGAGAGTATCAATCCCCTCACTCTCCATCTCATTTCTATTTTCAATCTTCAAATTGTAGGAACCGGAATAAGGTGAAAGAGTAACCCGTTGCTCACCGGAAAAAAGATAACAAAATCCGCCCTCGACAGTGACGCCATTTTCCCCAACAGTTACTTGAAAATCACTTATGGAATCCAAATATTTCACAAATGATTTCACATGTTCCATTTCATCCAAAACCGTAATAAAAAGTGCACCGCCCATGTCAGGGCTCAACTCCGGCAGGATCTTTAATAAATTCCCATAGCTACTCTTTCCTGCCCCAATAACGCTCACATAATTCATTCTTCGAAAACGCTGATCAAGGACAGGGGTGATCTCGTCACCGCAATTTACACACCTTATGGAATATGCCTCGGTGGGTGATGTCTTTACACTATTACGAGTTCCACACTCTTCACAAAAAACAACCCGTTCAATAACTGTTGGAGAAGCACTTTTTGCGTTCATCCGCATGGGGTCAACGGAACTCACCGTTGTCGCAGCCGCAGCTAAAATCTTCCCAACCACAAGTTTTGAATGCGCTGTCCCATCAATATCCTGAAAAAATATATTTTTAGAGACAAAATCTGTGGCCCCATACTTTAACGCATCAAAGCAGCGAGGGCTTCCCCATTTGCTTAAAGAAGAAAGCATAATTACCGGTGTGGGCGTATGGATCATTAAATGCTGCAGGGTGGTCAATCCATCCATCACTGGCATTTCCACATCAAGAAGAATAACATCTGGTTGAAGCTTTAAGACAAGATCCAGTGCCTCGACTCCATTAGTTGCCTCACCAACTATCTGGATTTCTTCCCTCTGCGAAAGGGTACCACGCAACACACGCCGCAACACCCAAGAGTCATCAACAACCAGAAGTTTTACAGGTTCAAACTCCGCATCTTCTATTATGATTTTCACCATAGCCTTTGCCCAACACACCTTCTACAACAAGTTACTGCGCTTTACCGCCGAATATTTGCACACAGATAGTATAGCACCAAATAAGGCCATAAAGTCAACCTTTTCCTCGGTAAGAATGCTAAAAAAAACAAATTATTTACTAGGAATACAAACACTTCTTTTGGATATACGCCGCAACCTTTGCCGGAAGCAGATGCTCTACTGAGTGAGATTGTGCGACTTGTTTACGAATGGCTGAAGATGATACTGCAGGAAGATTAGTGTCAATATGATATACTTTCTTTGCACTGGTACCATGCTGCCAACACACTTTATTCTTCTTCGTAAAACCCAACGTATCAAAAAGCGCAACCAGTCGCGCAGTAGATTCTCCTTCCCGTGAAAACACGATAAAATTACACCCTGCAAGCACATGCTCATACTCTTTCCATGACCTGATATCAAGAAAAGTATCAGAACCACAGAGAAAATACAACTCTACACTATCAGGGGAATGTAGCTTCAGGTATTGCAAGGTATCAATTGTATAGGAAGGCGTCGGTAAAAGCTGCTCAAGGGTTGATACCGACAAGTCATCATGGTCTGCCACGGCAATCTCAAGCATTGCAACCCGATCAGCATAGGAAGAAAGCAAAACATCACGTTTATGGGGAGGTAAAGGCGCTGGCAGCAACAGCACATCATCCAAAGAGCAAACTTCTTTTGCTGTCTTGGCAAGGGCAATATGTCCATTGTGCACAGGATCAAATGTCCCGCCTAAAATACCGGTTTTACGAATCAAACCCTAACCTGTCCCTGGCCATATACAATAAATTTGCGGGTTGTCAATTCCGTAAGTCCCATTGGACCATAGGCGTGCAATTTGGTGGTTGAAATGCCGATCTCTGTTCCCAGACCAAGTTGTCCGCCGTCATTAAAGCGTGTGGAAGCATTTACCATTACCGCCGACGCATCCACTTCTGTAATAAATCGTTGCGCCTTTGAATAGTTTTCTGTCACTATGTTATCAGTATGATTTGACCCAAAGGTATTGATATACAAAAGCGCTTCATCCATCCCGGTGACCACCTTCACACAGAGTCTTAAATCAAGAAATTCTGTTCCCCAATCGCTTTCCATGGCTGGCGTGATGCTTGGTACAATCTGGACCGACTTCTGGCATCCTAACAAAGTTACCCCTTTACCAGCAAGCACCTCAGCAAGTGCTGGAAGATATTCTTCTGCAATATCCTGATGGATCAATAACCCCTCAAGGGCGTTACACACCCCCGGGCGCTGCACTTTTGAATTAATAATAATGGGCGTTGCCTTTCCTTGGTCCGCCTCACTGTCAACGTAGATATGGCAAACTCCTTTATAGTGTTTTAGCACTGGGATTTTAGATGTTTCGGCAACGAAACGGATCAGGCCCTCACCTCCTCTTGGAATAATCAAGTCCAGATATTTTTCCTGAGCAAGTAAAAGAGTAACGGCCTCCCGATCGGTTACCGGAATAACCTGAATTGCACCACTATCCACGCCATTGCTACTAAGCACCTCTTGCAACACCTCTGCCAGGGCCATATTTGAGTGGATGGCCTCAGACCCACCACGCAATACCACCGCATTACCCGCCTTTAGACAAAGCGCAGCCGCATCCACGGTTACGTTTGGACGTGATTCATATATCATCCCGATAACGCCCAATGGAACTCGCATTCGTCCGACAAGTAAGCCGTTGGGGCGCTTAACCAAATTTTCAACTTCTCCAACAGGATCGCCCAAAGCAGCCACTTCCCGAAGCCCATTCATCATGGATAGGATAACAGCATCACTGAGTTCCAGACGATCAAGCATCGCAGCAGAAAGTCCCTTTTTCTTTCCAGCCTCCAGGTCTTTTTTATTTTCGTCCTGAATAAATACTCGTTTTTTTTCTATCCCTTCAGCCATTTGCAGCAAAACATTGTTTTTCGCTTCACTTGACAGCCCCACAAGACTCCTTGCTGCCTTTTTGGCAGCCTGGGCCATTGACACAACAACCGTTTCAAGTTCACTCATATCCTTTTCCCCTGTTTTCCATGGTGCTCTTTTTATTCCATACACTTCCCAATCAGACTAACACCAAATTGTCGCGATGGATCACTTCATCGTAGTCTTTGCCACCAAGTATCTTTTCAATATCTTTGGTTTGATGCCGTTTAATTCGATCAAGATCTGCAGCCCCATAATTAATCAACCCGGTGGCAAGGACGGTATCATTTTCGTCGACACATTGCACGGCGTCTCCCACCTCAAACGAGCCAATCACCCTGATAACGCCTGAAGGAAGCAAACTACATCCACCCTCGACAATGGCCCGGCGCGCACCTTCATCCACAACCAACTTTCCTTTGGGACGCAAAACATGTTCAATCCACTGTTTACGTGGTTTGCTTTTACCCGCTGCCGGCAAAAAGAATGTCCCGATCATCTCTCCACTAAAAAGGTGTTGCAGAATCGAATCTTTTTTCCCTGGCCCAATAAATGAGGCGCCACTACCATGGGCCACAATTTTTGCGGCGTTGATCTTCGATCGCATTCCACCGGTACCAATGCTGCTTTTTACATTTCCGGCCATTGCTTCTATTTCTTTTGTCACTTCCCGAACGGTATATACCGGCTCAGCATCTTCGTGGGTCATTGGGTTTGCAGTGTAAAGGCCAACCACATCCGTTAGGCAGATAAACATATCCGCATCAATCAAATTTGCGATAAGGGCCGCCAAAGTGTCATTGTCACCAAACCGCAACTCCTCCACGGCCACAGTGTCATTCTCGTTTAAGATTGGAATGGTATTAAAACGAAACAGGGTCAAAAGCGTGTTTCTCACCCGTAGATAACTAGCCCTATTCTCAAGATCCTGATGGGTCAACAGTACCTGGGCCACACTCTGTTTATGTTTGGCAAAAGCCTCAACATAGGACTGCATAAGACTGGGTTGCCCGATCGCCGCCAAGGCCTGTTTTTCAGCAAGCCCAATCTTCATTGTATCTGTTGTTGCCAACTGTCGTTTACCAGCAGCAACGGCACCGGAACTTACAAGAACAACTTCACGCCCACTCTTTTTTAAAAAGCTCAGTTCACGAGCAATATTTGCTATCACCTTAGCATCAATTCCATGCATATCGGTGAGCACTGCAGATCCAACTTTCACAACAATACGCTTAGCCTTGTCAAAATAGCTCTGCCGTAAATAGAGACCTTCCTCATGGCTGATCTGTTGTTTATAAGTAATGTCGCCTTTCATATGTGTATTAATGTTGAGGATGCTCCATTGATTCAAGCAACGCTTCGATATCTTCCTTCAAATGAGATATACCATCCCCTCGCTGGCCGGAAATGATACAGGATTTATACCCTTTTTCTAAGAAAATATTCTGTAATTTGCTAAGTCTAGTGGCATCGACAAGGTCCGCCATATTGATAACCACAAGACTTGTTCTATTTCTCAGATCCTCGCTATATGCCGCAAGTTCGCAAGCAACCACCTCGAAATCGTGCTCAGCCGTCTCACTTGCCCCGTCCAAAACGTGCAAGAGAACACGTGTACGTTCAATGTGTCTTAAAAAGGTAAATCCTAAACCAACCCCCCGGTGAGCTCCTTCTATCAATCCTGGAATATCTGCGACTATACATGATTTGCCAAAGGGAAAATGCAGCACGCCAAGCTGCGGCTCAAGGGTGGTAAATGGATAGCCGGCTACCTTAGGATTTGCTGCTGAAAGTTTTGAAAGAAGTGTTGATTTTCCGGCATTTGGCAATCCGACCAACCCTACATCAGCAATAAGCTTTAACTCTATTTGCAACCATCGTTGTTCACCTTCTGTCCCATCCGTTGCCACACGGGGAGTCCTGTTCGTACCAGAAGCAAAATGGGGATTTCCAAGTCCCCCTTTTCCACCACGAGCCGCCACAAACTGTTCCTGGTCATTACTCAGATCTGCCAGGACTTCTCCAGTATCACTATCTTTAATTACTGAACCAACAGGAACAGTAATAATGCAGTTCTTTCCCTTGCGCCCATGCATCTCTTTTCCCTTGCCATGGACCCCTCGCTCAGCCTTAAAATGCGATCTATAACGAAAATCAATTAATGAATGCAAACGATTTGAACTTTCGACAATAACACTTCCACCACGGCCGCCATCACCACCATCAGGTCCGCCCTTTGGGATATACTTCTCCCTTCTAAAGCTCACACAGCCATTACCACCGTCACCGGCTTTTACGTGAAATTTAGCATGGTCTACAAAACTCATATCAATGCACTCCAGAGAGTATATCCATAATACACAGGTTATCTATATCGCAATAAGTCTGCACCTACTTACAGAAAAAAACAAAAAAAAAGCCCGACCGCAAACAATTTGCCACGGTCGAGCTGTCTTTCTCGTTCTCTTAGCCCTCCATAGAAAGGGTCAAAAGAAGATATAAAATTACACAGCCCCGTTTCAGGCTGCCGGGTAAACACTCACCCTTTTTTTTCTTTTGCCAAAATCCTCAAAGGTTACAACTCCATCAACTTTGGCAAAGAGGGTGTAATCTTTTCCACAACCCACATTCGTTCCTGGATGAATTGAGGTACCAACCTGACGCACAATGATAGAACCGGCTGTTACCGCTTCACCACCAAAACGTTTTACCCCACGTCGTTGTCCCTTACTGTCGCGACCATTCCTTGAGCTTCCGCCCGCCTTTTTATGTGCCATCTCTTTACTCCTTGTCGCCACGCCCTCCTAAAAAAAAAGGAGATAAGCGAATTAATAATTTACAAGTTTACTACCAAATCAGGCACTTATTTCCTGAATCTGAATGGCCGTGTACATCTGGCGATGTCCTTTCTTTAGCCTGTATCCCTTCCGGCGCTTCTTTTTAAAGATAATAACCTTTTTGGCCTTTCCCTGCTCGGCAATCTTGGCCACTACTTTTGCATTTTCAACCACAGGACGACCTATCTGGACCTGATCACCGTCAGCCACCATCAACACATCATCGAGCTCTACGGTATCCCCTACAGCACCCTCAAGTTTTTCAACACGAAGCCGGTCACCTATGGCTACTTGATACTGTTTCCCGCCTGTTTTTACAATTGCATACATTAGTACGTCCTCATTATATATAGGTACTTCACTCATTCTTATACATTGACAAAAGAACTCCCCTTTTAAACCCCTTTTTAGAGGATTGTCAACATGTTTCGATGATGACGCCCTAAAAAAACAACTCCAGCAGACAAATTGTTTTGATTGTCAGAACACATCTAAACTCAGACAGGAACAGCACTTACAGGCCGAGTCTTAACTTCTCTTTCTCGTGGCGAATGGCACAGGCCTTAACAAAGGCACCTTCTTTACCATGTTTTCTTACTGAGACAGAAGTTTTTCCTTGTTTTCCTTCGACAGTGACCCAGCTCACCTCATAACGATTGAACTTTTCGTTGAGTCTCACACCAACTACTCCGGTTCCTGAGTTACTCACGGTAACTATATGCTTGTTTGTTCGGACCTTTCCAAGCTTCTTCTCGGTAGAATCACGCCAGGCAATGGCAGCCAGCAGACTCGAATATCGGCCGCCACATTTCTTATCTGAAAAAAACTTTGAATGTGTTTTCCCTTGAAAACGAACACGTACGTACCAGCCATGGGTTCTCTTCGATTCTTGATCAATTCTTGCTATATCTTTATGCTTTTCGAGCATTATCTTCTTTTTTGCATCTTTGTCCATCATCATTCTCCTTTCTTGTTGATGAAGTGGTTATTTATTATATTAGCCTTCCACAATGGTAGACCAATTTTATACTCTTCACAAGGCAAACTATAGTGTAATATAGGGGCGCTCATTAAATTAATTCACAGAGCAAGCGAAAAACAGTACTAACTTGTGGATATATTCTTGTCAATGATTATTAGTACCTAATTTTGAACGACAGATCCACAGTTTACCATAAAAAGAACAACCATTATCCCCTAATCTTTAGAAATAACGTAGGATTTAACACACAATAAGGTAAATATGAATTGTAAAAAAAATATTCCATTTTATGCCTTTTATGACACAATTCGTCAGTTAAGAGGAGAAAATGGATGTCCATGGGACCAAAAGCAAACCGCTGTCACTCTGAAAAAATACATTGTTGAGGAAACAACAGAATTACTGGAGGCAATCGACTCCGAGGACGCGAAACATATCTGTGAAGAAGCAGGTGATATTTTGTTCTTAATCACACTCCTTGCTGAAATACACAGGGAAAAAAACCAATTCTCCCTGGACGATGTTATAACAGGTATTACTGCAAAAATGATTCGGCGTCACCCCCATGTTTTTGGCGATACAACAATACGCAATGAAAAAGAATTGAAGGCACAATGGGAAGAAATTAAAGCCCAGGAGCAAGCAAAAAAAAGAAATTGACACATCCAATGAAGCATTGTAGTTTTTATTGTTTCGTCTTGAAGACCTGTATCCCATATGAGGAACAGATGAACTTTTTCACATGGTGTGAAAAACCTCTTCGCTCTTAGAGTACTAAGGGCCATTTAGGGGTTATCCCCTGTATCCATGAGTCCATGAGGAGGAACTTATGCGTAGGTATGAAACGATTTACATTCTTCGTCCCACTTTGGGAGAAAATGAAATCAACACAGTAATAGAAAACACGAATGCAATTATTGGATCTGGAGGCGGTGAAATCATCGCTCTGGATAAGTGGGGGTTGCGAAAGCTTGCTTACCTGATCAAGAAGGAGTCCAATGGATATTATGTATTCTGTGACTACGGAACATCTCCTGATAACGTTGCAGAGATGGAACGTAAATTCCGTATTGACGACGCAGTACTCAAATACATGACAGTTAAAATTGCGGACTTTGTTGATGCTGATGGAATTGTAGCTGCACGTGAGGCATACGAGGCCGCTAAAATTGCCGCTGCTGAAAAACTCGCAAGACAGGAAGAGGAAGCAGCAGAAAAAAGCGACGAAGACGCGGAAGAAAGCGCTGAAGAATTAGAAAGTGAAGAGTCAGGAGAATAATATGCCCCCTAAAAAAAGAGTGTTTCAAAGAAAAAGAATCTGTCGTTTCTGCACTGATCAAGAGTTAACAATTGACTATAAGGACGTTAAAGTTCTCAGAAATTTTGTTACAGAACGTGGAAAAATAATACCACGTAGAATTTTTGGAACCTGTGCAACACATCAGCGTCAGGTTTGTGAAGCGATTAAAAGGGCAAGACAGATAGCTCTGCTCCCCTATTCAGGAAACACCCCCAGGTAGTTTGCACTGAATAGCATAGAGTTGATGAATTCAGGAAGCGAAGAACGCAAGCCAAACGCATTTGTTCAACAGATTCTACTGGTTAGCGTTGTTATCCTCCTTCCTGGCATATTGGGAGCACTTTTTGGCTGGGTCCATATGCTCCTTCCCCTTTTGGTCTTTTATTATCTCGTACGATATGGTGCTGAGAAGGGGAAAAAATACATTCTTTTTGGGTGTATACTGGCTTGTTTAGCAGGTTTGATCTTTCAGATTATTGAACAGCTACTGTTTTCACTGATGTTGCTCCCCATTGGCTTTGCCTTGGCAGATTCAGTAAAAAGAGAAGATACTCCGCATATGGCTTGTATGAAGGCAACCCTTGCCCTTGTGGGAACGTGGGCTATCAGCACTTCCATACTTTCCTTTGGCATGGAGCATCATCCTTACAGTATCCTGATTGAAATGCTCAACCGGGCCATGGATGATGCGCAGATTATTTATCAAGAAAGGCTGGAACTTCCTTCGGAGTCACTTTTCCTCTTGCAACAAACATTTGCACAGATGAAAATCTGGTTACCGAAGGTATTACCAGGCATATTGGGCTGCATCGCTTTGACCATAACTTGGATAACCATGGTAAGCGGTAATCTTTTACTCTATAAAAAAACAGGAGTTAGACCTTGGGTGGAGTATCGCTATTGGGTACTCCCTGAAAAGCTCGTCTGGTTACTTATTGTGTCTGCCATTCTGGTGGTCCTTCCTGCGGAAGCCGGGAAAGTTTTAGGCATCAACCTACTTCTTCTCATCTGCCTTATATACTGTTTCCAAGGGATGGCAATTCTGGTATTTTATATGAGCAAATGGAATGTTCCAATTTTCTTACGAACGATAATCTACCTGATCCTATTGTTCCAATCCATGGGTGCCATACTCTTGGGCATTCTGGGAGTTGTTGATGTCTGGACAGATATGCGAAACTTAAACAGTGGCGAATGTACACCTGACAAGTAACAAAGCCACTCTGGTGGCTAACTTACTTTTATTATAATACAAATATTCCCTTTCCGGACGATTACGGAAAGGTTGCCGTACGAATTCAAGGAGATCTACGATGGAAGTTATTTTAAAGGAAACGATTGATACCCTGGGCAGAGAAGGCGATATTGTTACAGTAAAGCCTGGTTACGGGCGTAATTATCTTCTCCCGAAGGGCAAAGCAGTATTTGCAACTCCTGCCAATATTGCAGAAGTTGAACAAAACAAAGCGGAAATTGAAGCCAGGATTAAAGCCGATATAGCGGAAGCTGAAAAACTTGCAAAAAAACTCGCGGGCACAGTGATCAGTATTGGCATGCTTACCAGTGACGACGAACGCCTTTTTGGTTCAGTCACCGAATCAGACATTTGTAAAAAACTTGCTGAAGAGACCGGGGTTGAGCTGGAGAAGAAACAGATACTGCTTGTTGAACCTATTAAATCATTGGGTGAAAATATTGTATCATGTAAGGTTGGTTTTCAAACCAGCGTTGATATCACGGTACAGGTCGTCCCGTTGAAGGAAACTGAAGAAGCCTAATTTCCCTCTATTGTCTTGTTTTTTGGTAAACATGACAATCATACAACACACTGTAAAAGAGCATTTTCCGCTTTGTACGGTGTGTTGTCGTTTTGTGCCTGCCGTATAATACGGCAAAACAGTATTCTGGAATTGCGATGAACAGTCCCCCTCCCGCTGCTTTTATCAACCAGACAACCGGCCCCACTGCCAGTGCCATCAAAGGCAGGGTCCCCCCCCAGAATATTGAGGCGGAACAATCTGTTCTTGGTACAATTCTTTTAAGCGATCACTCGTTATCGGCAGTTCTTGAACTCCTTTCCAGCGATGATTTTTATAAGGACAATCATAAGCTGATTTTTGAGGTAATGATCCTGCTCTTTGAAAAAAATGAACCGCAGGATATTATCACCATTTCCAACCTGTTAAAGGATAGAAATCAGCTTGAGGACGCAGGAGGCATAAGTTATCTTGCCACCCTCACCTCCATTGTCCCCGTTACTTCAAACCTGCTCTACTATGCAAAAATTATTCGTCAGAAGGCAGTATTAAGAAACCTTATTTCTGTCAATACGGACATCGCCAGCCGTTGCTATGAAGAACAGGGTGAAATTGACACCCTGGTCGATGATGCCGAACAGGCTATTTTTGAAATAGCACGGGCTAAATCCAACCAAAGTTTTACTCCTTTAAAGAAAATTATCCCCAGCGCTTTTGAATCGGTGGAACAACTCTCCCAGCGAAAAGAGCTTATCACCGGTGTTCCCACCGGATTTATTGAACTTGACAAGATGACTGCCGGGTTGCAACCATCCGATTTGATAATTCTTGCTGGCCGTCCATCAATGGGAAAAACGGCCTTTGCAATGAATATTGCCCAAAATGCTGCGCTAATTGACAAAATAGGAGTTGCAGTATTTAGCCTTGAAATGTCAAAGGAACAGCTGGCCATGCGCCTTCTCTGTTCTGCCGGCCATGTCGATTCCCAACGGGTGCGAACGGGTCGCCTACAGGATGATGACTGGCCCAAGCTAACACGCGCCGTGGGAATGCTTGAAGAATCTCCCATGTATATAGATGATACTCCTGCAATCTCAGTACTTGAGATGCGGGCCAAGGTGCGAAGACTCTCAGCGCAACATCCTTTGGGGCTGGTTATCGTTGACTACTTACAACTCATGCGGGGACGATCCAGTATCGAAAACAGGACCCAGGAAATAAGTGAAATATCTAGAAGTTTAAAAGCCATGGCCAAAGAGCTGCAAGTCCCCGTCATAGCCCTTTCCCAGCTCAATCGTGGCCTTGAAAGCAGAACAGATAAACGCCCTATTATGTCTGACTTACGTGAATCGGGAGCCATTGAACAAGATGCGGATGTGATCTGTTTTATCTACCGTGATGAGGTGTACAACAAGGCCGAAGACAACCCACAAAAGGGTATCTCCGAAATCATCATCGGTAAACAAAGAAATGGGCCAACGGGTACTGTTAAGTTAACATTTATCAAAGAATTTACTATGTTTGAAAACCTCAGCTCCTTTGATGAGCCAACGGGTTTTCACGTAGAGTAACGAATAGAGCAAATATATAAAGAGACTTTCCCATGTCCATAGATAACGTAAGTAACACTGAGTACGATCCCAAAAGCATTGAAACAAAGTGGCAACAACACTGGTTACAAAATGCTACCTATAGAACGACAATCGACGATTCAAAAGAGAAATATTACGTTTTGGAAATGTTTCCGTACCCCTCAGGACGTATTCATATGGGGCACGTTCGAAATTACTCCATAGGTGATGTGGTTGCCCGTTACAAACGTTTTCGTGGGTTTAACGTCCTTCACCCAATGGGCTGGGACTCATTTGGTTTGCCTGCTGAAAATGCTGCCATTAAGAACAACTCTCATCCCGCACGCTGGACCTATGAAAATATAGACTACATGCGGGACCAGTTGCGTAAACTTGGTCTTTCTTACGACTGGCAACGGGAAATCGCCACCTGTAACCCCAAATACTATAAATGGGAACAGCAGATTTTCCTTGAAATGTACGCAAAAGGATTGGTCTACCAGAAAGAAACGAAGGTAAACTGGTGTGAGTCCTGCCAAACCGTACTTGCCAACGAGCAGGTTATTGATGGTGCTTGCTGGCGCTGCGATGAGATAGTCAACTTGCGGGAAATGAATGGCTGGTTTTTTAAAATCACCGACTACGCAGAAGAGTTGCTCGATGATTTGGAAAAACTTGATGGTTGGCCAAGCAAAGTGGTTACCATGCAAAAGAACTGGATTGGCAAATCCACCGGTCTTGAGTGCGATTTTGCCATCGAGGGAAGCGATCAAACGCTTTCCATTTTCACAACCAGACCGGATACCATTTTCGGCGTCACCTTTATGTCCATAGCTGCCGAACATCCTCTGCTTGCCACATTGCTTGAAAACAATCCGCAAGCCGATGCGGTAAACTCCTTCGTAGAGCGTATTATTAAACAAAAACAGCAACAGGAAAACGAGGATCTTACTGAAAAAGAGGGCATTTTTACCGGCCGCTACTGCCTAAACCCCTTTACTGGAGACAAAGTTCCCATCTTCGTTGCCAATTTTGTCCTTATGGGATATGGAACCGGCGCGGTAATGGCCGTCCCCGCCCATGATCAACGTGACTTTGAATTTGCCAAAAAATATGCATTAGCAATTAAAGTGGTTGTTCAACCCGATGAAGCAACGCTTAACGGGGAAGATTTAGAAGCAGCTTCCACATTACCTGGAACACTCTGTGATTCCGGCTCATTTACCGGCATGGACTCCAAGGCCGCTCAACAGGCAGTTATTCGCTTTGCTGAAGAAAAAGGTTTTGGACGAGGAAAAATAACCTATCGTTTGCGGGACTGGGGAATTTCCAGACAACGATACTGGGGCGCTCCCATCCCCATGATTATTTGTGATAGCTGCGGCGTCCAGCCTGTTCCGGTTGAGGAATTGCCGGTCACATTACCAGAAGATAAAGATTCCGGACAAAGTAGCTGCGCTCCACTGCACCAGCGTGATAGCTTTGTACAAACCACCTGCCCAAAATGTGGGAAAAGCGCCAGACGTGTAACCGACACCATGGATACCTTTGTTGAGTCATCATGGTACTTTGCAAGGTATGCCAGTCCTAGATTTACCGAGTCACCCCTGAACAAGGAAGAAGTTTCCCACTGGTTACCGGTTGATCAATATATTGGCGGTGTTGAACACGCTATTCTTCACCTCCTCTATTCCCGGTTTTTCACAAAAGTTCTACGGGATCTTGGCTACCTGGATATCGATGAGCCTTTCACCAACCTTCTCACCCAGGGAATGGTGATCAAAGATGGTTCTAAAATGTCAAAATCAAAGGGGAATGTGGTAGATCCAAATGATCTTATCAACGAATATGGCGCCGATACCACAAGGCTTTTCAGCCTTTTTGCAGCTCCCCCTGAAAAAGATCTTGAGTGGAATGCAAAGGGTGTTGAAGGCTGTTATCGTTTTTTAAGCCGTATATACCGTTTTGTTCATAATCATCTTACGACGCTTGCAGAAGCTGACTCGGCCAAGTTGCCAGCTAAGCTTTCTGCAAAGGAGAGAGAGTTACACCGAAAAACCCATCAGACCATTCGAAGGGTTACGGACAATATAGAACAAAATTTCCATTTCAATACGGCCATCAGTGGAGTAATGGAGCTGTTTAATACCCTCTCCATCCTTTCTGGAGCAGAAAAAGATGGGCCACTTAATCAAGCACTTCTCCTTGAAGCTGTTGATACCATACTTCTCCTGCTAAGTCCCATGACTCCCCATTTTTGTGCTGAACTCTGGGCGATGATTCATCCGAAAAGCGCAATAGACACGCAAGATTGGCCGGTTTGGGATGAAAAAGCGGCTAAAGAGGACGAACTCACCATTGTCGTGCAAGTAAAGGGAAAGGTGCGATCAAGACTCCAGGTTCCAGCAGACACCGATGATGCTACCCTTGAGAAACTGGCTCTGGAAGATCCCAATGCCTTAAAATTTATTAATGGGCAAACAATCAAAAAAGTTATTGTCGTGAAGAAGAAACTTGTTAATATTGTCGTTTAAGGCTAGCATTCAAAGTGGCCTTTAACGGGGCAATACAATTATCATCCATTTCTGTGGAGCAATCAGTTGAACATGAAAAAAATAGTACTTCCATTGATTCTTATTATTAGCAGTTTGGTCCTTTCTTCTTGTGGGTATCATAGCCCTTATGCATATTCGGGCCCCAGCAAAACATTATATATTCCCAGTTGGCACAACCGTACCAATGAATTGCTGTTGGATGCCAAGATCTATCAATCCATGATAAGCTGGTTTCAAAAATCTGATTCCATTACCATCAACAAGGGTAAAGATGGCTCGCAGCTTATCCTTGCCGGTGAAATTGTCTCCATTGATCTCCCAAGTCTCTCCTACGGTTCTGGAAACGATGCAACTGAAGTCAAGGTCTTGCTCACTGTACGATATATCTTAAAAGACGTTGAAAATGATAAGATTTTATTTGAGGTAGGTAAAGAAACGTGGAGTGAAGAGTATAAAGTTGGCGCCACCTCCAGTGAAAGTGCTGATAATGAAAAAGAGGCACTGACCACCATTATCGATGATCTTTCAGAAAAGGTTTATATTAAAACCCTGGACAAGCTGGCTAAACAGAACAAATAGTGACGCATTCTCTCAAGTAGAAAAAGGGTACTTCCATGGGAAGTGCCCTTTTTTTTTCTTGCAGGCATACAATGCTAAGAAAAACCTTCCAATTCGCTAGACTCTCCTTACAGGAAAAGCTTCTTTTTATCGAAGCCTATTTCACCCTGGGAATGATGCGAGCTGCAATTCTTCTCTTTTCATTTAAACAGGTCACCAAAGGGCTGATTCACCACAACGACAAGAAAGAGGTATCTATCAAAGCATATGGCGGAACAAAACTTACAAGAAAGATAGGTAAGGCCATTCGCACTGCCGCCAACAACACTCCCTGGGAGAGCGCATGTCTGGCCCAATCTCTTTGTGCCTATAAAATGCTGCAAAGAAGAAATATTCCCGGTATTTTCTACCTTGGGGTTATGAAGAGCACCACAAACAATCAAACTGTGCAGGCCCATGCCTGGTCTGAGGCAGATGGGGAAATCCTCACCGGCAAAAAAGGACATACCCAGTATAGTGTAATTTCCATTTATCAGTGGAATATACGATAAGCCCTCTTTCCCCTACTCTTCTTTTGCAGCTTCCCCTTTTTCGGCCTTCTTTCGGGTACTCATATCACGCTCCCACCCCTTGTAGCCATGCCTTTTATGATACGATTTTGCTTTCATCCTAGACACTATATTTACGAAAAAATAAATCGGTATCTTTGGCCAGTTATTTCCTTTTATAAGCAACGAAAAAAAAGCCGACCCATATTTTTTTTCCTCACTACTTGCAAGCTCTGGAAACTTCTTAATCAGTTCGTATCTGCCCAGTCTGCTCCTGGTCTTTATTTTCACTAAATCAGCAAGCGTTGCAGGAGAACGCACGATGGAATAACAGTCACTGGCTGTCCCTCTCTCCTTAGCAAGAAATATTGCCCGGATATACCCATCATCAGCTATCACATCTGGAAATGTTGTAAATCGTTTGCGCCCTTTTTCTGACAACGCATACACCCCCGTACCTATCATTCCTTCTTGCACATACGATAACTGCTGCCATATACAATAAAAACTCTTTACTGCCCACGATGATCCGGAAAAATCCATTTGCATGGTAGATGAAACTGCTAAATAGCGCTCCTGTAAAAGCTCACCGACAAGTGCCCTTACAGATTCTGGTGAAAGAATCACATCGGCATCCAAATAAATCCTAGGAAAACCACTTGCCACCTCATCACCCAAATTAAGGGCATGGGTTTTTGAGGCAACTGACGTTTCAATACATTTTACTCTTTTGCCAAAAGATGCTACGACTGTTGCTGTCTTATCTGTACAGCCGTTACAAACAACTATCAGCTCAATCTCACCAGAATGGACGAGGGGCATCAGCACGTGCACTGTTTCAGCAATAACAGATTCTTCATTATGTGCTGGAATGATAAGTGAAGCCATACCGACCACCTTGACTGCTATTCTCTGCTATACAAATGGGCAACAATGTCTTATTGCTTCAGCCATTCCATACGCCGCCGCCAGACTGTTCCCCACACTTCTTTTCCCAAAGACGAGTTTTTCCTCCCCACCAAAAACAGCACTCCATGGAAAACGTAACGACTCAATGGCCATCCGGCAAGCATTGCAACTCCAAATGGAACAGCAGAAGCTTTGAAATGGCGACGAATAAGCATCATTTTCGCTTTCATCAATCGTACAATCTTATCAGCTCTAACCTTCTCAGATGCTCCACCATAATGAATAATTGCCGCAGCAGATGTCACCATGGGTTTTGCGCCACGTTTTCCAGCGCGCAGGCAGAGATCCGCTTCTTCACCATACATAAAAAACTCAGGATCAAAGCCACCCATTTCCTCCCAAAATGCTTTTGTAATGAGAAAAAAACAACCCGACACGATATCCACCTTGCGAACCCCTTCCCTGTCCCACCCTCCTATTCCCTCAGGGTTAAAGAGAGTTGTTTTTCGAAACAAAGAACTCAGGCCAGTTACCTGACATAGAAGAGTCCACAAGGTCTGTTTTTGCCAGCATGAAGATGGATTTAAAGTACCATCTGCAAAGGAGGTTTTTCCACCCCATATTTTTGCATCCGGTCGTTTTTTTGCAAACAATATCAAATTTTCTATTGCGTTATCCAACACCAGGGTGTCAGGATTAAGCAGCAACACATATTTACCTATGGCTGTTTTAACAGCAGCATTGTTTCCTCTAGCAAAGCCGATATTCTCTTTACTGGCAATAAGATGGACCTTATCCTGAAACACATTCCGAATTTCCTCCACTGAGTTATCTGAGGAATTATTATCGAAAACAATAACTTCATAAGGAAAAGAAGCAGGATCAACTGCCAGGACGGAACGCAAAGCTTTCAAAGTAAGCTCACAGGTATTATAACTAACGATTATTACTGAAAGGAGCATATCACTTCTCTAAGACTATCCATCAGCCAACTGGTAATGCTCATCATACGCATATGCCGCTAGAGCTATGGTCAAATACAACAACATGGTTATCTGACCAAAATATGCAACAGATAAAAAAGATATACAGTGCCCCATCATCATCACAGCTATCCCCCACCATAGCCATTGCCCTGGTAAATCTTCTTGATATTTTGAATGGGTAACCAATATTTTGATGGCCTTATAACATAGCAACATAAACAGTAGCATCGTAAAAAAACCACCACGAACACCTTCCAGTAAGTAGTGGTTCGTAACATCGGTAAATCTGGCATAAGTATGTGGCCAATATTTGGTATGCCACTGTGGACCGGCATCACCATAACCAAGAAGCCACCAATTCCAAAATTCTTTCACTGCCGCATCCACCAACAAATATCTATGGTACCCCGTTGAACTCCCTTTAATAGATATTCTGACATACATAAAATGCCAAATGGGGGACTCTCTTACCAAGTGGATAAAAAGAGCGGTAAAAAAAATCCCCTTTGCTAATAAGGAACTGTACTGTTTCCATCTAAAAAAAATAAGAAAACAAACCATCCCAGCAAGTGCTACAATGGGCCCGCTGGAAGAAGAGGCGTACACAATGAACACACAACAAAAAACAGAGAGAAGCTTGAGCTTACTTTTTTCAAATTTATAATCTGCCCATAAGAATGGAACCAACGCCGCAGCAAATGAACCATATAAAATTGCATGACTAAATGTACCAGCCGCCCGGATTTCCCCATCACGAACAGAAATTGCACTTCGTCCTAAAATTGAGAACAAATTTTTTGCCGAATAAAACTCAAATACTGTAAAAGGAAGTAATATCAAGACGCAAACAGCAAATGTTTTCATTATTAAATATATACTTTCCCTTGAATAAATGGAGTATCTAATGAATAAATAAATGATAATACTGTCGACGAAGACCCCACTCTTAAAAATCAATGCACCTACTTTGTTTTGACTGGCCAGCAAATAAATTACTGTCCCCAGTAGATTGTACGCGATAAAATAGTGATCAATAGTATTTAAACGTATTCTACCATGTTCACCACAGGCATAAATTCGTAATATACCAATCAATGCGATTACTCGGACAGCGTAAAAATCTAGGGTTCCCACTTTTACAGATATATCTGCAGGCAAAAAACACATTGAGATGATCAGCGGCACCACCACATTCTCTTTTTTTACCACGATGATAGCTACACTCAGGCAAAAAAGAAGGGCCAAAAATGCTGGGGTTGTACTATGCAAACTGTATCACCTCTTTCATCAATCGTGGGTAGTTACTTAGCTGCAAAACACCTTTTGTAGCAATAATACAAAACAACTGTTACTCTAGAAAAAGCTTGAGTGACCAGGAGCTTCATTCCTGCCCACCAGAATAGGACATTTCTATGAAAAACGTAATGTTTATAGTGCTTGCCTGTCTATTTCTATTATCCATTGTATGCTCAACCACTTTCTTCTTCTACAAGCAAAAAAAACTGAAGCGACTTCACAATAATCAAATAAAGAAGACGCATCAGATAAAAAGAGTAGCAACAAAAAAGCATATCGTTTTACTGGGAGATTCCAGAATTCTACATTGGGGAACTCCAGATTTTGGCCCACAGTATATAACCATCAATTATGGAGTTGCTGGAGCAACATCTCTTGAAACTTTACATCTTGCCAAAAACATAGTTTCTCCCATTGCACCTGAATGGTATATACTTCAAGTGGGGATCAATGATCTTGTCGCCATAAGTCTGCTATCAAATAATGAAAAACAACAAGCGCAGAGTAAAGTATTAGTCAATATATCAAAAACCATAGATCAACTTTCAACCAACGGTAGTCATATCATACTCCTTACTGTCGTACCACCGATTTCACCAAGTTTTGCAAAACAAATACTTTGGGGTAATGATATAGAAATGGCCGCCGAACGACTCTCCATAGAACTACTCAACAAACGACTTCCCAACCTCTCTGTTATTGATATGAAGACCCTTTTTTACCAAAACAACAGTGGATCTTGGAACACAGCCTATGCCAGTGACGCATTGCATTGGAACGATAAAGCGTATACAGCCCTTAACAACAAAATTAGAGAAATAGTCTCCAAACCCAATCATCCGTAACATCCAAAATCCCATGCTTGCAAATAGATATATACAGTCTTTTCTGGTCAACACGAGACATCTGCTCCTCCATATGCAAAATATTTATTTACGAAAAATTTGCAGGATGACCATCGGTAAAGACGTTCGCATATCACTAAAAGCAAATCTTGACAAACGCAATCCCACAGGAATTTTTATTGGGGATGGCTCATACCTCGCGTTTGGGGCAACAATTCTTTGCCACGATATGGCACGAAACATAAAAGGTGATGTAAAAATAGGCAAAAATTGTTTTATTGGAGCGCAATGCCTTATCCTCCCAGGCGTTACCATTGGCGATGAGTCCATAGTGGCTGCCGGAGCAGTGGTAACCAAAGATGTGCCAAGCAATACCATTGTTGCAGGGAATCCTGCAAAAGCGATTCGACACGGTATCCAAACAAAAAAGTGGGGCCGTTTGGTCATGTCACACAAGTTTTAAGAATATAGGAAATACTCTCCAGCTTTCTTTAAACAAAACTCATTAAGCCCATGCCAGTTCAAAAACCTTTTTCAATTCAATGTATTCCCCTCCTGCTGGTACTTTTTTTTCCGTGTATAGCGTGGGCGACAGATTTCTACCTCGACCCCGTTCATGGCTCCATGGAAGGAAGTGGGACTAAAACAGATCCTTGGTCAAGCCTTGAAGATGTGTGGAATTCAAAAAGAATTCAGACACAGGTCTGGAAGCCATCATACAGTTCTTCTCCCAAAACACTGGTCATAAAAAACCCCAATGCGCCTGTTAAACCTGGGGATACGTTGTACCTCCTATCAGGACATCACGGTAATCTCAAGATAATAGGAGCGAATAATAGCGATTGGATCACGATCAAAGCTGAAGCTGGGGAGCATCCTACTTTCGGCAGAATTTTTCTAAGGTCAGCCTCTAACTGGGCGTTTGAAGGAATTTCCATCAGCCCGAGTTACATTGAACCTTACAACAAAAAAATTCTCTTCCTGGTAGAGAGCCACAACTGGACTGGACCATCATCAAACATATCGATAAAAAATAGTGTATTATTTGGGAAAGAGGATGTCTCGGGATGGAATGCAGAAGATTGGCTACACTTTGCGCCGGGAGCAATTCATACAGAAGCTGAGCACACTGTCATTGAAAATGTTTCTATTTTTCATGTCCATAACGGAGTAAAAATAGAAAAAGCAGACCATACAACCATCAAGAATTGCACGATAAATAAAATATCGGGTGATGGTATCCAAAACGACGGATCAAGTTATGTTACGATTGAAGGTAACACCATTAAAAATATTTACACGGTGGATAAAAGCCATAAAGACATGATTCAAGCATGGACCTTTGGACCACCCATCAAGGGAATGGAAATCAGAGTAAATACCCTTATTCTTACAGAAAACGACCAGGATCCACTCTTAAAAAAAGTACAGGGCATTGGTATGTTCGATGGTTGGTACGAAGAAAGCGTTGTGGAAAATAATGTTATTGTAACAAATACACACCATGGAATTTCATTTTATGGTGCCAGAGATTGCCGAATAATCAACAATACCGTCCTTTCCCTCTTTAATTCCAGCATCGAGCCGATTGGTGCGCCAATTCGAGTATATCCCCACAAAAATGGTACCGAAGGATCGGGCAATATTATCCGAAACAACTTTGCAACGGATATTAGCACAACAGATAGAGGTCTCTCCGGCGGGGCCTTGGTGGATCACAATATTATTATCAACGACTATGCCCACTTTATTGATCCTACACATTTTGATTTCAGGCTCAAAGAAGGATCATCTGCCATTGATTCGGGTTCAAGCGATTTAAGTCCGATGGTTGATATACTGCAAATCCCAAGAGATCGTGACACCCCTGATATTGGTGCTTATGAATATGGCGAATAGGGTACAAAATCAAAAATTGATCATTTATCGATTATTGAGATAGCTCCCCCTATTATACTTAATGATATCATTTCACCGTTCCTACCCTACCCTTCTTTTATTGTGCTCTCCAAAAATTTTCTTGATAAAAATTAGTTTGGAAAAGACATGTAGCTGGCTAAGTAATCCTCGCCTGTACCAGCTACATTCCATATCTGCAGTGTCTACTCAAGCATTGCCTTCATTTTTTCTGCAATGGATTTCCCATCTAATCCTTGGCTGGCGTACAGTTCAGAAGGTTTACCTGAACCTCCATAGCGAGTCACTCCAAGACGTTTGAAGCGTATCCCTTCTCCAGCTTCTGCAAGCACAGTGGCCACCATGCTGCCAAGCCCTGTATCCATGTGATGATCCTCAGCGGTTAACACAGCTTTTGTCTTTGCTGCCTGCAGTACCGCTTCTGTGTCCATCGGTACCAGAGAAGCCATATTAAGCACTCCCACTGCATACCCTTCATCTTTTAGAATCTGCCAGGCATCCATAGCAGCTGCGGTAACGGTACCAAAGGTGATGATAGTGCCATCCGTCCCCTCACGTAGCCAGTCTCCCTTACCAGCTTGAAAGCTATACCTATCATCAAAATATGGCGTGCCGTCTTCCCTGCAGATCATTTTCATTTTGGAACGACCCATTCCAACGAAAACATTCCCGCTCGTTGTCGCCACATAACGAATAATTCGATCCGTCTGATTCGGATCAGCAGGCATAAAAACTGAAGATCTGAAATAGTTGCGAAATAATCCAAGATAGTCAATACACTGGTGGGTGGGACCATCCTCTCCCACATCAAGCCCCACATGGGTGGCAACCACCTTCACACTGGCATGATTGAAATCATTTAAGCGATTCTGGTTATATACTTCAGACACGGCAAAGGCACCAAAGGTACTAAAAAACGTTACCAGTCCAAGGCTTGAGAGTGCACCAGCCATGGTGGCCGCATGATGTTCCTGAATGCCCGTCTCGATATAGGCAGCAGGGGAGTGCTTATGAAAGCCCCCCATCTTTACAGAACCTTCCAGATCACATGAAATCCCGGCAATGCGCATGGCGTTATCTTCATTATTAGCCTCGGCAAGGGATAGCAACGCATTTCCGTATGCAGACCGGCAATCCAGCGTTGTATCCGCCCCATACACAATGGCATCACCCGCTACAATCTCCTGTTTTTTAGCAACATATTGTTGAATGGTACTGGTATCCACTGGATTTTCTCGAAGTGCTGCATATGCATCAAACTCATCCTCGACACCTAGTTCAGCCATGGCTTTAGCCACCGATTCACGGTCAAGGGGAGACCCATGATACTTCGCAATATTCTCCATAAAGGAGATCCCCTTACCCATGGTGGTCCTGGAAACTATCACCGTAGGAACACCATCATTCTTTGCATACGCTTTGGAAAACGCCTTATAATACGCATTGGTATCGTGCCCATCTGCCAGATACTGTACATCCCACTTATTGGTGGCATACATGGATCGAATGGATTGAGGCATCACCTCTTCAGTTGTTCCACAAATCTGCAAGTGATTTCGATCAATCACTACAATCAGGTTATCAAGGTTATATTTTGCGGCGTAACGAATGGCTTCAATAATCTGCCCCTTCTGCTGCTCACCATCTCCCATAAAGCAAATTACTTGATTTGCTTTTTTTTGAATTTTAAAACCATGGGCCAGCCCCACGGCGGTGGAAAGCCCCTGGCCAAGGTTACCGGTATCCCACTCAACACCTGGAACAATACGCTCCACATGTCCGGGAAAACCGGATCCAGTTCGACGAAAACCGGTGAGAAAGTCTTTTTCGGTAAAATAGCCATACTCAGCAAGGGTCGCGTAGACTCCTGGAGAAACGTGGCCAATACTCATTATCACCCTGTCCCGCTCCTCCATTTGGGGATTACTTGGATCATGACGCATGCAGGCGTAGGTAACCAACAAATTATCTAGGGTTGACAGGGAACCTCCAGGATGACCAGAACCTGCAAGGGAGGTTGAAAGAAGGATATTTTTAGAACAGCGGGTACGCATGTCCTGCAGGCTGCGTAACTCATCGCTGGACAATTCACTGGATTGCATAGTAAGGTGCAGGGTCATTTGAATCTCCATTATAGAGCTGAATAAAATGGCTGATAAAATTATATAATAATACTAATACGTAACAACAGATAAGTAGAATAGCCCACCAAAACATTTTGCTCTAAACGCCAGGAAAACATATCGCAGACTAATTGCGCACGACTCTAACTCGTTTTCCAAAAAAAAACAGTAGTAAAAATATGTTAACAATAGCAAATAGTTCCATTAAGTCGAAACTGATTTTGGCACCCCTTGCAGGATATACAGATCTTCCATTTCGACTGCTTTGTCGTGAATTTGGTGCAGGGCTTGCTGTTTCTGAGATGATCAGTTGCCATGGCTTATGCTACGGCCAGGAAAAGACAAAAAAAATGCTTGCCTCAACAGAGGAAGACAAGCCCATCTCTTTTCAACTTTTCGGTGCAGATCCTGAGATGATGGGGAGGGCCGCCCTTTTACTCAACGAGTACGAACCCACATTTATTGATATCAATATGGGTTGTCCGGTAAAAAAAGTTACCAAAAAAGGTGCTGGCTCTGCCCTAATGAAAGATATTGGCTTGGCAGAGCAGATAATCAAAGCAGTATGCAAAAACAGTGCAGTACCGGTGACGGTAAAAACAAGGGCAGGTATCAATCAAAATCAATTAACTGCCCTTGATTTTGCACAAATGAGTGAGATGGCAGGTGCCTCCGCCATAACCATCCATGGGAGGACCTGGGCACAAGGTTTTACCGGGAGAGCTGATTGGAACATTGTCCGCAGAGTGAAAGAAATTGTGAAAATACCAGTTATCGGCAATGGTGACATCTGCTCTTTTCAAGAAGCAAAAGAGAGAATGGAACAAACCGGTTGCGACGCTGCAATGATCGGCAGAGGAGCACTGGGAAACCCTTGGGTTTTTCATAGTCAAGGACGCCCCCAGGACTTTAGGCAGCTTCTAACAGGACTCAAACGACACCTGCAACTCATGCAAGCACACCTGGATACCAACAGGCAGTTGGCCTATATCCGAAACCATATTAGCAGATACTTTTTTGATTTCCATGGCAGCTCAAAAATCCGCCAAAATATCCATACAACAAACTCCTTCAAAAGCTTGGTCGAGTATATGGATAAACTCACCATAAATGAATGAGCACTCATTTTTTTCTTTCGACATTTCACCAAAAGAAAACAGTAAGAGCAATTTTTTAGTTTTAATACCTGCAAGTTACAATAATAAAAAACGCAAAAAAGATTTCACCTCTACATTGTAGCATTTTATTGACATCTATAATAGGAACGACTATGCTTGCGCTGTCGGGTTGAGATTCCACTACTGTGCACCTGACATGGGGGAAAATTCCAAAAGATTATTAAGCTGGGTAGCTTAGCTTCCCGGACTAGCCTGTGCCCAAGTGGCAAAGGGTGATTTCTGCATCGCGACTGTTTATGCCTTCAACTGCACCACACCAGGATATCGCCAGGGTATATCGTTTTCTTGCCCAATGTATGCAATACCCCGACGTTTCCTGGACCAATGATGATTTCTTCAACGTTCTTTACAACCTATTGGGAACATTGGGAGCTGTGGAAGAAGGGGTGGAAGTTAAAAGGGCAATTGATGGGGCGGATGACGCCCTGGAAGATCTGCAGGTGGAATATACACGGCTTTTTATCAATGCTATGCCCCACGTTATCGCCCCACCTTTCGGATCCGTGTATATGGATCAGTCCCTACAAGGAGCATTTGCCGGTGATACCCTTGCATTTTACAAAATGAAGGGATTTGGCATGGAGCCGGATGCTGACTTACCCGATCATATCATCCATGAACTTGAGTTTCTCTCACTGCTGGCTGAAGATGACGATATTGCCGGAGAGGAGGAATTTTTACGCAAGCTGTTTCGCCCCTGGTTTACAAAATTTGCAACCAGGGTAATAGATGGAACCCACCATCCGTATTACAGGGTGGTTGTACAACTAATAGATTTTTTCACTAAGGAGGAAGACAAAGATGGCTTTCAACCTAACGAGACGTAAATTCCTTCAGACAGCATCGCTGGCCGCAGCCAGTGTACCGCTATCTAAGGTTGTTTCCGCAAACACCGGTGTCTCTAAATCAGCACTCGAAGCAACGGGTACTGCTGGAGACAAAACTGTTGTTGGTGGAGTCTGCGAAATGTGTTTCTGGCGCTGCCAGCTGGTCGGCAAGGTGCGCGACGGCCGCCTGATGAAGCTCGAAGGAAACCCAAAATCCATTGATAACGGCACTGCAATTTGCGCAAGAGGTAATGCTGGAGTCCAATTGCTGTACGACGTTGATCGTTTGAAGTATCCCATGAAAAACGTTGGCAAGCGTGGCGAGCCAAAATGGAAACGTATTTCTTGGAAAGAAGCGCTTGACGAATGTGGCGCGAAACTCAAGTCAACTGTGGATCAATACGGTCCTCACGGCATCTCAGTTTTTCCACACGGCGCATCGGCCAAATACCCCATGCACTACTTTGAAAGAGCTGTGGGAACCCATAACGTTTCCGAGGCCTCTTTCTTCCAGTGTCGTGGTATTCGTGATACTGCATATGTGGCAAGTATTGGAAAAGCTCCTGGTGAAAAAGTTGATATGCCAAACACCAAGGTACTTTTCTTTGTTGGAGATCATCTTGGTGAGAATATCCACGTTTCCCATATTAAACAGTACGTTCAAGGTTTGCAGAATGGTGCCAAGCTGATCGTTGCCGATCCACGCTTTTCAGCTTCTGCTGCAAAAGCCGACATCTGGGTACAAATCAAGCCAGGTACAGATACTGCGTATCTCCTTGCCATCATGAACTACCTTGTCCAGAACAAGAAATATGACGCCGAATTTGTCGAAGATCACACCTCAGGCTTTGATGAGTTTGCAGAGGCCATCAAGGACTGGAGCCTTGAAAAGGCCGCCAAGGAATGTGATATTCCAGCAGCTCAAATCAAAGAAGTTGCTGATATGCTTGCAGCAAATGCCCCGAATGTAGCGATCCATCCAGGTCGTCACGTCTCCTGGTATGGCAATGACTTCCAACGTGAGCGGGCACTCGCTTGTTTGACCGGACTGCTTGGCGCATACTATGTGAAAGGTGGCTGGGTACCTGCAAAAGGACCAAAAGTAAAAGGTGTCTCCTGGGCCAAACATGACCACGGACATGAGTTCAATTTGAATATGAATCATGAGGAAGATGAGAAGATTTACACCAACAATCCTCCTGGTACTCCAACTGAATTAATTCGTGATTGTGCCATTTCCGGAAAGCCTTATCCGATTAAGAGCTGCGTTGTCTGGGGCCAAAATCCCATGACCACCATCCCTAATCAAGAGAAGATGAAGGCCATGTTCAAGGCCATGGATTTTGTAATGTGTGTTGATGTTATGCCAACAGACGTTACCGCCTGGGCCGATATTCTTCTTCCTGAGAAGAGCTATCTTGAAAGACATGATTACATCAAAAAAGGCACCCAGTGGGATCTTTCCAAGGAGCATAAGCAGTTTATTGCTGCCCGTATGCCGCTTGTGGATCCACTTTTTGAGCGTAAAGATCAGGTCTACATCACCAATGAACTTGCCAAACGCATGGGACATGCGGATAAAATCCCAGTCAACACCATTGAAGAGATGGTGGACAAGGCCCTTGCTTCAGCCAACCTTTCCCTTGAAAAACTCAAGGCCGAAGATGGCATTCATATTCAGCCAGGAAAAGATCCTTATGGTATTCCGGAGGATTTTGAGGTCCTTCTGTACAATGAAGCTCTGGCTGATGCAGGACACCCCGGCGCACCAACTTACATCCCCGTTGAAGATGTACCGGCAGGATACGCAAGGCTTCTTTATGGCCGAGCACCAGTACATACATTCAACAGAAGCCAGAACAATATTTGGCTGCACAATGCCATGCCCGACAACCCTGTTTGGGTAAACAGTGAGGTTGCCGCCAAAGCTGGTTTGGTGGATTGTGCCACCGTTGGTTTTGTAAACAGTGAGGGAGTAGCGTCTCGGACCACCACCACCGTTAA
>JBNKKR010000006.1:0-121224 GCA_050291935.1 Desulfocapsaceae bacterium | reverse complement strand
AAAGTCATTTGCTGCTTACTGGAAAGCAACAGGAGCTGGTTCACCAGCTCAGCGGCCCTTCCCGCTGACTGTTCGATAATATCCACCCGACTCAGCACCACTTCTTTATCAATGACCTCCGACTCCATGCTGTATCTTAATAGGGAAACCGTTCCCACAATTCCAGCTAAAATATTATTGTAATCGTGTGCTATACCGCCTGCCAAAGTACCAATAATCTCCATCTTTTGCGCTTGCTTAAGCTGTTCATCCTTTTCATACAGCTCCGAAACATCATCAATACGCACCACCGCGCCGCCCACAGCACCTGATAGGGGATAAATAAAGATATTAAACTGTCTTTTATCTTCAGTAAGCTTTTGCCGGTACAGTTCAATCGGTTTTCCCGCATGAATAACCTGATTCACCTGGGAGCGATACTCCATAAAAAACGGGATAAAATCACAAATATTCGCTCCTAAAATATCTTCATCCCGGGCCTCCATAAAAATAACTGCTGCCTGATTCAGTTCGGTAATAATGTTATTTGCATCAACCGAAATAACCATGGATGACATGGCATCAATGATATTTTTCAGATACGTTCTCATGGACCTGATCTGGGAACCTTTTCTCTCGATCTCCGAGTAGGATTCATGCAAATCATTGGCCATGGCGTTAAAGGTCTCTGCCAAATCACCAAGCTCATCACCTCGTCCCTCTTCCATGCTCTGTTTAAAATCACCTCCTTGAATCTTTTGCATCAAATCCCTAAGCGTTATAATGGGACTGATTACCACTCGGCTCAACCAGTAATTAATGGCAAGCCCAACTGCAAGCAATATTGAGAAAAGAAAGAGGAAAAAGAAGACAAAGGATTGTTTTTTTTGCAGCACCATATCGTCGAGCAAATAATAGACTTGTAGAAAACCTATTCGCTCGCCAACAACGTTCATCTCATAAATATAACGTAGCATGGTGTGCTTATTCCACTTGACAACTGTGCTATCTACGCCACCTGAGTGTATAATTTGAGTAGATATATGGAACCTGTCTGCATCCGAGATCATTCCTTCATACGCTATAACCTTACCCTGTAAGTCATGAACGCTTAGGCTCACAACACCACCCACGTTAAGCATTTCTAAAAGCCTAAGCTGGATTCCTCTGAGGCTAAAATCGAAAATATTATTTGCGATATCATCTTTATCACGTTCAATCAGTGTCTGAACCAGGAGTGTATTACGTTCCAGGGTGGCAGAAGTGATACGATTTTGGAAGGGGATATAGATGGCACTAAAAATGACGGAGAGCAACACAAAGCTAAAGAGTGTCAGGCGAAAAACTTTCTGCTTTAAACCAAATCGAAGCATCAACTCCACTATACCTCTCTCACTACGGCATCACAGCTTTAACAAATCTTGATGAGCCGTTTTCTAAACGAAGAATCACCGCCGGTTTTACAGGATCACCTTTGGCATTAAAACTGATCATTCCGGTGGCGCCTTGAAAACCACTGGTTGCTCTTAGGGTCGTTTTTAAAACGCTACGATCAACACTACCAGCACGTTCAATCGCATCAACCAGCACCATTAGCGCATCATGGGCAAGCATCAGGCGTGCCCCTTTGAAAGATTCATCGGCATACCGTTTTTGCAACGATTCACTTATGGGATTTGGATTTTCCTTATGCCAGTGGTTGGTATAATAATTTCCATCGAGCTCCTGATTGCCATACCCATACATGGTTTCACTGTTCCAACCATCACCACCCAAAAATTGCATCTGTTCCCCCATATTGTGAAACTGCAGGATTATCATCGTTGAATCTCTCGAATATCCGGAAAGATACACAACATCGGGATGGGCCTGAACCACTTTAGATACAATAACAGAGAAATCGGTTTCACTTCTTAGGTAATCATATGAACCAACAACAGTACCGCCCATGGTCTCAAATGATTCAGCAAATTCTTTGGCAATACTCTGGCTGTAACTGCTATCCACGTTAATAAAAAGTGCAGCCGTTTTGGCAGATAAATCATCCCATGCAAATTTAGCCATTACTTTACCCTGAAAAGGATCGGTATAGCAGACACGAAAGACATAATCACCAATCTCTGTTACCTCTGGTTGAGTAGCCAGAGGAGTGATCAATGGAATCCCTTCTTTTTGCAATATCTCAGCTAAAATCTTTGTATTGGAACTCCAGCAACCACCGATCACTGCCACCACGTCTTGCTTAACAACTTCCTGGGCCGCTTTTTTGCTTCCTATTGGGGTACTTTGATTATCATACTCCACAATCTCTATTGGACGGCCAAGTACGCCACCTGCCACATTGATATCTTTTACCATCGAATCAATGGCAGCAAAGAACTCCTGTCCTGGGTTTTTAGCAGGACCGCTTTTGGCAAAAACTACGCCAATGCGAATAGGATCGGCATCCGCAAATGGTGCTGCCACCAATAGACAAGCAAACAATGCAAGAAAAATCATTTTTCTCATGTGATCCTCCTTTTCATTTCCAATGATGGACAAATCTATAGCAGCATACCCCTTAAGGGAAAGGCTCCCCATCACCTCCACAGTCAGGCATAAAGCAAATTGCAAAATTACCTATTGTCCCAAACTTCCCCCCAGGGCCAAATAAAGATCCACACGACTCAGAAAATGTCTTCTTTTGACAGCAAGAGAGGCAATCTCAGACTGAAGCAGTTTCTGCTGTTTTGCCAACATGGTCAAGGTGGAGACCTCCCTCTTTTCATATGCAAGTTTATTCAGCATATAAGCATCGATATTCGTTTTGCTCTCTTTCAACCAAAAGGCTTCTTGTCTAAGAAAATCGGCGTCGGCAAGGAGCAGCACCCTCACCTCTTCAAAGGCCTTCATAAGCACTCTGGTATATGCATTAATGGCTTCTTTTTGTTCAACTGAGGCGCCACCACCCACTGTTTTGCCACTCCCACCCTGTACAATCAGCACGGATAAAGGGTTGGCATCTAAACTTGCAATGATTGTATCCAGGGGCTTACTTTTTACATCCGATTCAAAACGAAAACGAGGCAGAGATATCACTTTAATTTCGTTTTGCTGTTGATATGCTTCTGCCACCTTAAATCCAGCAGTTACCACATCCGGCCGCCGTTCAACCATACTGCTTTCAAGGCTACCTGGCAGTGTCGGAATAACAGCTTTCCAAGATTGTAAACCAACAACAGTGGACAAGGGATGCCCCAAGAGGAGCTCTATGCTCTTTAATGAGGTTTTGCCAGCAGATTGGACCAACTGTAGCGTTTTTTGGGCAGATGCAACATTCGTACTGGCCTTACGAAAATCCTGCTCACTGCCTTGCCCTACAATTCGCATGGCATCAGCAACTTCCATGGCCTGTTGCTGAAGAGCAAGCAACTCCTTGGCATAGACACTCTGTTGCTCAGCTGCCATGGCAACAAACCAGGCTTTAGCGACAACCGCAACTATTGAGAATCTGGCAAAACGATAGTCTATGGCCGTTGCTTCAGCGGTCGCCGTACTTCCAGCTACACCCGTTCGAACACGGTGCCATACACTGCTTTCCCACGCCACCTGGCTATCTTCAAAATGCTGTTTTTCAGTTGAAAGATTGATTGTTTCCCCATACCCCTCACAGGAAACAATAATCGATTCTTCAAGATCGTGTTCGGCTTGGGCTATGAGCGCGTTACTTTCCTCAATTTTTGTCGCGGAAATCGTGTGCCCTGGGTAAGCGGTAAGCGCTTTGGCCACCAAAGCGCCCAAATTGGGATCATTGAAGGTCCGTATCCACCCATCATCAACGCCACCTTGCCTGGCTGCCGATACTTCACTATTAACCGAAACTTCCTGCTGTCTTTCATCTACTGGGCCAGAAGCATTTTCTGCCTTTTTATTCTTCCCACCACAATCGACCAATACAATGGAAAAAAGGACAACAACAACTACCTTAAATATTGTATTTTTTACAATACAAGCCTTCATAGTATTTCCTCTCAGAACAGGAAGTAACTGACAAGTCCACTTTGCGCAGAAAATAAAATACAGCACCACCCGCCATATATTATCCTGATTTTTCGACAATTTCCACTTTTGTTTGCATCACCCGAACAGAATAGTTCACATTGCGAAGATAAATACGTATTCAACAAGAACATATTGACTTTCGAATCCTCCCCACGATATGCTCTAACAATAGGACACAGAAACTGACAACAAATGCGCAAAATTGGTTGTGATGGCGTTGCAAAATAATTCCCCACCTGTCATTCGCCATGCCAATTGAGCAGATTCAATACAGTAACATGAGCGAAGCACAACAATCCTATACCATTCTTGTTATTGAAGATGATCCCCTGGTTCGCAAAGGTATTGCGGTTTATCTTGAAAGCACCAGCAATCACAAAATTTTTCAGGCAAAAGACGGGCAAGAAGGTTTGGAGATTTTCCGTAGAGCCGCTCCTGATTTGGTATTGACCGATCTTCGTCTACCAAAGCTTGACGGAATGGAACTACTTTCCTCTATCAGAGAAAAATCACCCGACACCCCTGTTATAATAGTTTCGGGGATGGGAACACTTGAAGACGCCGTTAAAGCGTTACATCTGGGAGCCCGTGATTATATAACTAAACCAATTTCTGATATGGCAATTCTCTCCCATGCCATCAAACAAGCCCTCGAACAACTGAGTCTGCTAAAAGAAAACCGACGCTATCAACAATTTTTAGAAAAAGAAGTGGAGAAAAAAAGCACAGCTTTACTCCAAGCGCAAAAACTTGAAGCCGTGGGCACCCTTGCTGGTGGTGTCGCACACGATTTCAACAATATCTTAGCGGCCATTATGGGATTTACCGACCTTGCCCTTTTGCAAACAGACCAACACCAGGAAATCGCTAGCGATTTACGACAAATCAAAAAAGCAAGTCTTCGCGCAAAAGATTTGGTACAACAGCTCCTCACATTCAGCCGTAAATCCCACACCCAACAAAGGGCAATCCAACCCGCATTGATCATCAAAGAGGCACTGAAACTCTTGCGTGCCACATTGCCAACAACGGTGCAGATAAAACAACATATTAATAGTTCTCAGGCAACAATTTTAGGCGACCCCACTGAAATCCATCAGTTACTTACCAACCTATGCACCAATGCCTTCCATGCTCTTCCAAATGAGCAGGGAACTATATCCGTCGACCTCGATGTGTATACCCATACCGCTTTTAAAGCGAAACAAGACGAGGAGTTAGACGAAGGAGAATATCTGAAATTGCAGGTCAGCGATGATGGATGCGGCATGGACAAAGCGACCCTGGCAACGATATTTGACCCATTTTTCACCACCAAAAGCGAAGGCCAGGGAACAGGACTTGGTTTATCCATGGTTCACGGAATAGTGAAAAGAGGCAAAGGAACAATCCAGGTACATAGCAAGGTAGACAAAGGGACTACTTTTACCATTTTATTCCCCCTTGCAAAAACTGAAAAACCACCGAAATCCTCAGTTGCAATTATCCCCCCTGGAGGAAGCGAATATATTCTTTTTGTAGATGATGAGGAACCACTACGGCTACTGGCAGAAAAGATGTTGGGCTATCTGGGCTACCATGTATATACCTGTGCATCAGGAAAAGCTGCCCTGGAGAAACTCCAGGAGAATCCCAAAGAAATTGATTTAGTCATTACCGATCAATCAATGCCCCATATGCCAGGTACCGAGCTTGCAGGAATCATCCAGTCCCGCTATCCTGGACTCCCCATAATCCTCTGTACCGGATATAGCTCCATGATTAATGAAGAAATGGCCCATGAAATGGGAATTCGTAGTTTTCTCCTTAAACCTCTGACAATTACTAAACTGGCCCTTGAACTTCGTAACATACTGGATGGATAAACCACAAAAATATCAATGTGTAACGCGTGCCTAATTTCATTATTCTTCTGGTTAATTGCCATTGGGACAATTATTTTTTCCTACTCGCGCTTGAAAAAATATTGGCTTGAAAGAGAACACGCAGTGGATGCATTATCCGTTGCCAACCAGATAATTACCCGCTCCCCGGCCGTTGCATTTCTTCTCCAGAACGACAAAAAGAAACCCGTTGAATTTGTCACCTCAAACGTTGAAAAGCTCCTTGGCTACAAAGCTGAACAATTTATTGATGGCGCCCTTACCTTTATGGAATGTGTACATCCTGGAGATCGCCAGCAACTAAGAGAAGAGCTCTCAAAACATACAAACGATATCGCGATAAACAGCTTTGAACACAAACCCTATCGAATTATCACCAAAACCGGTGCCATTAAATGGTTGGAAGATACCACCTATATTCGTCGTGATTCCAAGGGACGTGCCATCCATTTTGAGAAGATGCTGATTGATATAACAATCCGTCAGCGAGCAACGGAAAAAGCCACCTTACTTGCAAAGATAATAGAAGAGTCATTCAACGAAATTTACATCTTTGAAGGTGAAAATCTGCGTTTTATTTTAGTGAATCAAGGTGCGTTACATAATATCGGCTACTCCATTGAAGAACTCAAAAAAAGAACCCCCTTTGATATAGCACCGGAATATACCGCCGAATCGTTTAATACGCTGATAGAGCCATTACGGACAAAGGAAAAAGATCGAATAGTGTTTACCACCACCCATCGCCGAAAAGATGGGAGCAGGTACCCGGTTGAAGTACATATTCAAATGAGCCAGGATGCGGCACTGTTTCTCGCAATAACCCTTGATACCAGTGAGAGAAAAAAACTTGAGGAACAGCTTTTAATCAATGAAAAGATGACCACCATTGCAGGGCTTGCAGCAGGTGTTGCCCATGAAATCAACACACCGCTTTCGGGAATTTTACAATCCATCCAACTTCTCGAGATGGGTTTTGATCCAAGTGTGACATCCAATCAACAAAGTGCTGCAAAACATCAACTGAACCTCCACGCGTTACGACGCTATCTTCAGGAAAAAGAGCTCGACTTTTTCCTCTCAGGTATCAGGCAATCAGCCACCACAGCATCTCAAATAGTTTCGGACCTCTTGCAATTCTGTCGTCCCGGAGACAAACAGTACGAAAAAACGAATATTCCAGAACTTATTGAACGCTCCATAGAGCTTGCAAAAACTGACTACCATCTGAAAAAAAGAAATAGGATTCAGGACGTCCAATTCATCCAAGAACATGTTGAGCCTTTGTTAACAATAGATTGCGTTGCCATGGAGATTGAGCAGGTGCTGATCAACTTAATCAAGAATAGTTGTCAGGCAATGAGTCTCTCAGCACAAAAAAGACCAACGATAACAATCCGCACCAGGCAACGAACAAAGACGGCTCTTATAGAAGTGGGAGACAATGGTCCGGGAATTCCCCAGGAAATTCGAGCAAAAATATTCGACCCCTTTTTTACCACGAGGGATATCGATCAGGGCACCGGTTTGGGACTTGCTGTTTCCTATACCATTATCTGTGATAACCATAAAGGTACCATAGAAGTGAAAAGTACCCCAGGTAAGGAAACGACATTTGTTATAGAATTGCCACTGACAAGGGAGAGTCAATTAATTATGGCGTAATATCGATTAAATCATTTGTCCGACGCAGGATAATCAATGTATCTCCCTCACGAAGGACATAGTCCGGGTCAACCTGGTAATCAAACTCCTCAAGGCCATCTCTTTGAATACAGATAACGTGTACATTGTATCGTGTTGTCAGTTCAAGATCTAACAATGTATGGCCAGCCCACTCCTGCACAACCAATTTTTGAAAGGAAACATTGGGATCAAAACGGGCATATTGTAAAAATCCGGGGATGGCTACTTTACTGGCAAGTCGTACCGCCGCCATTTGCTCCGGAATAATAACCTCATCGACCTGAAGTTTTTTGAGTAAACGCTCATGGTCATGGTTTATCGCTTTTACCCACACTTCTTCAATACCCATTTCCTTTGCATACATGGCAATCATCGATGACGATGCAATGGAATCTCCGACACTGATCAAAACATGGCTAACATCACCAATACCTATCTGTTCCAATGCCTCTTGATTACTTGCATCAACTTGATATACCTGGGATAAAAGATTTCGTGCCTTTTGTACCTTTGTTTCACTGCGATCCACCCCAATAACGGTAAAGCCCAAATCCATTAGGGTGGTGGCAAAGTATAAGCCAAACTTCCCAAGCCCAATTACCGCAACTTCCTGCACCATTTGTTTCTCCCCTTTATCCCAGCAAGATATCTGTTTCAGCTCGTGAAAACAACTCCGGTCTTCGAATACTCTGTAGTACACCCAAAAAAATCAGGGGCCCCAGACGCCCCAGATACATCAGCAACATGACAATGATTTTTTCAATGGTAGACAGCTCAGAGGTGATGCCCGTTGATAGCCCTGCTGTTCCATAAGCAGAAACAACTTCAAAGGCAATATTTAAAAATTGCCCTCCAGCTTCGTCGTGACTACGTCCACCTGTATGGGTTATTGAAATAATTATTATTGCCGCACCAACAATACAAAAAGAAAAAACCAAAATGGAAATCGCACGCCGTACAGATTCACGCTTTAGCGCCATTCCATTGATAACCGCCTGCTCCCTCCCACGTAACTCCGCCACTAAAAATGCCACCAGCGCGCGAAGGCTTGTCACCTTAATGCCCCCGGCACAGGAACCTGGAGCAGCACCAACAAACATAAGTGACATCATAAGTAACATTGTAACATTACTGATTTCATTTAAAGCAATGGTGTTAAACCCAGCCGTACGACAACTTACCGCCTGAAAAAAACTGGCAAGGAGTGCTGTTAAAAATGGTGTCTGCTGTCTGTGCAAAACAAATTCTGTGAAAAATATCAGCAATGTTCCACCCACTACCAACATCAAACTCGTCTGCAATACGACCTTTGAATACCAGCTCAAACGAAGCCGTTTCGCCTTCTTTCTCTTAAAGAGTGCGGCCATCCCCCATTGCCAAGTCTCAACCAAAACGTAAAAGCCAATACCACCCAACGTTATCAATACAAAAAAAAGAAAGAGGACAACCGGGTTGTCGCCCCATCTGGAGAGTGAATCGCCAAAAAGCGCAAAACCAGCGTTACAAAAGGCAGAAATGGAGTGAAATAATGCAGAACGAAAAGATATTTCACGAAAACAACTAAGATAAAGAAGTAACGCACCAAGCAATTCGATGCTACAGGTCCATAATAGAATACGAAGGAGAAAAGTCCCCAACTGAAAGCGTGGGTCCTGGAGAAGGTTTTGGCCAACTGCCACTCTGTCTGTGAGGGTTACCCGTTTTTTAAACAGGTAGATGGACAGGGTACTGAGGGTCATTATTCCCAGGCCCCCAATCTGAATCAAGCAAAGAATAACCGTTTGCCCTGTTTTGGAAAAACTTGTGGCAGTATCAACAACCACAAGGCCGGTAACACAGGTAGCTGAAGTAGCAGTAAAAAATGCATCAACTAAAGAAATAGTATGCCCAAGGCTATGACTTTGCGGAAGCTGCAAAGCAAAGGCTCCCACACAGATGAGAAGAGCAAAAAAAACAATGGGGAAAAGAAGCGGCTGGGTAAAAAAACGTTTTATTTGCATCCGTTACTCCGCTTCTTTTCGAAAAAAACAATCTCCCATTATATGATTTGCTAAAAGAAATGAAATTTCAAACCAACGGCCCCCGACACGCCACTTGCATCCAAATTGTGCTCATCTACATCATCAATATCACTGTAGCGATACATGACTTCACCAAAGAGCCGCAACGCAGGACTTCCAAGTATCATATCCGCGCCGGCACCCAGATATCCACCAAACTCTGAATCGGCATCGATCTCGTCTGCATCCACATAGTTGTAGGATATACCACCTAACACATAAGGATCAAAAGGGCCATCGGGCATAAAATGGAGTTGTAATCCAAGATCCACAGGGGTAACCGTAATATTACCTCTCCCGTAGTCACTGTCTTCAAAATAGTGGACCCTTCCATCAACACGAAGTGCATCAACGATTATGGGAAAACTCACCCCAACACCAACACCCACACTGCCATCAAGATCCCCTTTGTCCCAGTAACTTCCAAAACCGTACAGATCAATAGCAAGTGCTTGCGTCGCACTAAAGCCCAAAAACAATGTAACCACTAAAAAAATTTTGACTCTTTTCATTATTCACCTCTTTTTATTTGCATAACTTGTTTTCCCACCAAAAGCTCTATTGACGCTATTTGACTGCTATTTTTTCTACCACGAAAGAGAACATGCCGGTGGTAAATAACAACCTATTGAGATAATAAAAAACATAGTGCAAAAAATAACGAACAGGAAGGACAAAAATGTACCACTCTGTTAATTATCCACCAAGTAAAGAGGCATGGCGGGTGATTCCATGTAATCAAAATAAAAAGGGAGAACGGTCATGGACCATTCCCCCTTTTGCGACGCTATTATATCCGTTATAAACGATGCTGCTAAAATCAGTTACTATTTACCCGGCTTCTGCCATCGGACTTTGCACTATAGAGAATATCGTCAACCCGTTCCATCCACTGTTCAAGGTTTTCATCTTTTCTCCACTCTGACATTCCAATTGAAACACCTAACTTCCTGGCATTGTCCGCATCAACATCCAGCTCACTCACTGCTCTACACAGTCTATCAGCCAGAATTCTTCCATTTTCCAATCCGGTATTATCCATCACCAGCAAAAACTCATCGCCACCTATACGGACCAATAGATCCGTCTCACGAATAGCCCCTCGAAAAACATTTGCCACTTTTTGGAGTACTTCATCTCCCTTTTTATGCCCGTGATTATCATTCACTAACTTAAAATGATCAAGATCCAACGATGCCATGGTAAGGGGGCGCTGATACCGTTTTGCTCCCATCATCATATCATGGATGCGTTCATCAAAAACACGCCTGTTGGCAAGACCGGTCAGTGCATCTTTTCTTGCGCTTTCAAACAATTCTTCATATTCAATACCCCTTCGTAACGACTCGGCAAGGATAAGTAAGGATTCGTTAATAAGACTTATCTCATCGTCTGTAAGGGCAACCTCGTCTTTTAAGATAATTAAAATTCCGGAATCTTCGGCCGTCTCAATAAGCCACTTGTGGGCATAATGCCCATCATCACTCACATAACCCTTTGCTTCTTGTTCGTTATCATTAAGTATTTTTTCAGCAAACTCAATGATAGATCGTCGTTTGGGGCCATGCCCGGAACAGTAAAGATGTTTCTTGGCTCGTACTTGATTTTTATACCCAACCAGCTCATGTTCCACATGGGGCATAAGCCATACGGAATAGGCTTCAATCATGGTAGAAATATCTAAAACTCCCGCCATCCGTCCGTGCAATTTATTCATAAGATCAAGGCGGGCACTCTGTCGTCGAAAATGATCAAGCTCGACCATTACCTGGTCAATGGATTCAAGCCCCTGATCACTTATTGTGGTATTTGCAAGAGTCACTACCATTCCTTCTCCCTTTTTATTATTCCTCTTCTGTAGCTCACTTATCGGTCTGTTTCGACAAAAGATTTAGTTCCTTACAGAATTTTTTGTTTTTATTTTGCCAAATTCGCGCCGCCACCCTCTTGTGTGACTACTGCAAAAGGATCGGATTCGCTTCTATTGCCAGAACAAGGGATTTCTATACTTCAATATGCAATTGTTATGCCAAACAAAGATATCCATATTTAAATACCCTCCTACGCATACCGAATCCACAGACAAAAGCAATTCCACCAAGGACGTATTGCAATATTGTATAGACTACTATTTGCACGTTGCCCTGGCAGTTCAATATTTTGACACACCAGATTGCCACCATTAACAAGCAAAACTTTCGCCGAGAAGAAAAGTCATTTTTTTGACCAGACGACTACACGTTATCTTTCCTTTAAAAAAAAATGCTGATAAGGTATTTATGCCGCTGGACCATACGTTTTGTACAAGCGCACACAATCTGACACATGCAAGGATAGCAATGGACCTTACTGAAAAAATCGGCCAACTTTTTATGCTTGGCTTTCGCGGAAGCGAGCTTACCAGGGACAACCCGGTTGTTGAGGACCTGCAAAAGCATAATCTTGGAGGAATAATCCTTTTTGACCGATTCCTCGCCCGGAAGGAGAAAGAAAACAACATCAAAAATCCACTGCAGTTGCGAAATCTTACTGATAGCATCAAGGCCTATGCAGCAACACCCCCGCTTATCGCAGTGGATCAGGAGGGCGGAATGGTAAGACGCCTTAAAGGTGAAACGGGATTTCCAATAACTAAAAGTGCCAAAGAACTTGGCGATGCTAACGATCCGGTACTTACCAAGATCCATGCCTCCTGTACCGCTCTTCTGTTAAGAGCAGTTGGTATTAATCTTAACCTTTCACCTTCCGTCGATGTAGACACAAATCCTGAAAATCCGGTAATTGGCAAGCTGGGGCGCAGTTTTTCAAGTGATGCTGATATGGTTATCAAACACGCATCCATATGGATTAAAGAACACCGAAAGCAACAGATTCTCACCTGCCTAAAACATTTTCCAGGACATGGCAGTTCTCAAGCGGACTCCCACCTGGGTTTTACTGATATAAGCCAGACATGGAACGATAAAGAACTCCGTCCCTTTAGAGAACTCATTAACGAAAATTTAGCAGACTGTGTTATGCCAGGCCATCTCTTTCACAGCGATCTTGACCCCAACTTCCCAAGTAGCCTTTCTTCGGCAACAATCGACGTATTGCTTCGCAAAAAACTTCATTTTAGTGGCTTAGTTATCAGTGATGATCTACAAATGCGCGCTATCACCGAACGTTATGGCCTTGCTGAATCGGCATGCCTTGCCATCGCATCTGGGGTGGATATGGTTATTATTGGCAATAATTTAGACCTTGCTCAGATATCACTTCCCAAGATAATCCAAACAATTATCACCGCCGTGGAAAGTGGACAAATCCCCGAACAACGAATAACCCAAGCCTTTACTAGAATTAAGATGATAAAAGAGCAAATTCTTTAAATGAGCATGAAAAGAACAGATGAAAAATATGACAAGGCTACCTTGCTTTATTGTATACATCTTCGATCTTACTATAATTTTCCTCAAAAAGATCAACTATATATGGATCAAAATGGGTGCCCTTTTGTTCGATAACAACTTTTTTTGCCTCCTCAAGGGGCCAGGCCTCTTTGTAGGGACGCTCGGAAGAGAGCGCGTCAAAAACATCACACAATGCGGCTATACGTCCATTGAACGGAATCTCCTCTCCAACAAGGCCTAAAGGAAAACCAGTCCCATCCCACTTTTCATGATGGGTCAAGGCGATGAGATGTGCCATATTCATCAACTCGTTATCAGAACCATAGAGAAGATCAGCACCTATCAAAGTATGCCGTTTCATCTCATCAAACTCATCGGGTGTTAACGTACCTTTTTTATGAAGAATGGAATCGCTTATTCCTAACTTTCCAATATCATGCATTGCGCTTGCATGGAACAGCAATGTAAGTTCACTTTCTTTCATACCGTGGGCCCTGCCGATGATAACACAATAATGGGCCATTCTGGTAATATGTCGGCTTGTTTGGTGATCGTGATACTCAGCCGCCTGGACCAAACGGTTGGTAATCTCTATTTGTGTTTCACGGAGTTCACGGGTACGTTCAAAAACAATCTCTTCAAGCTCATCCCGGTGACGTTGTATTTCGCGCTGGGCCATACGCAGGGCGATGTGGGTTTGCACCCTGGCCTTGACAATCACGGGATTCACCGGTTTAACAATATAATCCACAGCTCCCAACAAAAACCCCCTGGTCTCATCTTTTTCTTCATTCATCGCCGTTACAAAAATCACAGGGATTGAAGCTGTCTCACTTCGTGTCTTCAGTGCCTTACACACTTCATACCCGTCCATCTCCGGCATCATAACATCAAGCAAAATAAGATCAGGTTGCTTTTCATACGCAGCTTTAAGTGCATCTTTTCCGTTGGTGGCAACAACTAACCGGTAATTATCACGAAGTGCACTCACTAAAATTTTTATATTGGCAGGGATATCATCAACAAGAAGCACAGTACTTTGCTGTCGCATTACATCTTCTCCTCTTTTACCACGCGCTCAATTCGATCAATAAACCCTACAGCTCGCTCAAAATTATAATTTCTTAGATGATTTTCCATTCTGGTGATCTCTTCATCAACCCCCTCTCCCCCAAAAGCTGCTTTTTGTTCCAACCAGTAATCCTCTGCCATGGGGTCAAATGCCTCGCTCATCATCCGTAACGCTTGTAAAATTGCCAAAAGGTCATCACGATTTAAATCCATAAAATGGGAAGGTCTTGAAGATTTTGCAGGTTGCACCAATAATTTTTCCAACTCCCCAAGGGAGGCCTCAAGTTGATCAAGTGCATTCTCAATCAATACTAAGTGGTGTTTTTGCAGCAAGACAAGCTCTTCACTTCTCTCCTGAGCGTTTCCCTTATCAGCAAACTTACGCAAATCCTGCTCAAACAGAAGGCTTACCTTTTGTAACTCAATGGCGGACAGATTCGCCGCCGTCCCCTTTAGCGTATGCATTTCCCGCACCGCAGACGCGATATCTTTTTCAATGAGATGCGAAAGCTTTGCAAGGGTAGAGGCACCAAACAAAAGCAGGTCTTTTAACATTCGACAATAAGATTTGACATTACCAGCCATTCTGGCAACGCCCAATTCCACATGAAGCCCGGGAAGATACTGGGGCAAATCCACTCCTTCATCAAGATATTTAAACGCCACTTCTCGTTCCCGGGCAAAACTTCCTATATGATCAGGCCTTGTCCAGCGAGTCAGCACAGAGAAAAGTACTTCGGGAGTAATAGGCTTTGCCACATAGTCATTCATACCCGCCTGCATACACCTCTCACGATCCCCTTGCATGGCATGTGCCGTAACAGCTATCACCACAAGATCATCAAGCGCCGGGTTATTTCGTAACAGTTCCGTTGCTTCAAAACCATCCATCACCGGCATTTGAATATCCATAAGTACGGCATCGAATTCGCTTCCCCGATCTTGTAAAATACTAACCGCTTCCCTTCCATTGTTTGCTATTTCAACTATAATACCAGCACTTTCAAGTAACTCAACTGCCACATTTTGATTTATCCGATTATCTTCGGCAAGCAGGACCCGAACCCCCGAAAGATGCTCGGGATTGCCAAGCTCAATTCCGAAATTCCTATCTTCAAGGCTTGCATGCATCGCCTCGGGATAATTGAAAATATCCATGATAGTATCAAAAAGCAGTGACTGTTTTACCGGCTTGGTAAGAAAATTCTTGATCCCCACTTCTTTGGCAAGCATCACTTCCCGTTCACTCCCAAAAGGCGTCATCATGATAAGAGGAACTTCCCTTCCATCGTCCCTGCCCCGTATTCTGTCCACACATTGGAGGCCGTCGACATCTGGCATTTGCCAATCGACAAGAATCAAATCATAGCCATGATCAGAACTCAACACTCTTTCCGCATCAGCGCATGACGCAGCAACATCCGCCTGGAAATGAAAAGAATCAAGCATCTGGGTTACAATACAGCTCGCCGTATCATTGTCATCAATTACCAAGACTTTAAGCCCCCTAATACTTGCCGGAACCACATACTGCACTTCACACTCTTTTGGTTGACATGCGCAGGCAATGGTGAAGTAGACTGTGGTTCCTTTTCCCTGCTCGCTATCCACCCATATCTCACCACCATGTAGATTGACAAGACGACGGCAAATGGATAGACCAAGTCCTGTGCCTCCATATTCACGGGTCATAGAACCATCTGCCTGGGTAAAAGGCTCAAAAAGCGATTCGTATTGTTCATGTCCAATACCCACGCCGGTATCCGTTACAGAAAACAAAATCTTAACACCATCCGCTGTTTGCGAATCAAGGGTGGCATGAAGAAATATCACGCCAGACTCGGTAAACTTCACTGCGTTACCAAGAAGGTTAATAAAAATCTGCTCCAGGCGTAACGGGTCACCATTCAGTGCAACGGGGACACCCGGTTCTATACCAATCACCAGTTCCACGCCTTTTGACGTAGCTTGATCGCTGAACAGGTCCGCCAATTTTTCAAAGAGCTGATAGAGTTGAAAATCCACCTGCTCAAGGCGTATTTTTCCCGCCTCAATCTTGGAAAAATCGAGGATATCATTAATAATTGCCAGCAATGACTCAGCGGAAGAACGAACCGTTAAGAGATATTCACGCAGTTTAGGACTTAATTTTTTATTTAAAGAGAGGCCCACCATACCGATAATTGCATTCATGGGCGTTCTGATTTCATGGCTCATATTGGCAAGAAAGCTGGATTTTGCATCATTGGCAGTCTGTGCTTCAAGCATTGCATTTTCCAGTTTTTCAGTGCGCTCTTTAACAAGATCATGGAGAGAATCATTCAAATCATGCAATTCATGATCACGCAAGCGAACGGCGTGACGCATGGCTTCAAAGGCGGATGCCAGCTTGCCAATTTCATCTTTGACGCTAAGGGGGACCTGGTGGGTAAAATCACCTTTTTTCATTGCCTCTGTTGCCTCTACCAGGGCATCGACCCGTTTTGTCCAGTCGCCGATAAATTTCACAATCAAAAAAATGCCAAAGGTAGCGGCAACCACTGCCGTTAAGAGGGAGACCAAGGCTTGATGCAACTGGGCCTTACGAACAGCACTAACGGAGAGGGCAACGAGGACCTTACCAACCTCCTTTTGTCGTATCTTTTCCGTATCAAGGGTATCGGAGGACCACGGGGAAAAGCTCTTATCCGTTTGAAAAATTACTGCCTGTTCTACAATCAGAGAGTGTTTTGATAAGCCGCTTTTGCTAAATTGTTCAAAGGGGAACTCTTCGAGTATACGTCGTGCCACAATTTCGCCTTTACCATTGTAGATAAGAAGAAACTGTATCTGCTTATTCCATAAAAAACCATTCAACAGACGATTCAGTTCCCGCCGGTCCTGGACAATCAGCGGCAACTCTGCTGCCTGCGCCAGTCCCTGAACGATTGATTCAGCCGATGTTTTCTGTTCAAGCTCAATCAGTTTATTGGTTTGATAAATGGTAATTCCAGTGGCAAGGGAAAGTGACACGGCAACCACCGCAACAATAATAAATGTTGCCTTGGTGCGAAGGGAATAGTTGGTCGAATTAAAAGTAAACATTACAGCTCACTGACAACAATTGCCTTTTTTAAAAATTCTTCACTCAACCGTACACCAAGTTGCTCAGCCACAACCAAATTGACGACAACCTTTACTCCTGAAGATACAAGACACATCCGTTGATTGGAAAGTCCAAGACATTGCTTAGTAAGCATTGCCGCATACTCTCCCTGGATCTTTGGGTCCGCATCAAGGCCAAAGAGTGCACCAGCCCGTACAAAAGAACCGGAAAAACCAAAAACCGGAGTTCCACTGCGAAGGGATGCCAACAGAATACTTTTTACGGTTGCCCTGTTGTAAATGGATGAATCTGCCCTGGTCCAGATTAAATCACACTTTTTGCTAAACAGTTCTTGAATGGCATCGGCCTGGGACGCCATTATATCGATATCAACGGCCTCAAGTTTCCATTTCTTAGGTAACTGTTTTTTGACCTCGTTATACGTACGCAAAGATTGTTCTTGTCCTGAACGATACAGCATGCCAATGGAATGAATATCCGGCATGGCATTTTGAATAATTTCAAATTGCTCATAAACGGACTTTACCACCGAAACGCCAGCGACCTGCCCCCTTTCCGGATTGATGCCAACCTGCTGTGGATCCGCCACCATACAGTAGATAAGTGGCTGTGAAGACGGCAACAGTTTATTTACAAAAACGGCAGCCCGGCTACCAATTGCAACCACAAACCTGGGAGAATACTTTTTTAACACCACCGAAAACGGATCCGATTCAATTTCGCTGACAAACACTATCTGAGAAGAAAAATTATCCTTTGCCAGGGAAAATTCCATGGCTGCTGCGGCTTGACGGTAGGGAACCGCATCAGAGGCTAAAACCAGTAATACATTTTCAATGGCATAGGCAGGACTTACAAAAATAGAGAATAGTGCGAAAAGAAGAAGCCATAATAGCTTCATCCCCTCTCTTCTCTTTCTTTGCATTATTTTTTGCATCATTTGCATAGCTGCTTACACCAACGGTATCTGTAAACCACTAAAAATTATACTGCACCCTGGCAAAAAAGGTACGACCGGGGATCTTACTCACCGCAGTTTCCGTATCACTCACCGGGGAATCATATTCTTTGGTGAAAAGATCCTGGACACCCACCATAATCTCCCCTTCTTTTCCAAGAAAACTTTTGGCAATAGAAACATCCATATGGCTGCAGTTGCCAAGGGGTTCAGTTGCAATATCTTCCTGTATCCCTTCGGCATACACATATTGACTGGAAAAGGTCCAGCCGGCGGCTATCGACCAACGTAATTTTGCACCAATTTTGTGCTTTGCCGGTAAAAATGCGCGAATCGATTGATTTGTATATTCAGTTGCAAAATGGGCGTGTGCATACCAAAACGACCAAAGCAGGTCTGCCATTTGATATTCAAGTTGTATTTCACCGCCATACCCATCTGCATCACCGGTGTTGGTAATATCAACGCAGACCCTGGCATTACCGGAGCTGTCAACACCCCACCGTCCTTCACCGCCAATTAAGTCCTGGTACCACATATAGTAGAAATCGGCCTGAAATGTAAGTGAATCAAAAATATTCCACGAATACCCGGTTTCTATGGACCAGGCTTCTTCGGGGGACATATCCGGGTCAACACTATAATGTTGTTCATAAGGTAGGGTGCCGGGAGACGAATCGTAAACGGCATTACGTACAAAACCCACTGGCATTCGATACGATTTGGCAGCACTCACCCGCACCACATGATCCATGGCAGCATCTACGGCATATATGGATGAGATACGGCCGGACCAATCCGCATCTCCCTCAGAAAAATAGTCCACACGAAGTTGCGTCTCAAGGGCAAGTTGTTTGGAATATTGATACCTGTCAAGACCAAACAAGCCGGCCCAGCGTTCATACACATTCTCATCAACCAGGGTAAAAATATCATATTCATACGCACGGGATGAGAGCCTGGAACAGCGCATATTGCCCCCAACGGCAATGGCATGTCTATCAAGTCCGTTATAATTGATTTGTCCTTCAATATCATTCTCACGGACCGTGTACGTTACATCGCCATAGGAAGGCAGATCCATATCCTGAAAGCGCCCTGCCCAACGGACATAGGCTTCAGTGGTACTGCTAAATTTTTTACTTACCTTTATGTGACCATTGCCACCCTGCAAACTATTATCTTCACTGGTCTGAAGACTGGATATTTCAAATCCTCCTCGCTCCACTTCCGTTGCACTGGCGCCAAAGGACAAGAGAAGATCATTATCAGTATTATATTCAAAAGTGCTCCTGACAAATGTCCTGCGCGCAAAATCATCCACCGGTTGCCCATTGCCTAAATCCAAAACCTCTTCCGATGATTGTATGTTTTCATGTGCCGTTGAGAGGAGCCAACGAAGGTTTTTATTAGCATCAGAATAACGTGCCTGCAAAAAGTTATCACCAAATTCACTTACAGCGGTGCTGACAAAAACCCCTGGCTCCGATCCAGGCTTTTTCGTTATGATATTTACAACGCCACTCAGGGCATTCGCCCCCCATGCGGCCCCACCTGAGCCACGGACAACCTCAATACGCTCAATATCTTCCAGGGTAATTGCAAGAAGGGAAAATTCCGGGCCACCAAAAGCAGGACTATCCGCCGGCATTCCATCGACAAGGGTCATCATTCTATCGGACAGAAGCCCCTCTAGCCCATGGATACCAACACCATATCGACTCCTATCCATCCTGATAACATCAATACCCGGTACAAAACGAAGGACTTCAGCGACTGTTGAGTAACAGCCATAATGCAAATCATCACTGCTAAGAACAGTTACCGGAACAGATAATTGATCCTTTGGTTGTTCCAGTCTTGACGCAGAGACCACAAGATCCATGTCTTGAAAGAGCAAAAGTTCATCGGCCTCGGCAATGGAAAGTGCCGCTTTTGCAGGTGATGTAAAAACAAAAAGAAGACAACAAGAAGACAAACAAATTGATCTGAACGTATCCACAAACCCTCCCCCATAACCTAGTGTCTGTCCAAAAATAGGTCATTTATGGACAGGTACAACCTAACACCTTCAAACTCTAAGGATCTGAATCTGACCAAACAGAATAAGCATAGCAATTTACCCTAGGCTTTGCCAAGTGAAATATATAATTTTTCGATGTAATTTTAAATATATGAAAATCGTACCATGAAATAATGTTTCCTAAAAAACCTTGTTTCCCTTGCTACAAAAGTGCTTTTTCTTTTTCATCTTTCTATCCCTGCCCACATTCCTTTGCCTTGACTCTTAAGACGCAGCTCGGTACATTCCAGAAAAAAATTGGAGAGCGGCTTTTATTTTGTCCTGCTCTTCATGGGAAATAATTTGAAGTACCATAGCTGATTTTATTATCTCGTACCTATCCATATTGTTATTCTTGTTACCATGAAACTTGATCCCTTTCCAAAACCGTTTTCTTGCACGCAAAAAGCGAAGATAGAGTATCCCTGCTCCTGGACCTACAAGGTCATTAGAACAGATAAAACCGCGTTAACAACGGCAATAAAGAAGGTTTTAGGCACTACTAATCTTATTATCACCGATTCCCATGCAAGTTCCGGTGGAAAATATATTTCTCTGAACGCTGAAATTGTTGTCAGGGATGAGCAAACAAGACTTCGGGCGTATCAAAATCTGAAAAACCATGCAGCAGTAAAGGTGGTAATGTGAGTGAAGAACAAAAAGATTCTCAGTTAATCCCGGTATTACGAGAAGGCGTAGCTATTATCCAGATGATTTTTTTTAAAACCATAAAATCCATCATCACCCGAAAATACTCAGATCTTGACGCTGCAGCACAAACCAAACTCACCGGGGCCATTACCAACGAAATCTTTGGCGCCCAAAATAAGGACGCAAAATTTCTCCAATTTCGTGCCAAACATCGTGGATACATAGAACAGGAACTGATGGCTTTACAAGATGAGATACCAACACTGATAGATCCACTGGCTGATGCGCTACGCATGCAGGTTCTTTGCGATCACCAGGAAGGCATTGATTCAAGTCATATCCTCAAACTTGCAGCCTCCCTTAACATTTTACCCGCAGAAAGGGATATTCCCATGCCATCGGCATTTATGGAGAGCGTACGCACCCTGGGCGCGCTCCACAAGCTCATTGTACCGCCTGTGGAAACAGATACGACAGAAGAAGGACACATTTTACAATAAGTACAAACGTATTTCACCCAATTCTTAGGAGCATACCATGCAAAAATGTACCAGCACACGAAGACATCCATTTCGTCTAAAGAGGCTTTCAGCCAGCCTAAAAAACCTGAGCATAGTAATGGTTGCAGCCATCATTACGTGCCTGTATCCCCTCGCAAGCAGTGGTGCAGAATCGGAGTTTACCTTTGGGCTGCTAATGGTAGGACCGGCCAACGATCACGGTTGGAGTCAGGCCCATTTTGAGGCTGGAAAATACATTGAGCAAAATATAGCCGGCAGCAAAATGATCTATATTGACAAGGTAAACCCTGCAGATAGACCCGGAGTAACTGTCCCTTTTCTGGTTGATGACCTTGTCGCTAAAGGGGCAACATTGATCATTGGAAACTCTGATGACATGAAGGATGGTATCCGTGAAGCAGCTCTGCTTCATCCTGAAGTCAAATTTCTCCATATCTCAGGTGATGATGCCAAAAAAGATGATTCTCCTGAGAATCTTGCCAACCTTATGGGAAGAATGGAATATGGACAGATGATGGCAGGTTTTGCTGCAGCCATGACCTCAAAAAGTGGTAAAATTGGGTATCTGGGACCTCTGATCAATGACGAGACCAAGCGACTGGCAGCATCTTGCTTTTTAGGTGCCCGCTATGCCTGGGCCGAAGTCCTTAAAAAAGACCCTGCCAAATTACAATTTCAAGTTTCCTGGATTGGATTCTGGTTTAATATTCCAGGGGTAACATCTGATCCCACTCAGGTGGTAAAAAACTTTTTCGACTCCGGGGCGGATGTTGTTATTTCTGGAATTGACACCACTGAAGCACTGGTTGTGGCTGACCAACGAAGAAAAGAAGGAGGGGACGTAAGCGCAATCCCCTATGATTTTGGCGAGACTTGTCAAATTGCTCCCGACGCCTGTCTTGGAGTCCCTTACTTTAACTGGGTTCCAGGCTATACCCATTTCGTCACCGCAGCAAAGACGGGACAGTGGAAAAAAGAGTGGCTGTGGCTTGGCCCTGATTGGAAAGATATGAACAATATCAACACCTCTTCCGTCGGTTTCACAAATGGCAAGGCCCTTTCTGACAAAAATGCTCAGGCCCTTAAAGCTTTTGCCGCCGGTCTTGGAGATGGTTCCGTAAATCTCTTTACCGGTCCTCTTCATTTCCAGGATAAGAGTGTTTTTCTCAAAGATGGAGAAGTGGCAAGCGATGAACAAATCTGGAACCTACCGCAACTCCTTGAAGGTATGCAAGGGGCTTCCAAATAGTTTTTCTACCGTGAAATTGAGGGTATTTGTCTTTTTTAAAACAAATGCCCTCCTAAACAATCAATACCAACCCAGGCCACCTCGACAGATGGCCCCTTGTCTCCTCTTTTGATGGGGACAACTATTAAAAACCTCAGATGGGCGTAGAACTCAACAACATTTCCAAATCGTTTGGCGCAAAACAAGTTCTAAACAGGGTGAGTCTCACTGCAAAGCAGGGAAGCATCCATGGTCTGATAGGTGAAAACGGGGCTGGCAAATCCACACTGATGAAAATCCTCACCGGATATCTCACACGATCCGGGGGAACAATCACCATCGAAGGCAGAACAACTACTCTTAATACACCAAATGATGCCGCACAACTTGGTATCGGTATGCTCTATCAGGAACCCATGGATTTCCCCCATTTGACGGTTCTTGAAAATTTTTCACTTGGCTGCCCCCCTCTTTCTCAAGACGCTTACCAGCATGCATTATCACGCCTTGCTTCAATGTTTCATTTCCAGCTACACCCCAGACGCCGGGTGGAAGCATTAACTGTTGGTGAAAGACAGCAGATAGAGCTGCTTCGTTTGATCCACTGTAAGACAAAGATCTTAATTTTAGATGAACCGACAACCGGTATCTCTCCCAAACAGAAAGGACTCCTCTTCCCTGCCTTAAAAAAACTTGCCGGGGATGGGATAACCATTCTCCTTGTTTCTCACAAACTTGAAGAAGTTGCCACCTTGTGTGATGAAGTAACAGTGCTTAGACAAGGAGCTGTTACCCACCACACTAAGGCTCCTTTTCATTTCCCGGAACTCTTAGCGGCCATGTTTGGATCGGTTCCCAAGCAGCAGAAAAAGGGGCAGGCAAGGGCCACAAAAAAAGAAGTAGTTCACTTTCACAATATCAGCGCAGGTGGAGAACGTCAGGGCTTGACTGTTAATGATTTTAGTGCAAAAAGTGGTGAAATAATAGGTCTTGCCGGCCTTGACGGGGCTGGACAGGCCACTTTTCTTCGCCTTGCAGCCGGTCTAAGTGCGCCTAAACGAGGAACTATCCGGCTTTTTTCAATACCGCTCCCCGCATCACAGGAGGCTTCAATCCTTGCTGGAAAACTCCATACTGTTTTTCTTCCGGCAGACCGACTTGAGGAGGCACTCTTTAGTGGTATCAGCCTCAGCGACCATTTTTGTTTGCGAGAAAGAAAAAACAGTTTTTGGCTCAACGGGAAACACAATACGGCCCGCGCAAAAGAAGCAATTCAAAATTTTTCGATAAAGGGAACAGCCGACAATAGCGCAGGTGAGCTTTCAGGGGGCAATCAACAACGTTTACTCCTGGCACTCCTTGATCCAGGCTCAAAACTGATACTCCTGGAAAACCCCACCAGAGGCCTTGATATCCGTTCGGGCCAATGGGTGTGGAATTATCTGACCAAAACACTTCCAGATGATACTTGTATACTATTTTCCTCTCCTGAGCTTGACGAGATATTCCTGCATAGCAACCGAATACTCACTTTCTTTGACGGCGCAATAGTGAAAGACTGTCTTACCACCGAAACAGAACATGATCAAATCGCGGCTGCAATGACAGGGATGCGAGACCAATGAAACTCTTCAAAGATATACTTATAGCAACCAGCCTGGTCCTTGTATTTACCGCATCTATTCTTTTTCTGGCAGATACCTCCATAACGGCAGCTTTTGCAAATATTTGGCGTGGAGCATTTGGCTCAACCATGAAATTTAGTCAAGTACTTGCCGTCTGGGTCCCTCTGCTGCTCTGTTCCTGTGGGCTCCTTTTCACCTTTCGGGCAAACCTATGGAATATTGGCATAGAAGGGCAAATGATTATGGGTGCCATTGGCGGCTATGCTATCCTTCGATTGCCAGGAATTGGTAGCCCAACGCTGCTACTCACTTTGGCATTTATAACTGCCATGCTCACTGGAGCTTGCTGGGGGCTACTCGCTGGTCTTTTAAAGACCAGAGGGGGGGTGCATGAAATATTCGGTGGTCTTGGGATGAATTTTGTTGCCCAGGGATTTATTATCTGGCTTATTTTCGGCCCTTGGAAACGGCCCGGGATAGCGTCGATGAGTGGTACGGCATTGTTAGCTCATGATCTATGGCTCGCAAGCCCCAGTGGCTTACGAGTAAGCTATATTGGGCTTCTTTTGGCATGTCTCATATTGCTACTGAGCTGGCTTCTTCTGTACAAAAGTAAATTGGGATTACAATTACGGGCAATCGGACAGAACCCACGTGCCGCGATGCTCTATTGCATCTCAAATGAAAGGTATTACCTCCTATCCATCATCATTGGAGGGGCTCTGGCAGGACTTGCCGGCTGCATCCAGACAACGGCGGTTTATCACAGACTGATTCCTTCTATTTCAAGTGGTTACGGATATCTTTCCCTCTTACTGGTGATGCTTGCAGGATACAGAATATATCCTATTCCTCTTCTGGCTCTTTTTTTTGGCGGCTTAAACGTGGGGGCCATTCAACTTCCCATTGTTTTGCAAGTGGACTCGACACTCTCAGGCGTCATTCAGGGCGGTTGCGTTTTGAGCACACTCTTTGTCCTTGGGTTACGACAGAGGCGGAGAAAATCATGCTAGCCAATATCCCTTTTTCCGTTTTAGTGGCCTCTGTACTTACTGCCAGTGCTCCACTTATTATCATTGCCCTCGGTGAAATGTTGACCGAAAAAAGCGGTGTTATTAACCTTTCGCTGGATGGAGCGGTTCTCTTTTCGGCAATGGTTGCTTTTGTGGTTGCCCAAGAGACCCATTCCCTCACAGGGGGCTTTTTAGCTGGAGGTTGTGCCGGCGTGCTCTCTGGAGTCATAGTTGGCTACTTTTCCATCTATCTGCAACTCTCACAAGTGGCTGTCGGTTTTGCCCTCTCTCTTCTGTTAAGAGATCTTTCATATTTTTTAGGCAATCCATACAGCAGAACCCAAGGCCCAACGCTGATTGCAACAAAGTTGCCTTTCCATGACCTCTTACCCAAAACCGTACAAACACTTTTTACTCAACCTCTCACCGTCCCCTTTTCCCTTCTCCTCCTTTTCTTCCTGATATGGTTTTTTAAATCTTCACAAACAGGGCTGAAAATTCGCTCCGTTGGAGAAAACCCGGAAGCGGCCTTTGCAAGAGGACTACATCCCAGCAAAATCCAAATGTTTGCTGTTCTCGCCGGCTCCTTTTTGGTGGGTATTGGAGGTGCTGCGTATTCACTCTCTTTAAAACCGGGTTGGGGACGCCCTCAAGGGGCAGAGGGTGTTGGCTGGATAGCCCTTGCATTGGTTATCTTTGGCGGCTGGCAGCCTTGTAAAGTGGCCATGGGAGCAATTCTCTTTGCCTTTTTACAGGTCTCAGGGATAGGTTTGCAAAACCTCTTTCCCTCAATCCCAGCCCAGGTGTTTCAAACAGCACCCTTTCCTTTAATGATTTTCACATTACTCTTTATGCATTACTCAACAAGAAAAACAAGAAAATACGGTGAAGCAGAAGGCGGCCTGCGCAGATGGCTGGGAACCATCTTTGTGTCCCACGCCCCAAAATCCCTTGGGAAAAATTACAAACAAGAATAGTGATTGTGATGCCACCAAATCTAGCCGCTTTTTCATCCATCGGGGCTCCATAAAATTCCGAAAGTCCCATACAACCAAAGCCTATGGCAGGCAATTCACGCTCACTATTGCCCAATGTTCTTAATTGCATTGCTGTTTCCTCCAGAATGTTAAGTCAACCCTAAGTACTTGCTCTTTTTTCACCTACTAATTTGAAGTCATAATCACCGGGAGCTGGGTTTAACGCTGAATTATCATTTTGATAAGCGCTTTTCTATTTGGCGCTTATCCCATTCAGGGCCAAAAAAAAATTAAAGACCTCAAATACATTTAAACCATGAAACACTACTCCGATTCCCCAACCAAAAGCAGGCCAAACAACCCAGTAGCTGTCAGGTGATTTGATTACATTGATAACGAGCAAACAGAAGACAACAATTACATATTTTATCAAGTGGCTATAAAACCCCTTAATGTCACGAACATACAACATTGCCTTTTCTTCCTCTGTCACGAGCAGCACATCTTTTGCCATATCAGCCTCCATTGTTAAGTCGGAAACCTCGATCTCAAATACAGCGGCAAGGGCTTTAAGTGTTTCTAAACTCGGGTTTTGCCCTCTTTCGATTCGCTGTATCGTTCGCACGCTTAAATTACACATCTGCGCCAATTCTTCTTGTGACCAGCCTTTTTCCAATCGAAGCTTACGAACAATCATCGGTTTCCTTTTTGTTGATATTTACTGTTCCGTACTCAAAGTATTACTACCAACAAAGTAAAGACACTGACACGACATTTCCATGACACTTTGACGTCAACAACAGGACAATACTATAATATCAAGTACATACTCAATGTGTATTATCACATATTGATTGAGCTTATAAGACAAATTTGAATCAAGACAGATGGTTTTGCTTACTCCTTGTTCATTTTTTTGTCCACTGTTATTTGACCAACTCAGTAAGTCTCCACCGAACATATATGGTTGCTCAAACTGTTTGTGTTGTTCAGTGAAGCCTCCTTCCCGTAACTTTGAGCGGTCTAGGAGTATCATGGAAGCTTCTCTCTTTTCTGGAACCGTCAAACGTATATTGTCCCCGGTAAAGCCGCGGTTTACCCAAATAAAATAACTCTGACAAAATTACCATTTTACCTCCTGCTCTACAGTTAAAGCTTGCACGGAATGACTGTTAGAATTACAACATATACTACATTTGTAATGTTGAAAGCCAAACCCGCTGATGGGTAATACATACTGATACCTGTCGCAGTAGTCAATTTAAACGAAACTTTCAAACATAACTAGATGTTTTTACGCAATAAAGGAGAATTGCTTGAACGCTTTTGATAGGGTTGCACGAAAATCCTTTTTAGAGAGTGGTAAATGTCTCTATAGAAAAATGTCCCTGGCAGGGGCTACTCGCGTTTTCTTAGCATGTGCATTTTTTCTGTTATTTTTTCCGCAAAATTCCCATGCATTGCCAACACCAGATGCCCTTCTCAGTTTAGTAAATATTGTGCCTTTGGTCACTGGTGCCTTGGTAACAGCAGGTAGTGGTGTGATTTATGCGCTAAGAAATTTTCTCGGAGACGATCTCAAAAAACTGTTACCCCTTGTTTTTGTCGTTCTCCTTATAATAGGCGCCTTACTTGGCCATAGCAGATTTCAGCAGCAAAAGGCCGAAAGGATTCGTAACATCGCAATGTATCTGCGTTGTGATCCCGCAGCCCATGAGAGGGGTGCTGCCCGGCACAAGTCAAAAACCATCACTGCACCAAGCATGTGGCTTAGGTACGGGAACTTCAAAAATATTACCATGGATGAAGTTTCAGACAATCTCAGCCAACGGCCGGATGCGACCTTGATTGATGCCACGGAAATGGCCATCAAGTATCATGCAGGCATACCAACCGTCAACCTGGGCGATCACTTGCTACCTTTTGAACATGTAAGACCAATGGAACTGGCAAATCGGCTTAAAAATGATAGGGCCAAAGATCTGTATCTCTATGATTTTGGGTATATCAAATATCCTCCGGAATTATATCCTGAATCTAAAGCATATTTTAGCAAGTATGAGAATATTTTTCTCGTTCACAGAGTCCGGTTGCGTCATCTTTATGTTTATAATGATTCAGGGGAACTGCGGGCCGTTCACCTGAAAACAGGAACCATCGAGTGGCCAGTGGAAAGGGAAAAATGGTTATATGATGAGGAAAGGATTAATTTCCCCAATATTGTAAAGCTGCTGTCGGACAAAGATGCAGCTAAGTTGATCAAACAAAAAGATATATTTTTCATTGCTCCTTATGCAAACTCCAGAAGGAGTAAGGAGGTTTACGAGGGATTATACCTACGAAAACTACTCCACAACATCGAACGAAAGCGTATCCTTCCCATTGATCTCAATCTTCCAGATACCAGTCAAAGAATACGTCAAATAAGAGAAAAAATCGATGGCCACAAATTTATCGTTGTCGGCCTGTCAAAGATGGACTGGGTCTATGATGGGCTGGACCTGGCCTTTGAGCTATGGGAACAGATGGAGCACAATACAGACCGCTTCAAATTGCTCGGTTTTACCACCAGGCTTCCCGAGGTAGTGGCAATCAACTGGGAAAAAAATTCCAGAAAAGGGGTAATCGACTCGCTTTACAAACCCTTCTGGCAATTTATTACCCGGTTACACGAAAAGATGGGTTGGTCTGATGGAGTTCTTATTTTCACTATTGCACTTCTGTTGCGCCTGCTGTTTTCACCAGTGGGCTATCTTGAAACCCGTTCACGAATACGAAGAAAAAGTATTCAAAAAATACTCGGTGGCACAAAAAAACCCTCCTGGCGTGGCAGCGGCAAGGCCCTGATGCATCACCTAAAAGTGCGGCCCTTATGGGAATTTGTTGGGGCAGCCATGTTGCTTATCCTTATTATGCCGGCATACAGAATTCTCGCTCACCCACCAAAAGGTCATGAAGCTGCCGGTTTTTTGTGGGTGGACAGCCTGATACAGCCAGACTGGTTGTTGAGTGTATTGGTTGGGCTCCTGATCCTTACAAAAATGAATATGGATAGCTTTTCAATAAAAAAATTTGGAATCAGCTTTTTGGTAACGCTTGCATTTGTTGTTCTTCTTGACCATCTACCGAGTAGTTTATTGGTCTACCTGTTTGCAGTCCTGCTAGTAACAGTCAGCCAGGATCTCGTTTCAATCAAGCGTTCCAGGGGAAAATTATGCAGGGCTTTATTGGTAGCGAAATAAGCAAAACAAAAGAGTGTATTATTCGTCTTGTGGATGCCGACCGTGATGGAATTGGCAATAAAGCACGAAATCTTGCCAGAATGATGAAGCGTAAGCCCTTACTCTTCTCCATTCCCAATGGATTGGTGCTGCTTCCATCATTTTCAGTTAAAAACGATATGATGAAGGTACGGGAGTTACTTCCGACACTTGGTAAAGGCCCGTTTGCCGTACGTTCCTGCGGACTTGAAGAGGATGGCGCTTTCACCAGTATGGCTGGAAAATTTGAGACCCAACTGCATGTGGCGAAAGACAATATCGTGAATGCGATAGTTAAGGTGAGGGCATCATTTGGACAAGATGCAGGGACTGCGGCGGTACTGATCCAGCAGATGATCGCACCTGATTTTGCCGGGGTACTGTTTACCAGGTCCCCCGAAAACTACAGTCTTGCAAGTTGTGAATATACTTCTGGGACTGCAGATGCGGTGGTGTCGGGTCATGTGGAACCTGAACGGGTCGATTACGGTCGTTGGAGTGGAAATCTCACACTCAAACAGGAAGGACACCGGCAGATGCTGTCTTTGTTGTTTCTGGTCGGTATGATCATAGAAGACATGATGGGAAGTCCGCAGGATATTGAGTGGGCGTATGAAAGAAAATCCAGAAAACTGTATATTCTGCAGTCAAGAAATATCACATCGTTTCTTTACAATAAAGATATTGGCAGAGAACAGGAGCGCTTGGCTGGAATCGCCCTTCGAACAAAAGCAAGTGGAACCGGAAAGGTATTTTTTGAGGATTCCGTCGTCCGTGAAGTGGTATCATCCCCTACTCCATTGACCAGATCTCTACTTGAGCGGCTTTACGACATTTCAGGTTCATTGGGAAGAGCGTTTGTGCTCCTTGGTCTCCCCCATCCTAAAGATTCAGGGAATTACGTTATTTCTGCATTTGGCCAGCTGTATGAAAACTGTGACGTCAGATCAAAGCTTTTTGGATTACAACCGAAACGACTCTGGGCAAATCATAACCTTAGAAGAAAAATAAAAAAATATCCGAATAAACAGAAACAATGGCTGCAGCAACTCATTGAAACTGAACCGGAGCTTCCCGTTATTCCACGTAAGAATAATACACCTAGAGAAATGGCTCAGTGGATAACTGAAAGCTTCCGCGTTTTCGTGGAAGATGTGTATCCCATAGCCTATACGGCAACACTTGTATCACAATTAGCAAATGAGGATTCTCACTCGGGAGCCCTTACTGGACAGATGATGCGTGATCTTTCTCGTCTTCATCATACTGGTGATGTTGACTTATTCGTGGAAAAATGGGGCGAACGAAGCAGCAATGATTACGAACTCTCCGAGCCAAGGTTCTGCGAGGACTACGGAAATACCATACAGTATGCCGAAAAATTTAAGGAATTTTCCTGGGAGCAAGTCGAATATGACGACAGCTTTACCCAACTAAAAGAAATTGCAAAGGATAGGGCTATTCGTTGGTTGTATCCCATTCGTCGTGCTCTTCTAACCCTTGAACATGAATTGGCACTTAATCAAGGACTTATATTTTATCTAAGATTACAAGATATTGAAAAATTTGCTACCGGCAGCTTAAGTGTGAAAGAATTCCCGGATCTCTGCATAAATAGAAAAAAAGAGGAGGAGCATCTGGGCACAATCTCCCTTGGTTCAAAAATAACACTTGAAGCAATCGAGCAGCTAAGGACCAATGACTCAGCATCAACGGGACTCCGTGGGAAAATGGTGGCCCATCGCTCTTCATTTTCAGGAATCGCCCGCAGGATTAGCCCCCAGGAAGCAGGCAATGTGCAACAGGGAGATATTATAATTGCCAAATACCTTGAACCGGAATTGGTCGGTTGCTTCCAGAAATCAGCCGGATGTCTTGCAGAGAAGGGAGGCGCACTCTCCCATGCAGCAATTGTAGGCCGGGAGCTTTCCTACCCGATTCTTATCTTACCAGGTTGTAGTTCCACCATCCAAGACGGTGATCTAATAGAAGTAAGCGAAGAAGGAACCATTACGGTCCGTAGTTCCGTTGTAAAAAATCATGTCCGATAACGAGAAGGTACTGATAATCTATTTTATAACACGTTGCCATCAACAGCAAAACAACCTTATAGCAACAAAACTTTTCCATTGTGTCTGTTGTGGAATAGCAACAAGACAGCAGTATAAAAAACCGTCAAACTTACATTGCACTCCGATAAAGTAAAGGGTTTACCCAAATGAAATTACTTATCACTCAGTTCCAAACCTAAAATTCTTACAAACAAATCGTTTAGCTTATTCGGGATATCTTTGGCACATTGGGTCCCCAGCATGGCTTCATCACAGCCACCACGAAAACTATAAAACATAACTACCGCTGTCCAATGCGCGTCCTCCACATTCCAGGCACCGGCTTCCACACCATCACGAATCAGTGCTGTCAAATATCTGGTTATTTCAGCATCTGCCATAGCGTTTCGAAACGGCATACCTGACCCGTAAATAACAACATCGTGAAGCTCATGCATTTCAAAGTAAGCGGCAACGGCCCCTTCTACCCAGGCTTTAATACGACCGAGCCAATCATTTTCGAGACAGCTATCCACCCGTTCAATGATGCGCTCCATGACCTCTGATTCAAACTCTTTCCTCAATACCCGAAGTAGTTCAGCCTTGTTTTTGAAGTAGTGATAAAGTGTTCCCTTGGCAAAATTGGCGGCAGTCGCAATTTCATCCATAGTTGTGTTTTCGTAACCTTTCTCAACCAAAAGTCCGCGGGCAGCTTTAAGCAAAATCGCACGTTTTTGGTCTGCCTTACGCGGGCCGGACGGTGCTCCTCTTCGACGAACCGGCTTGCAATCCAATCGGCTTTCAATTGAAACTGTTTTTTTCATTTTCACACCCTTTGATTGTATCCTACGATATTCTGTACTCTATACGAACCATTTTTTCGACTATCAGTCAATTTAAAATTGACTTGCAGTCTATTTTAATTTATGATGGATGGCAGATGAGTAATCATTGAAGAGTAAAAAAATATGGAGACACCCATGAAAGAAATTCGTAGAAGCTATTGTGGTCTTTGTCATCCGCGATGTGGAACCCTGCTGCATTATGAAAACAAAAAGGTAGTCAAAGTCACCGGTGACCCGGACCATCCAGTCACACGAGGAGCTATCTGCGAGCGTGGCCGTCTTATGGTTGATCATCTCTATCACCCTGATCGGTTGAACCATCCTTTGAAAAGAACTGGAAAGAAGGGAGAAGGTCAGTGGCAGCGAATATCCTGGAATCAGGCGTTGGACGAAGTGGCCAAAAAGCTCTCTGAGCTAAGAGACAAACACGGGGCTGAGACCCTGGCATTTACCCACGGCACCAAACGGACATACCATTGGGATTGTCGCCGTTTTTTTAATTTGTTCGGTTCACCCAACACCTGTGGGGTGAACACTATCTGCATGTGCCCCAGCTATGCGACAGAATTTGCCACATACGGCGGCATGATAATGGGCAGCGAAGTACCCGGCGCCCAATGCGTTGTCCTCTGGGGCTGTAATCCGTCTTTCTCAAACCCCATTGGGCTTAACCCTAAGATAATTGCGGCCCGAAAGAATGGAGCCAAAACCATTGTCATTGATCCGAGAAGAACAAAAGAAGCAGATAAAGCGGATATGTGGCTACAAATACGTCCCGGTACAGATCTTGCCCTTATGCTCGGCTGGATTCGTTATATTATCTCAGAAGAGCTATACGACCACAACTTTGTATCTCAATGGACAGTTGGTTTTGAAGAACTGAAAGAGAGTGTTGAATCGTACACTCCGAAGAGAGTGGCCGAAATCACTTCGGTACCTGCGGACCTCATAACACAATCGGCCAGGCTGTACGCAACAAGCAGCCCAGCCGTTATTCCGTTTGGGCTGGGCCTGGATAAACAAGGTATAAATTCCACCCAATGCGCAAGAGGTCGGGCAATAATCAGAGCCATTACAGGCAATCTTGAAATCCCGGGCGGTGAGGTCTTTTCCCTGGCCGGTGATATCGGAAAAATTCGGGATCTTGAATACTTTGAATTGAACGACATGATGCCTGAGCATCAAAAAGTAAAACAGCTTGGCGCAGATCAATATCCATTCTTTGGCTTTCCCGGTTGGGAAAAAAACTCTGTCGCAAACAAGAAGCTGCCGGAAGGCTATATGATGCCACCCGAAGCCTGGCACTCTAACCTTGCCCATGCCAGGGAAGTTATGAATGCCATTATTACCCAAAAGCCCTATCCGGTAACAGCCGCAATAACACTTGCCAACAACCCCCTTCTTGCCCTGCCCAATACCAAACGTGTATTTGAGGCATTACAGGCTCTTGAACTGTATGTGGTGGTGGATTATTACATGACCCCATCCGCAGCTCTGGCAGACTATATTTTTCCTGCAGCTTCAACCGTGGAAACATCAGAACTCTGGTTGACCGGAAGATTCTGTATGGCATGTCCACAGGGTGTGGAGCAAATAGAGGAACGGCGAAACAGTTATGACTTCTACCGCGGTCTCGGCATCCGTTTGGGGCAGGAAGAATACTGGCCCTGGAAAACCATCGAAGAGGTATATGATCACGCACTGGAACCTGTCGGTTTAAGCTTTAAACAACTCTCAGAGCAATATGGTATTTTTGGTGAGATGGAATACCGCCGTTATGAAAAATTTGGATTCGGTACACCATCAGGAAAAGTTGAGCTAAAGTCCTCAATTTTTAAGGATCTTGGTGCTGCACCCCTGCCGCAATATCAAGAACCGGTATGGAGCCCGAAAAAAGATCCGGAACTAGCTGAAAAATATCCTCTTATCCTCATTACCGGCAGCCGTTTTATGCCCATGTACCAATCAGAACAACGGCAAATCGAGAAGGCTCGTCTGAAAGTACCCGACCCACTCGTTTCAATTCATCCCGAAACAGCTCAAAAACTGGAGCTCGTTGAAGGTGACTGGGCTATCATTTCAACACCGTTGGGTTCGATACGCCAACGGGTAAGAATAACAGACGCCATGCACCCCGGTATGGTTGACATCCAGCACTCCTGGTGGTTCCCGGAAAGAGAACAAAAACTTCCGGAGCTTTTTGGTGTTTTTGAGTCAAACGCCAATGTCCTATGCCCGGATGATCCTGAATTCTGCAGCCCTGAGATAGGGAGCTGGCCGCACTCAGCATTATTGTGTCGTGTTGAAAAAGAGATATAGGACCACATCGATTTAGAGGATCAGGCAAAAGTATTGGAGAATTATTCTAACGCTTTTTTTACGTTCAGTGGTAATGTTATTTTGAAATGATAGCCACTTCACAAGAGGTGCTCTACACACACAAAAACAAGAGGAATAGAGATGCTACTTGATTTTACATTTTACAATCCAACAACAATCCATTTTGGCAAGGAATCTTTGGGTAATCTTAAGGGCGAGTTGGCCAACTACAAAGAGACAGTTCTTCTGGTTTACGGAAAAACTGCAATCAAAAATAATGGGTTGTACGATCAAGTCATCACCATCCTGCAGGAAGCCGGGAAAAAGGTTGTAGAGCTTTCAGGAGTAATGCCCAATCCCACCTACGACAAGATGATGGAAGGCTGTGAGCTTGTCCGTACCAATGATGTGGATCTTATTTTGGCTGTTGGCGGCGGTTCTGTCATTGATTGTGCGAAGGGAATTTCGGTTTCTGCCTATTGCGAAGAAGATCCATTCAAAAAATACTGGCTTGAATTTCAGCCGGTATCCAATAAAACAGTTCCGGTGGCTTCCATTCTTACCATGGCCGGTACCGGATCGGAGATGAATGGTGGCGCAGTTATTACTCATGAGGCAATGAAAATTAAAGGCGGCAGAATTTTTACTCCTGATATCTATCCGAAATTTTCCATTCTCAACCCTGAGTATACGTACACAGTATCTGAATATCAGATGGTAAGCGGTGTGTTTGATACCATGTCTCATCTGATGGAACAATATTTCTGCGGAGAGGATAACAATACAACAGATTATCTTATCGAGGCGCTGCTGCGCTCCTCCATCGATAATATGCGGGTTGCCTTAAAGAACCCAGAAGACTACGAAGCGCGCAGCAACATTATGTGGAATGCAACACTTGCGTTAAACACCGTAACAGGACTGTCAAAATCCCAGGATTGGGAAGTCCATATGATTGAACACCAGCTTGGAGCGTATACAGACTGTGCACATGGCATGGGGCTCGCTGCGATTTCCCTACCATATTACAGACATATCTCCTCCCATGGCACGGGTAAATTTGCCCGCTTTGCAACTGAAGTATGGAAAATTCCTGCTGAAGATAAATCAAAGGAAGAACTTGCAAAAGAAGGCATTGATGCGCTTGAAGCGTTCTGCAAAGAATGTGGAATCGTAACATCTATCAAAGCGCTTGGGGCAACCGAAGATATGCTACCGAAAATTGCCGAATCCTCATTTATCCTGGAAGGCGGATATAAAAAACTTAGCAGTGAGGAAGTATTGGAAATCTTGAAAGAGTGCTTCTAGCCCATAGATCTGAAAAGAGGGTTGTGGATCATTTTGCCTGGAACCCTCTCGGCAGCTTTATTGTCCAGCGCTCTTTTCAATCTGTATTGTGCCGGACATATGCTTGATATATCCATCTCCTGATACTGCCTGCCCAAGTTCATACAGTCCACTTGCAGAACCAAATCTTCCATAAAACATCACCACATTCCCCCAGGGCGCATAGTAGGCAAGGGTCCCCGTTTTAGCATCGGCACTGGGAGCACCGGAAGGAGCCAGCTTTTTGGGAGGATAGAAAATTTTTTCGTTCCCGCCGTAATTCTCTACCGGGATGGTGAGCGGCAGTTGGGCGAACAAGTCCCTGGAAGCTTGACTATTATTGAGCTTAAAGATTGTGATCTTCTCGTTTGCAATCACCCGTATTTCCATTGTTACTTTGCTCCCTGACACTTGGGATTCGTTCTTTACAATGTTAGCAGTGCCCAACATAGACTCAATTTCATACACTCCATTCACAGCTATCCCCAGGCCATGCATTGCATCTTCTGCATAATCCTGTCCATTGGAGATAATTCTCACCTGTTTCTTAGATACGGTCAAATCAAGGGTCGCTTGAGCTGAACCGTTTTTGATATATAGTGTGAGTGCGAACCAGACAATCCCGGTCACAACAAGAAAGAAAGGTTTAATACAACGCAGTTTTTCGAAAATCATAGAAACCTCTTCAATACAATGTCGGATAGTGTTTGGTCCTACTTGACTTGAGTTGGCTTCATTTCCAACCACCATCCCGAAAACTGAGAAGATGGGTTATCCATTGTCAATACTTCTCCGATTTGAGGAATAACAAGCCGGTATGGTTGGTCGCGACTCTTGTCAACCAACCACTTGAAAGGTTCATCCCATGAATGATTGGCAATGGTGAACCGCCCCACATGGGCAGGCATAAGGACACCGGTTCCAAGATCTTTGGCTGCCTGTACGGCTTCTTCCGGGGTCATGTGAATACAGGGCCAGCGCGGATCATACTGGCCACAATCCAGCAACACCAGGTCAAACCCGTTGAATGCTTGCCCGATCCTGGAGAAATGCGGGCCGTAGCCACTGTCACCACTGAAAAAAATACGCCGCTCAGAAGACTCTATGGCGAATCCTGCCCATAGGGTTTTGTTTTTAGACAACAGCCGACCAGAGTAGTGTCTCGCCGGCATCAGGTGAACGGTGACGCCCTTTCCCAGTTCAACCTTATCATTCCAGTCTCCTTCCCGAATAACTTCCTTGGAATAGCCCCAGTACTCAAAATGAGCTCCCACCCCTAAAGGGCAAATGACCTGCCTCACCTTTGCCTTGAGCGCTACCACGGAAGAGTAGTCCAGATGATCCCAATGATCGTGGGAAATGAGCAGACTGTCTATCTCGGGCATATCATCGGACCTATAAACATTGGTGCCATCAAATGCCTTGTTGAAAAACGAAAAAGGAGCGGCATAGTCACTGAATATCGGGTCGATCAAAATTCGTTTTCCCTCAAATTGGATAAACCATGAGGAATGACCAAGCCAAATAACAACATCTTGTTTGGGATCAAGTGCTTTCAAATCTGTTTTAACAACACGGACAGGTACTTCCGGAACAAGGCGTTCCTTCTTCTGAAAAATCCCACTCCATAACACGGAAAACATGTTTTCATCTGCGGAAAAGAGTGGCGTTTTCTCCGGATACTGGAACATCTCACCCTTGTATTGAGGAGACTGTTTGATTCGATCAAGCCTTTCCCCTTCCGGTAATTTACCGAATCTTGGCTGACTCAGCATGGTACAACCACCCATGATCAAGATCCCAACAGCGGACAAACAGCCCAGAAAAATCCATATTCGTGTTTCCATATACCAGCTTAATTATGTAGTAGCCCTTACACAATTTTTTCCGGCCTCTTTTGCACAATAGACTCCCTTATCAGCGGCTTTAATCAACTCTTCGTAGCTCTTTATCTCTGTTGTTCTGGATGCGACCCCAATACTAATACTCCCGTGCCACGGCTCACCACCGGTCGGCACCCGCATCTTGGAAACTGCATTTCTGGTCAACTCAGCAATATGCAGCCCCCCTTCAATATCAGTATCGGGACAAATTACTAAAAATTCATCACCTCCAAGGCGACAGACGACATCATCATTTCGTAGGAAATGTTTAAGCGTTTGCGCCAGTTCCACCAACACTCGGTCACCCGCATCATGCCCATAAATATCATTAATTTCCTTAAAATGATCTGCGTCAATCATCATCGCCACCATTGGCGTGTCATTTTGGATCGACTCTTGCCAAAAACTTGAAAGACGCTGCATGGCATGACGCCTATTGGGAAGCCCTGTTAACACATCCGTCAATGACAGCTCTTCGAGATGCTGGTTTGCTTCAGAGAGTTCCTTGGTACGAAGCGCGACCTTCTCTTCCAATGATTCATTGAGTTGTTTGAGCTCTTTATTACGTACTGACACCTCATCAAAGAGGCCATTTAAGGCTTCAAGCAACGGCTGCATCGCGCCAATCCGTTCCTGTTCAAGTGTTTCGTACGCCTCACGTGGATCCACTCCCGACTTAATGGCTTTAATCTGCTTTGCCATATCTTGATCTTCTCCAAGGATATGATATGCAATCCAGTACGAGAGGAATTTGACCAGCGATTTAGCCTTGCCAAGGCTTTCATGGGAAATCCCTGAATAGATGGAAAATACGTCTTCCAAAAATGAGTTGTGCGACTCGATATGGGCATCAAGATGCAGAGGATCCACTTTTGATTCGGTCATCTCCTTCTCCTCTGATCGAAAGTGATATACCGTATACGCGGCCAATCGATCATAGAGACAATCCACATCTTCAATACGTATTTCATTCTCAGCCAATAGAGCTACAAACTGGTTTACAATCTCAATAAGATGATGATGTTGCGCATCCACCTCTTCCAAACCAGTTGTGAAGTGCTGACTCCAATGAAATGATTCCATAGTCATTCGCCTTTTTTATAAAACTTGGGCCGGGTAGCACAAAACAACCATCTACCAACCTGTGAGTATGTCTCTCTTTCCAGTAAATCACATCCGCTTTTTTTTTAATAGAAAATAGAAAGAATGTGGGACATTTTCTGCTGGTGCGCCTTTCGTTCCCGCAATGCTCTATAAAAACATGCTATCGGGCCACTGCTCAGGAATTGTTTACAACAAAAGAAAAGTACTGCAAAAACTAATCGTTATAGAAAAGATTTAAGAAAAGTGTTTTTGTAACATCCCCGCAACACGCTCAGCATCACGAAAACAATCAACACCATCTAAGGAGATGGTGTAAATCTCCTGACTATTACGGTTGTTAAGACCACGGTTATAGTAGTGGTCATAGTACCCAAGCAGTATGGTGCAAGCATTTTCAAAATCATTATCAATTATATATGCTACAACTTCGTCAAACTTTGCCTTGGTCAACTTTTTTTTGATACGCATACAGGCATCAACCAGAATCTGATGTTCTGTTGTTGCATACTCTTTTACTAAACGATCAATACGGGCCTTCACCGGAACCTCGACTATGAGCAGTGGGGCTGCCCGCATTTGTAACAGTAGCGGAGGCGGAAGATGTACAGATCCAATAACATAGCTTTCGTTTTCCAACAGCAGCATCTTTTTCGGATCCATTTTTCGAAGCTCTTCGAAAAAATTATTTTCAAACTGCTCGGTGGTTGGCTGTCTCTTTTCGTTAATATGGCCAAAAACCGACCCCTTATGATGGGCCAACCCTTCCAGATCAATTACCTGTAAACCCTTTTTTTTCAGTTCTTGCAAAAGGGCCGTTTTTCCACTCCCTGTTTTGCCTCCTACTATTAGCAGCTTACGCTCCATTTCCAAACTCTTGCGGATGGCGCGACGATAGGCCTTATAGCCACCTTCAATGCGTTTGGCAGGTATTCCTAAATCGTTTACCAGATCACAAACGGCGCCACTTCGTTTCCCCCCTCGCCAACAGTAGAGTACCAACTCAGCGGGCAAATAGCTTTGTATCTCTTGAAGTATCGCATCAACCTTAGGGCGGGCAATCTTTTCACCCAGTTGTAAGGCCGTTTCTCTGCCAACCTGTTTGTAGACAGTACCGATTTCTTCCCGCTCTTTATCGGCAAATAGTGGGATGTTGACAGCGCCTGGAATATGCCCCTGGGCAAATTCAATGGGCGCACGAACATCTATTAGCTGAATGGATCTATCAAGATCAAGATCGAGAAATTGTACCGCGTGCATCACTGCTTCTCCTCACCAAAGCGAACCTGAACCACTCCCCGGATGGCGTTACAGCAAAAAATGGCATCGGCTTGTCGTAAATCATCCACGAAAATGGGTTGTTCAATTATCTGGTCTGCCATATCATCAAGAAGCTTTTGGCGCATGGTTCCAGCCAGTAGGGCCGAAGAAAGTGGCGGTGTTAAATACTTCCCTGCCTTATAAAGGATGATATTTGAAATAGCACCTTCTGTGATCTCTTCTTTTTCATTCTGAAACAGGATATCAAACAATCCCTCTTTGCAAGCCTTGGAAAACTCCTCTTTAAAAAGCTCACGGTTGCTGGTTTTATGAAAGAAAAAAGGGTTTTTGCTATCCACACGTTTATCTGACAACCGCACCTGTGGCAAAGCTTTCGTTGCTGAATTTGGATACTTAGGAAGAGAACGGAATTGAGGAGCGCTGCAGGGACTCGTTTTGATCGTAATCTCTCCATCCTTTTGCAGAGCAAACCGCACACGCAGGGCAGAAGATTGGTTTTTTTGTTCAACTTCTGCTAAACGATCCTGAATGTATTGTTTGTCAAAACAAAAAGAAAAATGGAAGGCTGAACGTTGCATACGTTCAAGGTGAAAGTCAAGGAGCCAATAGCCCCCCTCTTTTTCAAGTAATATGGTTTCGAAAATGGTGAACAGTGCAAAAGGCTTTGTCAAAAAATGGCCTTTTAACAAACATTCTTCCCATTCATTCTCTGCCACCGAATCCTGGACAATACCAGATCCGATTCCCATTTCGCCATGTCCGTTATGTACATGGACTGTACGGATGGGAACATTAAAAACAGCTTCACCATCCGGAGCAAAGTAACCAATGGCTCCTGTATAAACGCCCCTTGTTCCTGACTCAAGTTCACCAATAATCTCCATGGTCCTGATTTTAGGTGCTCCGGTTACTGATCCGCAGGGAAACAATGCCCGTAGAATGTTCACAAGCGACAGCTCGGAAAATATATTTTTTTTGGTTTCGGTGAAGACAGTGGAAGTCATTTGTAAAACACTTTCGTATCGTTCCACATCAAACAAAGATTTGGTAACAACTTTGCTGTCTCCACAACCATGGGTAAGACGACCAAGATCGTTGCGTAACAGATCAACGATCATTACATTCTCACTTCTATTTTTGGGATCTAGGTGTAACTGCTCACAAAACGCATTATCCTCTTGCAAATATCGCCCCCGTCGCATGGTTCCTTTCATTGGGCGGACGGTAATCGTATTTTCTTTCACCCTAAAAAACAATTCGGGGGAAAGAGAAGCTATCTGCTCATTGCCAAGCCGTATCAGTGCACCATAGGCAACAGACTGATTTGCCCGTAAACAACCATACAAGCTCTCCACTGCCCCTTGCAATTCAAACAGTAATTTAATCGTATAATTAACCTGATAGGTATCTCCTGCTCCAATATATTCCTTTATCTTGTTTATAGCTGCAAGGTAGTCAGCTTTTTGCTGACTAAGTCGAATGTTGTCTATACTAAATAAAGAAAATAAGGGTTCACTTGCCTGCGGGAAACAACACTTCCCGCCTAGATGGTCATAGCAAATAGCTTCTGCAAATACTCCAAAAGAGGCCAATGGTCGATTGGGGGGAAATTGAGGTAACAGTGACTCCAGTTGGGGCTCCAGTAAGTAGCCAAATTCGTAACCCAACCATCCGGCAAGATATTTCCCGGAAGCTTGAATTTTTTCAACTTGCCGGAGAAAGCGATGGGGATCATCTCCTGAAAAAAAATCCAACCTCGCTTCTGGTTTAAGGAAAAGAAGGGATTTCTGATTTTCTTCATCAAGACGGATGGTATCAAGGAATACATATTCCTTTTCCCCTTGAAGGGCCGCAAGGATTTTCTCCACACTCTTTTGAGACAATATGCTTTTCATGCTGTCCCTTCTAGCAATTCAAGGGGGAATTACAAGCAAAATATCATGCAAATAGGAGAACAAGCACTTCCTTCATCATTTTAATTGTTATCCCTTATAACCATAATCAATACTTGCGCCTGAAGGAAAAGTATAATATGTTAGCTTGTTCTGCTGCATCATATCGGTGACGGCTATTGCATCACTCTCTGCACCTTACCACCCCTTTTCCGTTGAGGAGGAACTATGCTAATTAAAGACTGGATGGCGACCACCATACTTACCGTGGATGCCAACACCTCTGTCATGCGCGCTGGCAGAACAATGAAAGACAACAATATCAGAAGGTTGCCAGTTGTCTCACAGGGTAAACTTGCAGGAATTATCACAGATCGGGATCTCAAAGAGGCTTCGCCCTCATCCAAGACTGAAATAGATCTCCACGAAATGTACTATCTGCTCTCCGAAATGAAAGTGCAGGATGTGATGACTGAAAACCCAATCTGCCTCCAGCAACATGACACCCTTGAAAAAGCGGCTGTGGTCATGCTAAAAGAGAAAATATCCGGTTTACTCATCACCGACAAAGAAGATAATCTGGTGGGACTCCTCTCCGAATCCGATGTGTTGCGCGGCTTTATCCACGCAACTGGTATTCAGGATGGTGCCTTCCAATTTGTGATGGATATGTCCGATAGTGGTGGATCGGTTTCAAAGCTTATAGATGTCCTCAGGCAAAACCGTGCCCGTGTTCTTTCAATCCTTACTTCCTTTGATGACGCACCAAGTGGCTCAAAACGCGTTTCTGTACGCGTTATGCCCTACGATGGTGAAACCGAGTCCTTACTCAAAGAGCTTGAACAAATGGAAGGATACACCATTATCAGCCAGGGAATGGACGATTTAAGCGATACGCCAAGCAAATAATAGCAGGTTGCGAAACAGAAAAATACACTTTTATTACCAATACATAAAAATAGGAGAATTATCAATGTCGAGAAAAATGGTCACAATTGATGGGAACCAGGCTTGTACCCATGTCGCCTACGCGCTAAGCGAAATCATAACCATCTACCCCATTACGCCTTCCTCACCGATGGCTGCGGAAGCAGATACCAAGAAAACCGGAAAGCAGGAAAATATCTGGGGTTCCATCCCTGCTGTAACCCAGATGCAATCTGAGGCCGGTGTTGCCGGAGCTCTGCATGGTTCTCTTGCCACTGGTGCTCTTTGTACCACATTCACTGCCTCCCAGGGACTTCTTTTGATGATCCCCAATATGTATAAAATCGCAGGCGAACTTACTCCCACCGTTTTTCACGTAACTGCTCGTTCCATCGCAGCTCAGGGTCTCTCCATTTTTGGTGATCATGCTGATATTTACGCCGCTCGTCAGACTGGATGGGGTATGCTGTGCTCACAAAACGTACAGGAATGTATGGATATGGCGTTGATCTCCACCCAGGCCTCACTGGCCACCCGTATTCCTTTTGTCCATTTCTTTGATGGATTCCGTACTTCCCATGAGATTCAAAAAATTGAAGAATTGACCTTTGATGATATGGCAGCAATGATTGACGAGGATCTTATCATTGAGCACCGTAAACGCGCACTGTCCCCAGATCATCCAACCATGCGTGGTACCGCCCAAAACCCTGATGTGTACTTCACCGGTCGTGAAACCGTAAATAAATTTTACGCAGCAGCACCCAAGGTTGTGCAGGACACCATGGATAAGTTTGCCAAACTTACCGGACGTCAATACCATCTCTTTGATTACTACGGATCTCCCGATGCAACCGACGTCGTTGTGATGATGGCTTCCGGCTGCGAGACCGTATCTGCTACCATTGATCACCTGGTGAGCCGTGGTAAAAACGTTGGCCTTGTTATCGTTCGCCTTTTCCGTCCATTTGACAGCAAGGCAATGGTGAATGCGCTACCTTCCACCGTTGAGCGTATCACTGTGCTTGACCGAACCAAAGAGCCGGGTTCTGCCGGTGAGCCACTTTACCAAGACGTGCGCACTGCTGTAGGTGAGGCAACCGAGAACAACACCGCCGCGTACCAGCCCATCATCCTTTCCGGTCGATATGGACTGGGATCGGCTGAGTTCACCCCGGCAATGGTAAAAGCCGTATTTGATAATATGGAGGCCATGGCCCCCAAAAATCATTTCTGTGTAGGACCAAATGATGATGTCGCCTACACAAGCCTTGACTTTGATCCCAACTTTTCCATCGAAGGTGACGATGTACACCGGGCCATGTTCTATGGACTGGGCTCAGATGGTACCGTTGGTGCAAATAAAAACACCATCAAGATCATTGGTACCGAAACCGACAACTCTGCCCAAGGCTACTTTGTATACGACTCAAAGAAATCCGGTTCCATGACCACTTCGCATTTGCGCTTTGGCAAGAACCAGATTGTGGCCCCTTATCTTATCAATAAGGCAACATTTATTGCCTGTCATAACTTTACCTTCCTCGATCAGTATGACATGCTCCGCAACCTTGAGGAAGGTGGAACATTCCTGCTGACCACAAGTTTTGACAAGAAACAGATCTGGAAGCAGTTACCCGGAAATGTACAGAAAGACCTTATTTCCAAAAAAGCAAAATTTTACATCATTGATGCCTTGGCACTTGGCCAGGCCCTTGGACTTGGCGCTCGCATTAATATGATTATGCAGACCGCGTTCTTCCTAATCTCCGGAATCATCTCCGAAGAAGAGGCCATCACCGCCATCAAAAATGCCATCAAGAAAACCTACGGCAAGAAAGGTGAAAAAGTTGTCCAGATGAATTATGACGCCGTTGATGCTGCGGTCAAAAATATCGTAAAAGTAACCCTTGGCAAATCCACAAGCGGCCATGAGATGCCACCAACGGTTCCCGCGGATGCCCCCGAATTTGTCAAAGAAGTTACCGCTAAAATGATCGAAGGCAAAGGCGACCAGGTGAAAGTGTCAGAAATGCCAAATGACGGAACCTGGCCAACGGGAACCACCCAATACGAAAAACGTAATATCGGTGTCCATGTACCTGTTTGGGACGCGGACAACTGTATCCAGTGTGGTCAATGCTCCCTTGTCTGCCCCCATGCTGCCATTCGTTTGAAAGTGGGTAAAATGGCCAAGGCTCCAAAATCCTTTACCCACATCCCTGCGGTCGGCAAGGCATTTAAAGGACAGAACTTTGCCGTTCAGGTATTCACCGAAGACTGCTGTTCCTGTACCCAGTGCGTTGATGTTTGTCCTGGTAAAAAAGGAAACAAAGCGCTATCCATGGTTCCGAACTCTGAGAAAATCCGAGCCGCTGAAGCCAAGAACGTTAAATACTTCCTTAGCCTTGATGAAGTAAATCCAGCAGATGTTAACCCTGCAAGTATCAAAGGCAGCCAACTCCTTCGTCCACTTTTTGAGTTCTCCGGCGCCTGTGCTGGTTGTGGCGAGACTCCTTATATAAAACTCGTTACCCAGATGTTTGGTGACAGAATGCTTATTGCCAACGCCACCGGTTGCTCCTCTATCTACGGCGGTAACCTGCCAACCACTCCCTATTGTAAAAACGAAGATGGTCGTGGACCCGCCTGGGCCAATTCTTTGTTTGAAGATAATGCAGAATTTGGACTGGGAATGCGATTTTCTGTCTCCAAGCTTGCTTCCCAGGCAACAGAGCTCCTTGATAAAGCGGTGGCGGAAAAACTTATCACCAAAAAAATGGCCACCGATCTGATCCAGGCCAGCCAAAAAGATCAGACCGAGATTAACAGCCAGCGTGATCGAGTGGCAAAACTTAAAGCCAAACTTGAGGGTTCTGACAATGTTATTGCCAAACGACTCCTCGGCTGTGCCGATTACCTGGTGAAAAAATCGTGCTGGATCTTTGGTGGTGACGGCTGGGCCTATGATATCGGTTATGGTGGTCTGGATCACGTTTTGGCATCGGGCGAGAATGTCAACGTCATGATCCTTGATACCGAGGTATACTCCAATACCGGTGGACAGATGTCCAAATCCACTCCGCGCGCAGCCACTGCACAATTTGCAGCGGGTGGAAAGAAGATGCCAAAGAAAGATATCGGCATGATCTTTTCCACGTACGGTAATGTATATGTTGCCAAGGTGAATATGGGCGCAAATCCTGGACAGGTCGCAAAAGCCATTGCAGAGGCTGAAGCCTATGATGGACCATCATTGATCATTGCCTACGCTCACTGTATCAACCACGGGATCAATATGACCCAGGGGCTTCATCAGCAAAAGAAAGCCGTACAGTGTGGTCACTGGCCGCTGTATCGCTATAACCCGGACCTTGAAGCTGCTGGCAAAAACCCACTCACCATTGACTCCAAAGAGCCTACCATCAAGTTTGAAGAGTATGCACTTGGCGAAAACCGCTACAGAATGCTGAAGATGATGAATCCTGAGCATGCTGAAGAGTTAATGGAAGCATCGCAAAACGATGTAACCAAGAGCTGGAAATTCCTGCAATCAAGGGCCGCTTCCCTTGAGCCTGAGAAATAAAGGCTAGCTAATCGCCCCACTGGAAAACGGTGGGGCAAAACGAAAAAAGGGTCTTGGAAAAGTACTTCCAAGACCCTTTTTTATTTCGAATTAATCGATACGATCACTCCTCCTGTAAACAGAAGGAGTTAGCGATTATAGATTCTCATCAACTTCTTCACCACGAGATTTCTTTATCGCCTTGTAGTCGGCAACGGATTGATTCACTGAATCATCCTGACGCTGTTTAATTTCTTTTACCTTCTCCTGAATCTTCTCCTGACGAATATCAAGCCCCTTTTCCGCTCCAAACAGTGACGATGCAAGATATTTAAAGGAAAAGAGCATCAATTCCACATCATCTGTTTTTATCTTCTCAAGGGTTTCTTCATCAACGATATAGGTGTCAAGAAAAGAACTCTCAAAAATAAACCTGCGGAAATGGTCAAGATCGGTCGATGCCATAAAGAACATACGTTTGGCCTGATCCGACAGAGATGCCTGATGCCCAAACGATTTGCGACGCATAACAAGGCGCAACCACTCCTTGTTCATTTCATCCCGCACATCTACCCCCTGATCCTTGCGCCATTCCGCAACGGTCCATTCCTTTGGCTCATCAAAGCCCTTACAGTGACCTTCCTTAACAACAAAAAAGAACTTTTCCTCATCCTGTTGATCCGCATCTACGCCCATCGCTCCCTGGCCTTCATGGAAATCAGCCATGCCCACCGGATAGTAGCGGCAAGCAGATGGTCGGTCACTGTAGACCGTGCACCCCTCAGGGGTCACAAAAGGGCAGGGATAGTTTTCCTCATCCTCACGCAGTTTCAGGGCAACTCCAGGCATATCCGTTTTTTCGAGATAGACAGGGGTTGTATACTCATTTAAGAACTCATGCGCAGGCATATTAAGGCGATTTTTTAACTGTAAGATATCATAGGGCGTCAATACAATTTTAATTCCATGACAGCAGGCAGTAAAACAGCTCACCCCCGGATGGCATCGAAATTTAATTTTCGACTCCATGGTCAATTTTTTCGGCAAAATATTAGAAGGATTATCCATCCCCTTGCCAAATAATGTCTTTTCCTTAGCTGATCTCTCGTTCTCACTCATTCCTGCACCTTTTATATTTTAACAATAATTTCTAAACATAAACAAGTGGGTACCACGCCCCAAACCCACTACAATATACATATAGAGCAGTGCTGTCAAACCTATTTCAAACAGATTTTTCGGCACTTTAAGAATTTGCTTATAAAGATGTCAATTTTCTTGCGGTTTATTGTATTTGTCCTTATAGTCGGTTTCACGTATACAGATTTTCTTTTTTTCAAGCATGGATAAACCTATATGAAACTTTTTTGCCGCCCCGTTGACTTTAGTCGTGTCAACACCCTTGTTTACCACCTCCCCGAGGGCCCAAGTCTTACCCTTCCGCCCGAAGGAATAGAGGAATTTTTAGAACTGGAAATGAATATTGGCCATGTTTGCGACACCTCTGAAATAGATGGTGTTATCCACTTTTTTCCCAAGGGGAACGCCTGATTTACAAACAGATCCCCATCCATACCGACGGGCACGTTCATACTAAACTCTGCCGTCACGCCACTGGCGAGATGGAAGAATACGTACAGAGTGCCATTAGTGCAGGACTTCAGGAAATTATCTTCCTGGAACATATGGAGGCTGGCGTTTGTTATTTTGAACGTACCTGGCTCACCGAAGAAGACTTTGACCACTACTTTAGCAAGGGGCGTCAGCTACAAGAAAAATACCAGGACAAGATCCGTGTCTTATTAGGCGTAGAAGTCGGTTACAGTTCTTCCCGCAAAGAAGAACTCCTGGAACGATTGTCTAAAAGAAGATGGGACAGAATCGGTGTTTCCTATCATTTTATGCCCCACCCCACAGAACCCCGTCACCTCAATCTCCTCAGCAAAAAAAAGAGTAATATGACACTCGCCTCCGAAATTGGCTGTGAGTATATTTTCACCCATTATCTAAAAACCCTTATTGAGGCGGTAAACGTACTGCCGGGAACCGTTTTGTGCCACCTGGATGCGCCACTGAGGCATCACCCGGAGTGTGTATTGGACGAAGGCTACGTAGAAAAAATCAGACAACTGCTAAAGAATGTAAAACAGAACTCAATGGCCCTTGAAATCAACACTTCAGGATTAAGCAAAAGAGGGACTCCCTATCCGGCACCTTTTATCATCCGTGAAGCCACACAGTTAGGTATCCCCCTGGTTGCTGGCTCAGATGCCCACAAGCCACAAGATGTGGCCCAGGGCTTTTCCAAACTCAGCTCTTTACCGCTGTAAAAATTCGTCTATGGCAGTCTTTAAAATTTTGGCGTTGAATGGTTTCTGGATAATCTTATCCACACCTGCGTCATAAGCCGCTTTATTGTCGTTTGCCTCATTTTGGGTGGTTACCATAATTATGGGCAGCTCTTCCGATGAGTATTTTTTCCTGATCTGAGCCGACAACTGCACCCCCGAAATCTCAGGCATATTCAGATCAGTGAGCATAATGGCAGCTTTCTCTTTCATAAAATATTCAATGGCACCCGCAGGAAATTCAAACAGGACCGGCTCATAGCCAAGCTCGTGCAATGTAGCCTTGTAAATATTTAGAATCATGCGCGAATCATCTACAGCAACGACCTTCAGTTTAGTGCCGGTATCCTCTTCCTCACCGCTTATTTTCCTGGCAAAATCTGCAAATCCGTTGTCATTGAGTAAGGCAATATAATGTTCCTTGGTATCCTTATGCACATGGGGAAGATAGACAAGTGCCATTTCCTGGAAAAAATCTTCACCGACAAGACTTAAAAATACCTTATCTACAGTGGCATTTACTATTATTTTAGTGATGTGCCTTGCGTCATCATCTTTTGCACGGAGTAGATTTTTAATACCTGCCGCTAAAATCTCAGAGTAGTTTTGATCAATGGCCCGGGCTGCCGCCACACAAACATGGTCCTCTTTATCCGTAAGCCCCGCGGTCAAGGTGTAGGCCCCCTTTCTCAGCGGTAACAAAGCAAGCGCCTCATAGGCCGCAAAACGAATATTTGCGTCTTTGGGTTCCTTGCCAAGCAGTTTACGAATGGGCATAATGGCCGATTCATCGGCTATTTCACCTAAGACATTTAAGGTATGGATAATAAAATCAGGGTCATCCTTTAATAAATTATCGATCAGGATCGGCACCGCTTTGGCACCAATACGCACCAGCTCTTGCTTGGCGTAAATACGCATATGGGCATAATGGGAGGCCAGTGTCTCATTGAGTTTTTCCAAAGATGTTGGATCCTGCACATCGGCAAAGATGGAGAGGATCATATAATCCAGTTCATTATCCGTTCCCATTCGTTCTGATAAACGATGCATGGCAGAAGGCGATCCAACCTGTCCGAGGGCCTGTACCGCGGTGACAATTAAATCGCGGTTTGCCGCATAGAGATAATCGGTGAGCGTGTTAACCGCCTGAGGATCACCAATCAACCCCAAGGTCTGAATAATATGATTTATTTCCGCCTCATTTTCACTATGGGCCACCAGATACAATAAGGCAGGTACTGCCTCCTCGTAGCGAAGCTCACCAGCAACATTTATTAAATGGGTCTTATCCGTAATGGCTGGATCTGAAAGAAATTCAATAATAAGCTCCGGGTACGCTAAAAGACTTGAAAGCAGGGTTTCCCGTATCACCGGCAGAGAATCGGCAATTTCGACATATTCCGTCAACATATGCATCAAAACCGGAACAGTGAACGTCACATCACCCCTGGACAATTCATAGATAAGTCGGTTCTGGGTCTTAATATCCACCTCGTTTAGATGGGCTAACACCAACTTCGTTTTAAGTAAGTCACCGGTTTGAATATTCGCCTGAACCTCTTCAATCATATGCTGCGGGTCATATGCTACCATAAATTTCCCCTCTTCAAATTTACCCACATAACAAAATCTCCTCCTTTACAAACCACAGGAAGAAGCAGAACCTTTTTACAGAGAGCAACTCTCCAACCACCTGTTAAAAATAACGTTATCATAAAAAGAGAAGTAATGTCTAGAAAGAGACAAGAAAAAAACAAACGGTCCAGGAGGGAACATTCTCCCTCCTGGAAAAGACAATTACTCGGGATACCAATCAATTCCAATACGGCGAAGCATGGAAAATCCACCACTTAATACCAGAGTATCCTGTATACCGACACTGTCCAGAAAACTCTGTATTTCAAAAGAGCGTGTACCGGCATCACAAAGAATAATCAATTTTTTATCCGTTGGCAGTTCCTTATAACGATTGCGGATTTCGTTATAGGGAATGGCAATCCATGTATCAGCTCCAAATTTATCCACACAGGGAGTCGCCTCATTGGGATGGCGAATATCAAGGGCCTTCCATTGGGGCTCCGTTGCGAAATCATCCATCCAGTTAAGAAATGGATCAAAATCAATTTTTCGTAAACGCCCGTCACAGAGATTATCCGCCACATAGGCAACGGCATTAATGGAATCAATTGCAGCAGAAAATGGCGGAGCATAAGCCATTTCAAGGGTTCCAAAATCATCGATGGTTGCCCCCATTGAAATTGCCACAGCAGCAGCATTAATACGGGCTGAAATACCGTCCCCCATGGGGCCAAATCCCTGGAGCCCAAGAACCTTTCTTGTTCGCCTGTCAAATACCATTTGAAAACAGACAATGGCTTCTGTTGGAAAAAAATGGGCCCTGTCAGATGGTGCATTAAGCGCAACATCGGCATCAAAGCCTTCGGCACGTGCCACCTCAAGGCTCAGGCCTGTTGCAGCCACACAACATTCAAAGGCCTTCATAATAAAGCTACCCACCCCACCTTTAAATTTGGATGGGATACCCGCCATATTATCACCCGCCACCCGACCTTCTTTATTGGCAAGGGATCCAAGGGGAGCATATGCCTTTTTCCCTGAAACAAGATTCATGATTTCGACACAATCCCCTGCTGCATAGATATTGGGATCTGAAGTCTGCATACGCTCATTTACCACAATGGCGCCCATGGGCGAAATCAAAAGCCCTGCTTCGGCTGCGATTTCTGAGCGGGGTCTTACACCTGCTGCCATAACAACCATATCTGCTTCGATCGTCCTGTTTGCCGTACGAAGCCCGGTTACCTTTCCATCAACGCCAATGATTTCTTCCGCCCCTTCACCTAAAAAAACATCGACGTCATTATCGCGCATATGCTTGGTGACCATTGACGCAAATGGCTTGTCAATTATTCTTGGCAGCACCTGGGGCATAAATTCGACCACTGTGGTTTCAACACCCCAAAGGTCCTTAAAGGCCTCCGCCATTTCAAGCCCTATGGCGCCACCACCAATAACGACCGCCTTATCAACTTTTTGTTTTGCTATCCGGTCTTTAATCTCTATGGCCTTATGCAAATCAGAAATGGTAAAAACACCATCAAGATCTGCACCAGGAATGGGAAGGACAAAAGGACGGGAGCCGGTGGCTATCATCAGTGTATCGTATTCAATATCTGATTTTTCCCCACTGGCCACATCCTCAACTTGCAAGGTTTTAGCCTGACGATCAATACCAATGGCTCTGGTACCGGATTTTACGATAACGCCTTTCGCGTTTTTAAAAAAGGATTCATCACGCACCATATGAAAACTTGTGGAGCGAAGCTCAGATTCGTCGGAAACATCACCAGACACATAGTAGGGAATACCGCACCCACCATAGGATATCAATGTGTCCTGATCAACTATGGTCACCTCTGCGTCCTGCAATAATCGCTTTACCCGACATGCAGCCTTAGGCCCAGCAGCAACTCCACCTACAATCACAATTTTCTTTCCCATCACGCTCCTCCATATATCAAATCGATTATTTAATTAAAAAATAATATAGGCAAATGAACAATACTTACCTGGAAATTACAAGAAGAAATACGGATTATTGCCCTATTGCACCATCAGAGCAGCTAGGAGCTTGTCCGAGAATAGCAATTTTTCTACAAATCGAGGCGTTTTGAAAATTTTACCACAGGCATATACCTAATATTCCGAGGATAAAATTTTCAAAACAACGAAGAGTTGGGGGAAAAGGGCATTCTCGGACAGCCTCCTAGACAACCACAAAAGGTTGTTACCGTTTCAGAGCAAGAACAATGACACCGCCTGCCACCATGGCAATTCCGGTCCAATCTTTTGGGCTTGGACGTTCACCAAGAAAGATGACCGCAAAAATGGCAACCAAGACCACACTGAGTTTATCGATGGGAGCAACTTTGGCGACATCACCGAGCTGAAGTGCGCGAAAATAACATACCCAGGACGCTCCGGTTGCGAGTCCTGAAAGGGTAAGAAAGAGCCATGTTTTTGAACTCAGGTAAAACGGATTACTCCACTTACCGGTAAACCATACAAAAGCAGTCAATACCACAAGGATAATGATCGTTCGAATAAGCGTTGCCAGATCCGAATCAACATCCTGGATGCCGATCTTGGCAAAAATTGCGGTAAGGGCAGCAAACACTGCAGATAAAAACGCATAAAGGAACCAACCCTGTAGATTTTGCATCACCCATCCCCCTTTTACCCAAATACTGGGTTATAACAGCTATAACTCCGCCAACTTATCTACTCGATATCGCAAGTTTCACCCCAAGACCAACAAGGGCGACTCCCGTTAAACGTTCCAGCCAATGTCCAAGTCGTTGGAAAGCGTTTTTTATCTTGGATTGACTAAAAAAAAGAGCAACTCCTGAAAACCAGAGTGCGGTGGCAAAAGCCATATACAGACCATAAATACCCCGCACTAAAGAAGGTGTTTCAGGTCGAATAACCACAGTAAAAAGGGAGAGAAAAAACAGGGTAGCTTTTGGGTTCAAGCCGTTGGTTAAAAAACCGGTCCAGGCTGCACGCATGGGACTTGGCACCATGTTTTGCCGCTCACAGTCCAATAATCCCTTGCCAAATGGCTTTGCGCGAAGCGCCTTCAGTCCAATAAAAAACAGATATCCAGCTCCTATCCATTTTAAAATTGAAAATGCGACGATGGATTTGGAAATAATAAGGCCAATCCCTAAAAGAGAGTAAAGGACATGGGTAAGTACCCCGCAGCCAACACCTACACTGGACCAAAGAGCCGTTGTCCGTCCATAAATAAGGGATTGGCGCAGCACAACCGTAAAATCGGGGCCCGGGCTTGCCACAGCCAATAAATGCACACAGGCAATAAGCATAAATTCAGACAAATATTGCGAAACCATATCTACTCCTTAACTGTATCATCCCTTAACGACGGCCCCCACAGAACCAAAGAAAAATCGATCCCCAAGATGGCTATACAACCGTGCAGCCTTTTCAAAACCAGTACAATGGGATACTCCAATATGACCAATATCATAGTCGTCAATGGCTTCCAGGGTTTTTTGAAATTGCACTTCAGAAGAAAAACCCAAATGGGTTCCACCAATAACCGCGAAAATCTTCTCCCCGGCAAAGTTCGTCCGTACAGACTCAAGGATATTTACCATCCCCGCATGGGCACAGCCCAAAACAACAATTAAGCCCTTATCCCCCCTTAGAATCATGGAAAGATCATCCGCTACAGGATCAGGATGTATTCGCTCTTTTGCAGAAGAGATAAGGGTCATGGTGGGATCGTTTCTTTCAAAATCTGTAAGCCGTGGGATCTCACCACTTAAGTACACCCCAGGCCCCACCTCCACCAGTTGTCGACCCAGCTTAAAACGTGCTCCCAAAGACTCAAGATAGGTGCGCCTGTAAGGAATACCAATATCGCGAACGACATCGCCCTCGCTCCAAACCCTCTCTGCAAACAATCCTTCATGGCCATACACATCGACTTCACCCCGTTGCGTCAGCACCTTGGCCAAACCTCCGGTGTGATCGTAATGACCATGACTAAGCATAATAGCTTGAACTATTGAAAGGTCTTTTTTAAGCAACTGAGCATTGGGGATTATTGTTGCGCCCTGGCCAGTATCAAAGAGATAATTCCCCTCCCCTGTCTCCACAAAACAGGCAAATCCATGCTCCCCTAAGAGGCCAAAGGGAATCCCCACCGAATTTTCACACAAAATCGTTACACGTACTTCCATGGCAACTCCTTTACAAGCCGCATCTGAAGACAGATTCTTTTACGCTCAAGATGATCTCAAGCTATGGTAAGGGAAGTTTTATATTTTTTTATTAAATTTCCGCTTGTTCTTTATAAACGGCTTCAACTCTAGCTCAAATCTGTCACCTTTTCAAGATGCATTCCTTGTACTTTTTTATAGAACTCATCTTTATTATTAAACAAAACAACCACAAAACTCATTTCGATTAAGACAGATAGCGGAGTCAAACAGCTTGTTATAAGAGATACAACTTATGCCCCAAAGCTATAATAATGCCCTTCACAGAATTGCCCAATACTGGTATATAGGTACATTGAATGCTTTATCTTCGTAAACGAAACACATACCCCAATGGTATGCTACACACTATTCCCAATAGATTGAGAGGATGACTTTTTTCACCCACAACACCTGAATGAACCTTTTACTTCTCTATTTTTTCCTGGCCGTAGGCGTCTCCTTTTTATGTTCCATCCTTGAGTCGGTGCTCCTTTCCACCAATATGGCATATATAGCTGTACTGGAAAAAACAAAACCACAGGCGGCTAAGCTACTCAGAAGCCATAAGCAGGACCTGAATAAATCAATCGCCTCCATTCTTATCCTCAACACCATTGCGAACACCTTAGGGGCCGCAGGAGTGGGTGCGCAAGCGGAAACAATATTTGGTTCAAGCGCCGTCTTTTATGTATCAGCAATCCTCACCCTTTGCATCCTCTTTCTATCAGAAATCATTCCCAAAACCGTAGGCGCTGTATTTTGGAAAGAGTTGACCCCATTTGCCGCCTACTTTATCCGCTTTTTTATATGGATCACCCTACCGATACTGACCATAACCCTTTTTATCACCGATAGAATATCCAAAGATAAAGAGAACGCTGGTTCTCTATCAAAAGCAGAACTGCTTGAATCTACCCTGCTCAGTCAGGACGACGGAGTTATCGACGAACAGGAATCGGACGTTATTGAAAATGTACTCCATTTAGATGAAATAAAGATTCAGGAAATCCTCACTCCCCGAACGGTTGTCTTTGCCCTTGAGGAAAACTCTTCCATTAAAGAAGTTCTTGCCCAAGAAGAGCTTTTTCAGTTTTCAAGGATTCCGGTGTACAAAGGTTCCATTGACAACATCACCGGCATTGTCCTCACTAAAAATATCTTTTTCCAAATGACTAAAGACGACTCCTTTACCCTCAAAGAAATCAAAAAAGAGTCCTTTGCCATCAATGAAAATATTCCGGTATCCATAGCCCTAAAGCTCTTTATCAAGAAAAAAGAGCATATGTTTGTGGTGGTGGACAGTTACGACCAGACAGAAGGTATTATCACCTTGGAGGACTGTGTTGAAACCCTACTTGGTGTCGAGATAATGGATGAAAGTGACGCCGTTGAAGATATGCGGGCTTACGCAAAACAGCAGATGAAAATGAAACGCAAAAGCAATACCGATTAAGAAAGAGCTATAAATGGCATCAATTTGCCACAGGACACCTGACCCGTATCGGTTCTTCAATACCCACATGTTTTACGAAATTTTTCAAACTCTCAAGGGTTGACCAGGTAATTTTCTGGTCTTTTGGAATAAGCAGGGTTCCGTTTTTGGCCATAACATCCACGTCGGCCACCATTCCGGCAATAATATTTTTAAAACGGACATTTTTAATTTCTACTTTCCGCTCAGAAGGCTTAAAATTTGCCACCAAATCTAAAATTTCCGGATTATACCACCCCTTCTTTCTTCGCATTTTGGCAATGGCCTCTCCATGCTTTATATCCTGTTGCCGAAGCAGGTCATACTCTATGGCAACCTTTAATACCTGTCCACCAAGGGCCACATCTTCGTCCATATCATCGGGATAATCCTGGAATTCGGTGAGTTGATTGCTGATAATTGCATTCACCTTTTCAAGACGAGGGATCTGCCCCACCATCCGTCCTGCGGTAACAGGATGTTTGCGATAGGTTTCCCACTCTTCCGGATCAAGTTTTATGCCCGCATGCACCTTATGTAAGATTTCAGACGGCAAGGTGATACAGCCTATCTGCGACATACTGGCACTCACCTCATATTGCCAGGAGGGGAACAAATCAAGCTGTTTGGCAAGTCGTATCACCGTGGGCTTGATTCGAGGACCAAGGCTAAAGGCCGTTGCATTGGAAAGATTCAATAACTCCGACATAACTTCGATGGACCCACGCAACGTTTCATTGAGGAGTTCCTTCTCCGCGGTAATCAGTTTATAATGCCTAAGGGCGAGAGCAAGGGCAGGCGCCATAACCGCTGTCGGGCAGGGCTTATTTAAAAATCGAAACACCTGTCCTTTGTTTACCGCTTCCGCTGCAGTCTCCTGATCTGCGTTGCCGGTGAGCATCATTCGTACAGTATCCGGGTATCCTGCTTTCACATGACTCAGCAGCTGCACCCCATCCATTCCGGGCATACGCATATCGGAAACGATCACCGCAAAAGGCCCTTTTTCCTTCAATACCTTTAACGCCTCGTCCCCACCTTCCGCCGTGAACAAATCAAATCGTTTTCGCAGTTGTCTCTTCACAGCTTGCAGCAGTTGCGGTTCATCATCGACAAACAATATTCTCTCAGTCATCCCTGCCTCATTCCCATGGATTTTCAAATCCGCTTCATGGATCTGGTAACATTTTATGTCAAATAATGAATCAAGGTCAAGAGATCCTTTTCATTTTTATTTGACTCGCCTCCGCTTTTGCATATACAATCACTTCAGGATGTACCCTTTATGCTTTGGATCTTTTACCGAAGGGTTTGCAATGCTGCACTTGTGCTTGCATATGATACATGCAGATGGACCTGAAGATACACTATTCTTGACAAAGCATAATCTGAATCTGGGTTTTTAAGGACACTTCCCATAGGGGCAATAACAGATGGATAAAAATAAAATTCTTTTTGTTGATGACGAACCCAATATACTCTCTGGCCTAAAACGCATGCTTCGCTCCATGCGAAAAGAATATGACCTTCACTTTGCCGAAAGTGGCAAGGATGCACTTGAACTGATGGATGAGCATGAGTTCGATGTGATTGTATCCGATATGCGCATGCCGGGAATTGATGGCGCAGAACTTTTACGACGAACAAAAGAGAGCCATCCGTGTTCCATTCGAATAATGCTCACAGGCCAGGCGGACGAACAATCAATTCTCCGTACGGTGGGGGTCGTTCACCAATTTTTGGCAAAACCCTGTGAGCCAGACGAATTAAAAGCTGTGCTCCAACGGGCCAGTGGCCTCCATAAATTAATCTCTCAACCATCCCTGAAAAAAGTTATCTCCGGGATCGATGCCCTGCCAAGTTTACCGGAATTGTACGCGGAACTCCGTGAAGCCATCCATAATCCGGATATTTCTATTGCAGAAGTTGCAGCCATTATTGAAAGGGATATTGGCATGAGCGCCAAGGTTCTGCAACTGGTTAATTCCGCTTTTTTCGGTCTTTTTACCACCATTGACAGCCCCGCACACGCCGTCAACCTCCTTGGTATTGATACCGTTAAGAATCTGGTCCTTGGGGTTGGAGCCTTTTCCGAAATAAAGGCAACATCCACCATTTTTCCAGCAAAACAACTTATGGCCCATTCAATAGCTGTGGCCGCCTGTGCCAAGGCCATAGCACTTAATGAGTCCAGTAACAAGGAGATGGTGGATTGCTGTTTTCTCGCCGGGATGTTGCACGATATTGGCAAACTCGTTTTACTGGCAAAACTCCCTGAACAGTATGACAACGCCGTAAGACTTGCCATGGATAAAAAAATTCCACTTCGTGATGCGGAAAGGGAAACCTTTCATAGCCTACACGGCGATGTGGGCGCTTTTCTCATGGGCCTTTGGGGAATGCATGGGGATGTTGTGGAAGCCATTGGTTTCCACCATCGTCTGGCAGACTATCCGGAAACAGCGCTTAACCCAGCCCTGGTGGTACATGTGGCTAACGCGATTTACTATGAAGAGAACCCTTCCCAGGTTATCGGAGAGGCCCACCAATTAAACAGTCAACATATCGACAAGCTGGGTTTTGCAGAAAAAATAGACGAGTGGCGCGAGGTCTGTAAAAAAATTCTGCAAGAGTCCGCAATGTAGCTGAACATTAGGCAAATTTGGAACAGACGATTATTGACAGATATATTCCAATGCCGGGATTAAGGGGCCAAACGTTGCACATTCCACCCATCGTCCTCCCGCCGATATAAAAAGCGGTCATGGAGACGGCTCTTTCGCCCCTGCCAAAACTCAATGGTTACAGGCGAAACACGGTACCCCCCCCAAAAGGAAGGGAGTGGAATTTCTCCCTTGCCAAACTTTGCTTTCATATCCGCAAAATTTTGCAACAGCAATTTACGAGAAGAAATGGTTTTACTTTGATTCGATACCCAGGCAGCAATCTGTGAATCCCGTGGTCGGGTTAAAAAATACTTGGCCGACTCGCTGGCGCTAATGGCCCTGGCACTTCCGCAAATTGCAATCTGCCGCTCCAGCTCAAGCCAGACAAAATGAAGACTCACTCGAGCATTCTCTGCTATTTCACGAGCTTTCCGGCTCTTTTGATTTGTGAAAAAGACGAAACCGCCTTCATCATAATACTTTAACAAAACGGTCCGTTGACTGGGGTGCCCCTCTTTGGAAACGGTGGCAAGGACCATCGCATTGGGATCAGGAATATCGGTATCTTTTGCCTGGTTAAACCAATGGGAAAACTGAGCCATGGGATCCGTTAAGAGATCTTTTCTCTCAAGACCACTCTTGAGATACTCTCTTCTAAAATTACTGATATCCATCGCTTAGCCTTTCTCCCCAAAACGCTCATGGTGAAGCCGGTCCATCAACAGTGTTGATTGCTCGTGTCCCTGAAGTTCCTTTTCGGGATATCCCACCGCAATAATGGTCTGCACTTCTATTCCCTCTTTAATGCCCAAAATCTCGGCGGCCCGCTGAGAGGCACTTTGCCTGCTATCATACTCACGCAAACGCAACTGAATCCAACAGCTTCCTAAACCAAGGTCCGTTGCAGCCAGATGAATCAGCAGAGAAGCAATGGAACAATCCTCCACCCAAACATCACACTTAGCCGGATCTGCACAAACCACTATACCAAGTGGGGCATTTTTTAAGAAAGAAGCCCCATGGGGTTTTACCTCTGATAACGCCAAAAGGGTTTCTTTGTCTTGCACCACAACAAACTCCCAAGGATATAAACCCCTTGATGAGGGAGAACGCAGGGCAGCCTCAAGCAAGAGATCAATTTTTTCCTGCTCCACCGATCTTTTTTTAAATGCGCGAATAGATCTTCGTTTTCGCAAAATATCTATAAACATAACGAGTAATTTCTCCCTGTTAAGAGCCTGTCCACATCACGCCAATCTTGCAGTAGCGTGTCCATATATTGATAAAATTTTGCACTATGTCCCGGAACCAGCAAATGAACCATCTCATGCACCAGGATATATTCAATACATCGCTCAGGCCTTCTTATCAATTCAAGATTAAGCCAAATACGACGCGCAGCAATATTACACGTTCCCCAACGGGTTTTCATCCTCTTAATTCGCCATTCCAGCACTTCTTCACCAACCTGTGGCTGCCATTTTGCAAGAAGTGGCGGGATGCGAAGGGCAAGCTCATCACGATACCATGCAAGTAACACTTTTCGCCGCTCTTCTCTGCAGTTGTTTTTCCCCATATGCAGCACAATCCCTTCTTTTGGATCAAAAACAACGCCACTGGATGCTGCTCCGTCAACAACAGCTAATCCATATTCCTCTCCCAAAAAGCAAACGGTTTCTCCAGATCTATAGTGCATCTCTGGTGTAGATTTTTGCTCCTGAAGCTCCTTCTGTTTTTTCTTAATCCACTCCATTTTTGCCCGTATCAACCCTTCGACCTCCACCTTTGGAGTGAAGTATGGAGCCGAAATTCGTACCCTGCACTCCTTTGCATATACTACCAGGTTGATCCTCTTAACAGCCTTCCACCACACCTCTACGGTAAGGCCTTGTACCTGGATATACTCTTTTTTCAAAAACCTTTATTCCCCGTCCACGGACACCGGCAGTTGCCAGTCAATGGTTTGTTTTCCCTTACTTGCCAAATAATCGTTTGCTTTTGAAAAATGTTTATTCCCAAAAAAACCACGGTGCGCCGATAAAGGTGAAGGATGCACAGATTGGAGTACCAAATGGCGCTTTCTATCAATTATTCGCCCTTTTTTTTGGGCGTAACTCCCCCACAACAAAAATACAAGTCCGGAATGGTCTCTGTTCACCGTCTGAATAATGGCATCTGTGAAGCGCTCCCAACCCTTCCCCTGATGTGAGCCTGCTCTGCCTTTCTCGACGGTAAGCACCGAATTGATCAAAAGCACACCCTGCTCGGCCCAACTCTTTAGATAGCCATGTTTGCAGAGTGGAATACCAAGATCACTTTGGATTTCTTTATAAATATTCACAAGAGAAGGCGGTATCCGTATACCCGGTTTTACCGAAAAGCAAAGACCATGTGCCTGGCCAGGGCCATGGTACGGATCTTGGCCGACAATAACAACTTTCACCGCGGAAAAGGAGGTGAAATTCATGCTGTTAAAGATATCATCCCCCGCAGGATAAATAATTTTCCCCTTCTGTTTTTCAGAAATAAGAAAATCTCGCAATTTTTGCATATAATCCTGTTCAAATTCCTGAGCCAATTTTTTTTTCCAGGAAGACCGTAATTTGACCCGGTCTTGAATTGCTGACATTTGGATTCACCTTTGCGTAACAGTTAATTAAAAGTCCTTATTCATTTTTAGGATACGCATTGCTTTGAAAAGTTGAAAAAACACGTAATTAATCATACCCTATTTGTACGCATAACTGATTGCTTTGTTGTTCACTGTATTGCGTGATAGTATTCAGTAAAGGAGCTAGCTCCTTATGGAGCCAACTTACACCATTATGGATTGAAAACAAGAAGAGATGAGCACCCTGGAAAGCCTACAAAAAGAAAATAGTCTTCTTCGTAAGCAACTACGACAGGCTGTAGAGGAAAATGAACGTAAACAGCAAATTTTTCTCCAGATCGAAGATTTTTCATCCCGCCTTGGTGTTCCTACCAAGCTTACAGAGACATACAGAAACTGCCTGCATCTCTTCCAAGATCTTCTCACAGTGGACTTTGCCAGCCTGTTTCTTAAAAAGGATGATCAAGATACGCTGCTGATGGTGGACACAATTGGATTTTCCGAATCAATAATAAACCAGTTTGTTGTAAAAAAGTGTGTGGGTCTCCCGAGTATTGTCCTTAAATCTCTACAAATCGAAACCATAGAGGATTTTTATACTGAAGAGCGAATCGATATCCCTCCTATCATTTTTCAAAACAATATTCGCTCAGCCATCGCCGTTCCCATGCTCCACAATAAAGACCTTTTTGGAGTTATCATTGGCCACAGCAAGAACAAAAGGCTCTTTGCCAAAGAAGAGCAAAGGCTGTCTCAGATTTTTGCAAACCAGGCGGCAACCGCCATTAAAAACGCCATTCATATTCAATCACTCAAACAATCTGATAAAGCACTGCTTGAGAGTTCCAATGAACTACAGTCAATTTTTCAGAACTCCATGGCCGGAATCCTTCTCTTAAAAGGCGAGAGAATTATTGCCAACTGTAATCAAAGAATTGCCGATATGGCTGGTTATGATTCTCCTGAAGAAATGAAAGGTCTAAATATGAGGACCTTTCATCCCACTGAAGGGCATTATCAAAAGGCCAAAGAGTCAATTCTGAACAAGTTTTTTGCTGGTAAAGAAATCCATGAAACCCTTGAACTTCGAAAAAAAGATGGCTCAACCATCTGGTGTGAAATTGCTGGTAAAGCCCTGGATCGATCAATTCCCCCTGACCTTTCAAAAGGTATTGTATATATCGCAAACGACATCAGCAAACGCAAAAATATGGAAGAGCAGCTCCTTAAAGGACAAAAGCTGGAATCCCTTGCCATTTTAACAGGAGGAATGGGACACGATTTTAATAATATCATTACTGCAATTCTTGGAAATATCGATCTCTGTGTTGCGACCATGGAAAAAACCCACGCGGCATATACTTTTCTGCAACCGGCAAAGGAGGCAACCTTAAAGCTTAAGGAGCTGACCGAACGGCTACTCATGTTGTCACAACCAAGTAAACCAGTATTAAGTGAAGTGTATCTACCAACACTTATCAAAGAAGTTGCTGAAACGATTTCGTACGATTCGGTTGAAATGGTGTTTGATTTTGCAAACGACCTGAAGATGGCAAAGATCGACCCTGACCAAATATCCCAGGTTCTCAAGCATCTTTTCAACAACAGTATTAGTGCCATTGAAGGTCCCGGAAGAATAAGCATAACGTGTTCCAATTACTTAAATAACGACGAAAACCTCAACCTTGGCTCGGGCCACTACATAAAAACAACAATTAGAGATTCTGGTCATGGTATACCAGCAGAAATATTGGATAGTATCTTTGACCCTTACTTTACCACCAGGGGCAGGAGCAAAGAAAAGGGCAATGGCTTGGGACTTGCCACCGTATTCTCCATAATAAAACGACACAAAGGCCTTATTAGCGCCAAATCATCTGGTAATAACGGTGCAATATTCACATTTTACCTCCCAGCCGTTACAGATCAAAAAAACATATTACCGGTCTCAGGCGCCCTTTCCCAAGATATTTTACAAAACAGACGCACCAAAAAGATTCTTCTAATGGATGATGATGAAAGTGTCAGATTCACCACCCAAAAAATGCTCAACCTCATTGGTTATCAAGTTGAAACGGTTGTAGATGGACACGCAGCTATCGACTGTTACCAAAAGGCAAAAAACGATGGCACACCATTTGATTTGGTCATTATGGATTTGAATATTCCCCAAGGTATGGGGGCTGTGGACACCATAGAAAAGCTTTTACAACTGGATCCAAACGCAACTGCGGTGGTCGCCAGTGGTGACCCTATGGATTCAGTACTACTTGAATATCAAAAATATGGATTTACAGGCGCATTAAGCAAACCCATAGATTTTGCTGCCATTCAGAAAACGCTCTCCATTACAAAATGTTAGCGCCCAAGTATACTTATACCATCAGGGCACTCCTTTCGGAACCACTTCTTTGTACAAACTTAGATGCGCCCATAACTGAAAATAATCAAGGGTGTTCTTATATGTTCTGCCGCTCCGGTTTTTACTATGCTGGATATTAATATCGGGAGCAATATCTGCTTTTAGACGACCGGCTTCACGCGCGGCGGATTGTTACCGTCGCTGTGAAAGCCGAGGTTAGGACTTTCGGTACAACAGCGGGGTCGAACCAGACTATCAAGCTGAAAGCCAAGTTGTGGTTGAATTTTCAATATAAAATCGTCACTACCGATGGCAATTGACCCGCTTAATTCATGTTCTTATCTTGTGGAGATCGACAGGTAAAACAGCCTGAAAGTTAATAAAATCTTTATCTGTGGTCAAAATAGGCATTTTGTGTCGCAACGAAATGGCGCAAATAAGAAAATCAGTATTCGAACCCTGGATTCCATTTTTTCTTGCAGTATTGAAGTATTCAGCTGCAAGTTCATAATCTTCTGTTTTTATAGCTGGACCATCAAATGCTCGGAGTTGCTTTTTTAGAATGTTAAATTGTTTTTTCGTCTTAATACCATTCAACAGTTCCTGGCGTACTGGGCCAATGAGTTGAGCCCGAACTTCTTTGATAAGTTCCGTTAGCTCAAAGACATACTTATTTTCTTTTGGCTCATTTCTTCTCAAAGCTAATGACCACACGCTTGTATCAATTATGACTTTCATTTTACCACTCTTTGTTTTTTGTAGTCATAATCTTTATCGTAATCGATTGTGTTAAAAATATTTAAAATTTCAATCTGTTTCCGGCGCTGTATATATTCTTGTAAGGCTTCTGTTACAGCACCTTTTTTTGTGCGATGCTTCCCAAGTGTTTTTGCTTCATCAATTAGCCAATCATCAATGGCAAGATTAGTAGCCATGGTTTTCCCTCCTTTCGGTTATTACACATTACAATAGTGTTTTTTGTGTGTAATGTAAAGAGAGATAGAGGTGTTTAGTTTTCACACATAACGTTTCAGATAACTTGCGCCAAGCAAACTGGGATATGATTATTGCCGAGTAAACACCCAAACTACTTTGTAAAAAAGGTTCGGGGACAATGGGGTAGGCTAATCCGATAAAAATGATTTTCAGATGACATAAAAATGAATTTTAGGACATGAATAGTGAAAAACAATATCAACGACACCAACATTTCAGCCTTGCCACAAATGCAGTCGATACCTGTCAACCACTCTCCCTTGACAACTCCTCACTAGTAATTAGGTTGTGGATATTCTTGTTATTGTCCATATCGTAATGACAATCATTAGAAAGCACCCGTTATGCACAACCAGGTATTTCAAGAACAAAATGATGCTTCTTTATACACAGAAACAGTTGCTACAATCACAAATGAGCAAGAGTTGACGAGCAGTTCACTGGTGCTTTCTGCCGTTGGAATCAGTCACCGGATAGTCACAGCTCCTGATGCTCATTTCCTACTGGTTTCGCAAGAAAATATGGCAGCGGCTAGTTATCAGCTCCAACGCTACGCCGATGAGAATAGAAATTGGCCACCTAAACCGGATAGTGCTGATAAGACTTACGAGCCGTTCCTTGCACCACCTACTCTTCTTCTGATCGGCACGCTTATCCTCTTTTTCTCAGTTACTGGTCCCTGGTCCAATGAGTCCATCTGGTTTGTCCAAGGGGCAGGAGACGCCGAGAAAATCCTTGAAAATCATGAATATTACAGACTACTCACAGCACTCACCCTCCATGCCGACATGGTACATGTACTTGGTAACTGTCTTTTTGGTGGATTTTTGTTTCACTTTTTTTGCAGGCTCACAGGCAATGGACTGGGTTTTTTCGCCATTATTGCCACTGCCGTACTTGCTAACTATATCAATGTCCTCGTCCACGGAAGCAATCATCACTTCGTAGGATTTTCCACCGCAGTCTTTGCCATTATTGGCATGTTGGCCATGTTTGGAAAACGTAACGAGGTGAATAAACGCTATATCCGAATAGTGCCACTTATGGCTGGCACAGCTCTTTTGGCCATGCTTGGGAGTTCGGGAGAGCGAACAGATCTTGGGGCGCACCTCTTCGGACTTGGATGCGGATTTGTCAGCGGCTGGTGTCTTGGACGCCCACTTCTTCTAAAGTGGCGAAGGTCCATCTGGTTACAATCAGTCTTATTTATGCTCTGCTGCTTTACCATCATTCTCAGTTGGAAACTGGCACTGGCCTGATATTTTTTTCAATTAAACGTTGCACTCAGCAGAAGAATCATTACCTTAGTGGGGGTTACGCATTTTTATCCACGATTGCACTGCCAAATGCAGGCAGGCAACGTGACACAATCCTTTTTACCCGGAGAACGTACATGCCAGGTCAGGACAAACAGCCACCTTGGGGGAAAAAGAAGCCCCAGACCCCCGAAGAAATGGTGGCCCAAATTATCAAAAAAATTCAGGATTATTTTTCTGACGCCCCAAAGAAGGCCTCACCTTCAGGACAAGCTCCAAAGTCCAAAGAACCAGCAAACCCTTTTGCGGCCATTGGTAAAATCTTAAGCATTGTTTTTATCCTCCTTCTCTTGCAGGGAACCTACTCTTCATTTTATAAGATCAATCCTGGAGAAGTGGGTGTGATATTACGCCTGGGTGAGTATTTTAAAACCTCAAAGCCCGGTCTTCATTTCAAACTCCCTTATGTCGATTTGTTGTACAAAGTGGATGTGGCAAAAATCAGAACGGAAGAGTTTGGTTTTCGCAGTACCTACGTTGGACAACGCGCCAGTACCAACCGCCAGGTATATGACAAGGAATCCCTGATGTTGACAGCGGATAAAAATGTTATCAACGTGGCCTGGATTGTCCAGTACAAGGTCGACGATCCACGTGCATTTCTCTTCCAAATTGAAGATGTACGTTCTGCGGTACGAGATCTCTCGGAAAGTGTTACCAGAAGGATTGTCGGTAATATGGACTTTGATTATGTCCTGAGTAATCGGAACTTACTGGCAGCAGAAGTGAAAACCGAACTCCAAAAAGAGCTTCGCAATTTACAGGCGGGTCTGGTTGTCGGTACCGTCCAGTTCCAAGACATCAATCCACCGGATAAGGTAAAACCGGCATTTAACGAAGTAAACGTGGCCGATCAGGATATGAAACGGCTTGTCAATGAGGCAGAAGAAATCTACAACCGAAAAATCCCCCGTGCCCACGGAAATGCGAAACAGATTGTGGAAGAGGCCCATGGGTATGCCGTTGGCCGTGTCAATGACGCATTGGGACAGTCCAGACGCTTTCTGGCAATTCTCAAAGAATATAAAAACGCCCCTCAGGTCACCAAAAGACGAATGTATCTTGAAACCATGCGTACAGTTCTGCCCGCCGTTGAATCTGTCTATGTTATGGACGAAGGACAGAACTCCCCACTTCCCCTGTTGAACCTTAGCCGTGAAGGTTCACCGGTGACCTCCAGCAAATAGGAAAACAAAATGAAACAGTTAGCGCAATTTTTTCTTGTGGGTATGGTAGTATTGAGCATTGCCGTGGTCTACGATGGCTTTTATATTGTAAAGGAAGATCAGCAGGCCATGATCACCCAATTCGGTGCTCCTGTGGGAAGGCCAAAAACCGATGCCGGTTTCTACTTCAAACTCCCCTTTGTCCAGGATGCCAATTATTTTGATAAGCGGGTCCAGATCTGGGACGGTGAGCCCAACCAAATACCGACCAACGACAAAACCTATGTATATCTAGACGTTACTGCCAGATGGCGTATAACCGATGCCCTGCAATATATGCAGGCGGTAAAGACAGAAGCACGGGCAAAGTCCCTGCTGGATGGCATTATTGATGGTACTGTCCGGGATATGGTAAATAAAAACAATCTGATCGAAATTATTCGCAGTTCAGACTGGACCTCGGAAACCATGACCGCCAGAAACAGTGACACCACTCCACCTTCCAAAGGACGGGATGTGATCAGTGATCTGGTACTGGAAACCGCCGCCGAAATAACTCCCCAGTACGGCATTGAGCTTCTGGATGTGATGTTTAAGCGGGTCAACTATATCGAAGATGTTCGGTTGAAGGTCTATGACCGAATGATTTCTGAGCGAAAACGTATTGCGGCTGAAAAACGCTCCACCGGTGAAGGACAAAAGGCTGAAATACTCGGTAAAGTAGAACGCGAGCTTAAAGTTGTTCTCTCAGAGGCAAATAGAAAGGCTTCGGAAATAAAAGGAGAGGCCGATGCCAAGGCCACAAAAATCTATGGTGACGCCTACGGGCAGGATCCTGATTTTTACTCGTTTTATAAAACCCTTGAGACCTACGCAGAAGTTATCGGCAATAACACTTCTTTAATTCTTTCTTCAGACTCCGATCTCTACAAATACCTCAAAGAGGTCAAATAACAACTTCACAATGGTGCGCCTTTTCTCCAAAAAAAGGTGCTCCATTGCTTCTCTACTCCTGCAAAGCTTCTTCAGACATAAAGGTAGGCCGCTGTTCTTTGGAGTAGGCAATTCTCCCCTTTTCCTCTAGCTTCACAACGAATGCATCCAGCATTGCTTCATCGGTAAATGCATCCACGTTCAACTGTTCAAAGCGACAGTTACAACGACTGAGTTGCCCGCCACACCAGGGACACACTTCAACAGGACAACCCAAGAGATGCATGCTGCCTGTCTGTACTCCGCAGGAAGGACAGAATTCCTCGTTCATACGTTCCAAAGACTGGTATTCTCTGCACTCTTCTCTCTGCCCATGTACCTCGGCAAAACGTTTACCATCGGCATAACCAAAAAAAGAAAGAATCTTAATATCTTGTAAGCCCTGATCCCATTCTCCCAAAAACACGCCCTCTTCACCATCGGTCAAATAGAAATAGTGATGCTTGGTGGTTGAAAGGAGCATAAGATCAACCTGCTCCCTTTCTTCCAAAACACAGATCTTAACCAGGGCCTCTTCCCGTGCTTCAGGGAGGGTCTGGTAATAATCTTTTACAATCCCAAGGGCAAAAAAATCGGCGGCAAACAGGTCCGCAAGTTGAATAGCCTGTTCCTGCTCCTCTTCCGGAACAGCATATGGAATCAATAGCAGAATATCTTCCTTAAGCTTTGTAAGCTCCTGATCACCCAGCATCGTATGCTCCTTGTATACGGCTCTGCCACCTAAGCGTTTCAGCCGCCATATCCGCAGCCTGAGTTATGGCGGTTACCACTGCCACACGTCGTGCACCGGATGCAAGTAGCGTATCAAGATGCTGCAATTTGATTCCTCCCATAACGGTAAACGGTAATGAACAGTGAGCGGAAAAATCAGCAATGGCCTCCGGCCCTAAAAAGCTATGCAACCCTTCTTTGGTACCGGTTTCAAACAGAGGACCAATATTATAATAGGAAACAGCGCTTTGTTGTTGCTCAACTTCACGGCCAAGTGCTACGACCTGCTCTTTGGTGTTACAGGAGAGGCCAATAAGAATATTGGGGGCAAGTTTTCGTATTTCATCCGGTGGCAGATCATTTTGTCCGACATGCATGCCATCGGCGTCACTTAACAGACCAATGTCAAGACGGTCATTTAAGAAAAAGAGAACACCTGCCTCTCTTGTTTTCTCCCGAAAATAACGTGCCTTGGCCAATAGCTCACGGTCTGAACTTTCCTTATCGCGCAGTTGCACAATCTTTGCGCCACCGGCAATTACCTGGGTGAGCCATTCACGATCACTTCGCCCCGCTGCGAGCTTTTCACAGCTCACCGGATAGATCCCTACCTCTTCCTCAAACTGCTTGAGTCGCTTTTCGTACAGTGCGATATCTTGTACACCTTTTGCTAGCTGCATATTGTAAACATTATCCCAAAACTTGCTTTTTTTACGTATTTCTGATAGGGTGTGTGGTCAAGAAGCTGGATCTACTTTGTCATTCAAGACAACGTTTCCAGTGGGCGCCCTTGCCTATCTTTGGGTTCATCCCTGAGCAACCATTAACAACAGCTCAAAACCATAGCGTTTCGAACAATAAAAACATAGGTACACGATGTCAAAAAAACATGCAACATTGACCATAGAGGGGAACGAGTACGACATTCCAATAATCCATGGAACCGAAGGAGACAAAGCAATAGATATCAGACGGTTAAGAAGAGACACCGGATATATAACCCTTGATTCGGGATATATGAATACCGGATCGTGCCGTTCACAAATAACATTTCTTGATGGTGAAAAAGGTATTTTGAACTATCGAGGCTACGCCATTGAGGAACTGGCCGAAAAATGTTCCTTTGTGGAAGTTGCCTATCTTATCCTTATAGGCGAGTTACCAAACAGAGAGCAGCTAAACAATTTCAGAGCGTTACTCTCTCGTTTTGCCCTGATCCATGAGGATTTGATCCACTTTTTTGATCATTTCCCTCCCAAGGCATCACCCATGTCCATCCTCTCCACCATGGTGAATACCCTCAACAATTTCTACCCCGAAATGACGGGCGAATCGGATGAAGATTTGCTTATTATCTCGGCACGTTTAATTTCTAAGATCAGAACCATTGCTGCCTTTTCCTATAAAAAATCGGAAGGCCATCCTCTGATTTACCCCCGCTACGACCTCTCCTACTGTGGAAATTTCCTCAATATGATGTTTGATAAGCCGGTGAAACCCTATGTTGTTCACCCTGAAGTGGTTGCCGCTCTGAACAAGCTGCTTATCCTCCACGCCGACCATGAGCAGAACTGCTCCACTTCTACAGTACGCCTGGTGGGCAGTGCCGGGGTTAACCTCTACACCTCCATTTCCGCTGGTATCAGTGCCCTTTGGGGGCCGCTGCACGGTGGGGCCAACTCGGCAGTTATTGAAATGTTGGAAGCCATTCGCAGGGACAACAACGATTTTGAAAAATATGTGAAAAAGGCAAAAGATCCCAAAGACCCATTCCGACTCTCAGGATTTGGTCATAGGGTCTATAAAACCTTTGACCCTCGAGCCACCATTATCAAACGGGCCTGTGCCAAAACATTGGAAGTGCTCCAGGTGGAAGATCCGCTCCTTGATATTGCCATGAAACTGGAAGAAATCGTTCGTCACGATGACTATTTCGTCAGTAGAAATCTCTACCCAAATGTCGATTTTTATTCCGGCATTATCTACCGGGCCATGGGTATTCCCACCAATATGTTTACGGTGATGTTTGCCATGGGTCGGCTTCCCGGTTGGATTTCCCACTGGAACGAAATGATGCAAGACACAGAAGATAGACGGATTGGCCGTCCTCGCCAGGTATATGAAGGTGCTACCAAGCGTGACTTTGTGCCCATGCATGAAAGGGAATAACAATACGCTCTGTTGAGCCTTTTTTTAAGGTTTAACAGAGTGAGCAATTTTTATTTGGCAAGACTTGTCCCCACCGTAAAATTTACCACAAGGGGCACATCCAGAGCCAAAGCCTCTTCCATTGCCTTTCTTACCACCTCTTTGGCTGCTTCAAGTTCAGATTCCGGCAGTTCAAAGACAAGTTCATCGTGGATCTGCAAAAGAAGTTTCGCCGTAAGATTTTTTTCTTTCAGGGCAGGAACAACTTTAATCATGGCAAGCTTTATAATATCAGCGGCGGTTCCCTGAATGGGAGTGTTAATTGCGCTACGTTCAGCAAATTCACGTCTGGTCTTATTCTTGGCATGTATTTCAGGAAGCATGCGCCTTCGTTTCAATAATGTTGTCACATGGCCATCAACGCCTGCCTGCTTAATAATGTCGTGCATAAACTGCTTCACCCCACCATAGAGGTGAAAATATTTTTCGATAAAACGGCTGGCCTCTTTACGACTAATATCCAACTGATTGGAAAGACCAAAGGCGGACATCCCGTAAACAATGCCGAAGTTGATGGATTTTGCCACCCGTCGCATTTCCGGCGTGAGAAGCATAGGTGAAACAGCAAAGAGTTGTGAAGCTGTACGGGAATGAATGTCCTCACCCTTGACAAAGGCATCCAGAAGGGCTGCATCTTGTGAGTAGTGGGCAAGCACCCGTAGATCAATTTGCGAATAATCTGCCGATAAAAACAGTTTCCCCGCAGCTGGTACAAAGGCACTGCGAATCCGGTTTCCCTCCTCGGTGCGGATGGGAATATTCTGCATATTGGGATTAGACGATGACAACCGTCCGGTGGCAGTCACCGCCTGATTGAAGGAGGTATGCACCCGCAGGCTCTCGGGGTTAATTAACTGTTTGAGTTTCAACACATAGGTGGACTGCAGTTTTGCAAGAATTCGGTATCGCATGATCTTAGCAGGAATTTCATGCTTCGTTGCCAACTTCTCCAACACCTTCATATCCGTTGAATAACCGGTTTTGGTTTTGCGCCCATGGGGTAACCCCAGTTCCTCAAAAAGAAGGGTTCCCAGTTGTTTTGGCGAATTAATATTAAAACTATAACCGGCAAGGGCGTGGATCTCCTCCTGTAAACGATCAAGTTCTTGCTGAAACTCCTCTTCAAGCCTTGTTAAGACGTCATCTGATACTGTAATCCCTGCAAGTTCCATATCCGCAAGAATAGGAATAAGAGGCGTCTCCACGTCGGTGAACAGTGTATATTCGTCCAGCTCCTTAAGCTGCTTCTCATACTCACCCCATAAAAGCAGGGCACCAAAAACATCCTCACAGCTGTAGTTACAAGCGTCTTGCAAAGCCACATAGGAAAAACAATTCTCCCGTTTGGGATCATCCACCACGCTGGCAAAGGACGTAAGTGCATATCCCCGCTCAAGACATAATTCGTCAAGTTTTAACGATCGCCTTCCGGGTTCGATAAGATAGGCGGCAACCATGGAATCGAATAATGGACCCTGCATGCGTATCCCGCAGGATTTTTTCAGGATGGAATAGTCATATTTGATATTATGACCAAGCTTTGGCAGACTCTTTGATTGCAATATGGGCCGTAATGATTCAATAACGAGGGATTCTGCCAACTGTCCATCCTGTAAATCACCATTTTTGCTGCGATGCCCAGTGGGGATATAGTATGCCGTTTCAAGATCCACGCAGAGGGAGATTCCCACAAGGGAAGCGTCAAGGATATCAAGGGAAGTTGTTTCTGTATCAATCACCACCAACTGAGCATCGGAAAGCTTTTGCACAAGAGCAGACAATGCCTCCGGGGTTTGCACCAGATGAAATCCACTGGTTGGGACGGGTTTAGCCTGCTTTTCTTCTTTAACCATTGATTTAAAACCAAGGCGTTTAAAAAGATCCTGTAATTTGTCTTCGTCTTTTTCCTGAAAGGTGTACGCAGCAAGCTCTTCCGGCACCTTTGCATCATATTTTAAGCGAATAAGCTCCCTTGAGAGAAAAGCCTCCTCTTTGTTTTCTGCAAGTCGCTCTTTCATCTTCGACTTTTTCATACCCTCAAGTGCAGCGTACACACCTTCTAGGCTCTGGTGTTGATTAATCAGTTTTTCAGCAGTTTTAGGGCCAATTCCCGGAACACCCGGAACGTTATCAGAGCTATCCCCCATCAGGGCATAACAGTCCAAAAGTTGTTCAGGTTTCACCTTATACTTTTCTTCCACTGCAGCAATATCCATGATTTTATCCTTCATGGGATCCCACATCACGGTGGACTCATCCACCAGTTGCAGAAGATCCTTATCCCCGGAGACAACCACAACGTTGCGATTTTGCTTGCGAAGCAGTGTGGTGCAGGAGGCGATAATATCATCGGCCTCAAGTCCTTCTATCTCCAGGCAGGGGATATTAAAGGCACGAACAATCTCTTTAATATATGGGATCTGTACCGCTAAATCATCGGGCATGGGCGGCCGGTTGGCCTTATACTCAGGATACATTTCGTGACGAAAAACAGGACCCCGCATATCAAAAGCCACTGCCAAATATGATGGTTCTTTTTCTTTAAGCATCCGTTTTAAGATATTCAAAAAACCAAAAACCGCATGGGTTGGCATTCCCTCACTGTTTGTCAGCGGTGCTATGGCATGGTACGCCCGATAAATATAGGCACTTCCATCAACAAGATATATGGTCTCTTGGCTCACAAATTCCCTCAACGTTTAAATACGAAGCATCTGCTCCAATGATTTAGCAGCAGATGCTGCCACCTGGGCTTCAACACAAATTTGGTTCTGCACAATGCCTGCCACCAAGTTATCAAGTAACCAGAGTAAATATACAGGCTTGTTACAATCCATGGTAGTGCATTGACAACCGGTTGGGGCCAACAGGTGTATCTCTTTATCGGGATGAATTCTGGCAAGCCGCTCAACCAGATTAACTTCTGTACCAATTGCCCATTTAGAGCCAAATTTTGCGTTTGCGATGGCCTCAATAATGGTTTCAGTGGAGCCATACTGGTCGGCAAGAGAGACCACATCCCTTGAGCACTCGGGATGGACAATAACGTTAATATCCGGCTCCTTAATCCGCCACTGATGGATGTGCTCCGGCAAAAAGCGCATATGCACCTCACAGTACCCATCCCAGAGAAGCACCTTCGCCCGTTTCACCTCTTCAACTGAATGACCTCCCAGCAACTCCCCCCTTTTCCACAGCAAAACCTCATCATCCGGGACCTGCAGGGCCGCAGCAGAGTTTCTTCCCAGATGTTCATCCGGGAAAAAGAACACCTTTTCCCCTCTGTTCAACGCCCAGAGAAGCACCTTCTCCCCATTTGAGGAGGTACAAACAGAACCGCCCCGCTCCCCGACAAAGGCTTTAATAGCGGCGGAGGAATTGACATAGGTTACCGGAACAATATCCTTCTCATCATCCATAACTCCCGCTTGCATAAGCTCCTTATAGGCCTGGGAAACAGCGCCCGCTGTGGCCATATCGGCCATGGGGCAACCAGCCTGCAAGTGAGGAAGTAAAACTTTTTGATGCTTTGCCGCCAAAATATCAGCGGCCTCCGCCATAAAATGTACGCCACAGAAAATAAGAAACTCCCGGTCCGTGATCAAAGACGCCTCTTTGGAAAGCTTGAGGGAATCCCCTGAAAGATCAGCAAACTGAAACAGATCCTGCTGCTGATAATGATGGCAAAGAATAAGAATGGTATCACGTAATTCTTCTTTTCGTTGATAAATCCGCTCAATCACTTCTTCATCACTGAGACTAAAATACTCAGCACCTATATTTTGCTGTTTTTCCATGATACACTCCATTAATGATGCAGCCGGGAAATTGGTTGCAGGGGAATATTTTTTGAGACTGAACTTCTACCACTGCTTATTGAATATGGCAACACCGGTTATTTACTGCCTATCCACAAATACCGCGGAAACAAAAAAGGCCCTATGCAGTATATACTGCACAGGGCCTCTTGTTTAGTATCTATTTTAGGTATTACAGTTCCTGTTTACCAGTGTTAATTTCCCACCCGTACCCAGGTGGCCTGAGGACCTTTATCACCTTGGGATTCGCCATACATCACCTCGTCCCCCTCATTAAGGGTATCAAGGGATACGTCCTTTAAGGCATTTTCATGAAAATATACTTCCCTTGCGTCCTGGCCAACAATAAAACCATATGACTCATATGGTGAAACTTTTCGAATGACACCATATTGCGTTCCCTTCTCTTCTGCTGCAACTAAAACTCGTTGTTTTTTATCCCTTTTTTTTCTAACTTTCTCTTTTAACTGCAGGGTCAGCACATCAAATGCTTCCACAAGAAGAGGGGCTACATTTTCACCTTTTCTAGCAACAACCAGCGTATCATTGGGAACTGAGGCCACAAGCTTTACTTCGTATCCGCCTTCCTTGTGACTGGATGTTCCCTCGATGGAGACACGGAGATAGAGCACGAAACTGGGAAAATGACGAACGAGTTTTTCTTTCTCCCCATTGATCTTTTTCTGCCAACCTTTTCGCAACTCAACATTCCGGGCTTCAACCTTTAGATCCATACGGTTCCTCCATTTAGCTACAACGATATCTCATAACAAAATATCATCTGTTAACGTATCCGTAGACACGTGCCAACGAGCTGGGCAAGCAGTAAAATCCAAAACCCCTTGCCTTCAAATTATTATATGCTTTCTCTTGAGATAATCAAGGTATCATTTTTCCTTTTCCACCGCGGGAGAATAAAGTATATACTGGGGTAAGGGAGGATGTGCGTTCTATTATCCTGCCGTTTTTACCCTCTTCTACAAAAGAGTTTTCCATTGCAAATGAGCCCAAACAGCACAGGTATAATTCTTCTCAATATGGGAGGGCCGGAAAAGCAAGAAGACGTCCGTCCCTTTCTCTACAATCTTTTTTCAGATAGGGAAATAATCCGGCTTGGTCCACGTTTTATGCAAAAGCCTCTGGCCTGGTGGATTGCTAAACGTCGGGCTCCTAAAAGTAAGAAGACCTATGCCTTAATTGGTGGTGGTTCTCCTCTTAATACAATCAGCAGGCAACAGGGAGAGGCCCTTGAACAAGCGTTACTTAGAGATGGTGATTTCCTAGTTACCTGTGCCATGCGCTATTGGCAACCGGACAGCGCGCAAGCTCTAAACGAAATGGCATCAATGGGCGTCACGAAACTGATCGCCCTTAGTCTCTATCCGCACTACTGTTGTGCAACCACGGGTTCTTCAATTCAAGCCTTACAACGGGCAATCGAAAAATCAAACAACACATTTGAGCTCACCTGCATCGACTCATACCCCGACCAAGCAGATTATATAGAGGCCCTTGTCAACAAAATCAACGCTGCCGCAGCGCAGTTTGATGATTCGTTCCAGCTGGTCTACAGTGCCCATAGTCTGCCTGTTTCTTTTATTGAGGAGGGAGACCCCTATGTGGAGCAGCTACAACAAACCATCAAGGCCATTGAAAAACAAATAAAGATTTCAGGAGAACTTTGTTACCAGAGCAGATCAGGCCCGGTTACCTGGCTCTCCCCTTCCACCCCTGAAATGCTTGAGACTCTGGCTGCGAAAGGATGTAAAAATGTCCTTATGGTACCCATCAGTTTTGTCTCCGATCATGTGGAAACGCTCTATGAGATTGACATGCTCTACCGCGACCAGGCAAGGAATTTGGGGCTTAAACTTGTCAGTAGTGAATCGTTAAACTGTGATCCCATTTTTATTGAGGGCTTAAGAAAACTTGTACTCAGTCACCGCTAACTCAAAGTCTCTTCGACGCCTGGGTGAACCTGAACCGATGCTCTATCTTGCAAGGAGTATCCTTAGCAAACTTACCACCTATAGTTTACGTATCTCTTTTTGGAATATTGACGATAAACAGTTTCACACCTCAAAACTTCTGGATTTGGGCAGTGATCCGGCAAGTTTTATCACCTATCCCAATGACTCCTGTTTTCATCTTGCTCCTGATTTTGTATTTGATCTGGAGAAGCGTTTTGGCCGTGATGTGGAATCAGAACTTGAAGAACTCCTCTGGCCCTTTGTCGATCCATCCATAAAACGAAAGATGGAACATTTCTTTACCCGGGGAAAATCCTTTGCCAGAAAAAGGGGGAAGGGCCCACTTTTCCTCTCTTGCGACGGACAACCGGTGCATGATTTTGACAAACGCAGACTGCACTATTTACGTTTTGGTTCAACGGACCAGGGAAAGAACTTTCAAATGCCGCAGGCTTTAGAGTGCAAACTGTTAAACAGATCAAGAGATGAACTGGAACAATACTTTTTAGAAGAAGAAAATCGGCTCAAAGAATATGAAATAAAGTCATATCTCTATGCCGCATTAAATCTCCAATCTTCCTTTAAAGAGCCCTACGCGAGATCCATTCCCCAGGCACTACCGCCCGAACAAATAGACGAAGCCTTTTTAGAGGCGCTCTGCACACTCAACAGCAATAAGGGGTTCTGGCAGGAAAGAGAGGATTATTCCACCCTCCACGACTATCTCAAGCGTTATCTCTTTCTCTTTTTTGACGCTCAATTCCCTGAACGTAAGAGAGCATTTGAACAGGCGCAAGAATTTATGAACGGCCATAGACAGTTTAGATGGCCTGAAAAAAAAGAAACATTTCGTGACAAAGAACTCGCCACCCTCTTTAACAAAGACGTGGAATCCTTACGAAGGGCTGATAAAAAAGAACTTACCAGATTGTACCGAAAACAGGCAAAGAGTTTGCATCCCGACAAGGGCGGTGACCAAAAAGAGTTTATCCGTCTCACCAAAGCCTATGAAGCCCTCCTCCAAAATATCAATCCTGCTTAACCTTTTCCATTCCCATATGCTGCCCTGTCTGAAAACGACGCATCCTGACATTCATCAACAATCCCAAGGCAAAAAGGGTGGTCAACAGGGAAGAGCCACCATAACTGACTAGGGGCAAGGGGATTCCCACAACCGGCAAAAATCCAAGAATCATCAACAAATTAATAACAGCCTGCCAGAAAATAAGCATCACTGCCCCAAATGCTAGAAAAACACCAAAACGATCCTTTGCAGTCATTGCCGCATAAAGCCCCCAGAGCAATAAAGAAAAATAGGCCACCAGAAAGAAAAGACTTCCGGTAAACCCCCATTCTTCCCCCCATACCGAAAAGGCAAAGTCGGTATGCCGCTCCGGCAGGAAATGAAGATGTCCCTGGGTCCCTTCAAGGTACCCCTTCCCGCCAATACCGCCACTGCCAACGGCTATTTTTGATTGTAAAATCTGATACCCCTGGCCCATTGGATCCTTTCCCGGATCAAGCAAGGTTTCAATCCGTCGTTTCTGATAGGGACGCAGCAGGTTGTGCCAGGCAAAGACCCCACATGCACAACCAAGAACCCCTCCAAACAGATAGGTTCGCCAACGCACTTTGGCAAAGACCGTCATCGAAACAAAAATAATACCCAGCATAAGCGCAGTTCCAAGGTCAGGCTGTTTGAGGATAAGCATAAAAGGCAGCCCGGTAAGAAGCACCGGCGTCACCATCTCTTTTACACCATACCCGTCTTCCCTCTCCTTTCTGGAATAGTAGCTGGCCAAAGTCACAACCAGCATCAACTTCGCCGGTTCCGAAGGCTGTAGTTTAAAGAGTCCCAAATTAATCCAGCGTTGGGCACCGCCGGCACTGTTGCCGGCCACCAGGACAAAAGCAAGCAGCCCAATGATAAAAATATAGAGGGGATAATTCCAAAAATGCAGCTCCGTATAATCAAAACATAAAATAAAGAGTACCCCCATCCCCCCCATCAAACAAAGATAGCATTGCTTTAGATAGGGTGGAATCCCATACTCTGCCGGAGGATAGGAGGCACTGTACAGGTTCAGTAAGGCCATCCCTATAATAGCCAGCAAGAGTAGAAAAAATCCCCAGTCAAAATATTGAAAATAGCGCCTATCTATTCGAAGCATATGGTGTCCTTACTCAAAATCCTCAAGCCCTTCTTCGCTGGCAAGCGCTATACGCTCTTTAAAATATTCGGCGATAATTGCCTTGGCCACCGGGCCGGCATCGGATCCTCCATGCAGCCCATGCTCAACCAACACCGTTACCGCAATTTCCGGGTCCTCTGCCGGAGCAAAACAGGTAAACCACGCATGATCCCGATACTTATATGGAATGTCTTCTTCCTTCAGATGCTTATATTGTTTCAGACGGACGACTTGCGCCGTCCCGGTTTTACCGGCAATGGTCACCCCGTCGATCCGAACTTGCCGGGCAGTACCTCGCCTTCCATGCACCACCTCTTTCATTCCTTCACGTATTTTTTGTAAAAAGATTCTCTCACCACCGAGTTGGTAGTTCACCACCGGCTTAAACTCGGAAATCACATGACCATCCGGGTCAATTATCTTTTCTATTAATTGTGGTTTATAGAGTGTCCCACCATTGGCAATGGTTGCTGTCATGGAGCAGATCTGCAGAGGAGTGGCCAGGTCAAACCCTTGGCCAATTGCAATGGAGAGTGTTTCACCATCTTGCCATTTTTTATTATACTTCTCGTATTTCCAATCTTTAGTAGGAACAATGCCGGCCTTTTCATGCTCCATTTCAATACCTGTTTCTGCTCCCAAACCAAATTTCCTGGCCATTTTAGCAATGTTATCCACACCTGTTCGTAGTCCCACTTGATAAAAATAGACATCACAGGATTCGGAAATTGCCCGTTTTAAATCCACTGCACCATGCCCCGAACGTTTCCAGCAATGGTAACGACGATTTCCAAAAGAATAATGTCCAGGACAATAAAAAACGCTTTCCGGAGTAATAACGCCCGTTGCCAAACCAGCCATGGCAACAACCATTTTATATGTTGAACCAGGGGGATACATTGCCTGAACAACTTTATTGATAAGAGGGTGTTTAGGATTTGCCAGCAGTGCATCCCAATTTTTATGGGAAATCCCCCCCACAAACTGATCCAATGGCAGTACAGGAGTTGATGCCAATACCAGCATCCGACCGGTTTTCACCTCCATGGCCACCACAGCGCCCGATTTGCCATCGTCTTCCATCAACTTTTCAGCAACCCCTTGCAACTCTGCATCAAGAGTCAACTGAATATCGTTGCCAGGCAAAGGATCGACACGTTTGAGCAACTGCTGCTCAAATCCACGGGAATCCACTTCTGAGGACCTGCTTCCCTTCTCACCACGGAGATCCTTCTCACGGAGCCGTTCAAGTCCCATTTTACCGATAAGATCTCCGCCACTATAAATACGGGAATCGCGCTCTTCTAATTCTTTTTTACTTATTTCGCCAAGATAGCCAATGGCATGGGCAGCGACATTGCCAAAATGATAGACCCGGGCCGGTGTGGTCTCGATCCGGATTCCAGGAAACTCATGGTTATGATTCTCAACATAGGCAAGGGTTGCCCAGTCCACATCCTCCACCAAACGGACTGGAAGGTGACGCGGTTTTCCTTCAGCTTCACGCAATTTTTCCCATAAGGTGGCAATATCAAGATCAAGCGCTTGGGCAAGTTTCTTAATCAACGTGTCAATATCATGTGAATCTTCCCGAACAAGCACCACATTAAAAGAAGGCCTGTTGGTTACCATTTCCCGCCCTTTACAATCCAATATATTGCCACGAGGTGCTGCAATCTCAGTGACCCGAACTCGGTTATTATCCGCCCGGTCTCGGTACTCCGCCCCTTTATGGATCTGTAAATACCAAAGTCTTGTGAAAATCAATGCCACAAAAACAACCACGATCAGCGACACAAAAATAATTCGCCGCTTGAGGATATCAAGGCGTCCCTCATCACTTTCGTTGAGTTCTTCAAGATTTTTATAACCAGACCACTTCATCCGAACCTACTCACCGAAAACGGTTGCTTCCCCGACGCTTAAGATTTTTTGGAGCAAGAGAATAGGATACAATTTTCTCATACATCCAGTTAAATAGAAGAAAACAGGGAATGGCAGCGACAAGCAAAATGATAGTTTCCTGTACAATTCTCCCCCAGGACCAGGGCGGAAGAACTCCAGGTTGAACCAACAGAAAAAAGAGATAGAAGACACACTGCAAAATAAAATAGCTCAACCCCACCAGAGGTACCTGATAGGCGGTCTCTTTCACAGGGCTATTCTGGGTAAAAAATTTGACTAAACAAAAAACTAACAGTGCCATGCAAAGGTAGGTGCCAAGAAACATGCCGGAAACGACATCCATCATCCAACCAAAACAACAGGCCAAAAAGATGCCGGCCAACCAATCAAATTTATAGGCGACAAACACAAGTAAAATAAAAACAAGATCTGGTTTACCTAGCCAATTGGGGAAAAAAGAAAAAACAGTAGTCTGTAGCGCAAGAAGAATAAATCCAAGAACGGTAAAGACAAACAATACAATCATATCATTTTTCTAAAAGAGAAGAACGACTCATCTTATCAATAATCAGATGCTCTTCCGATAGATTGATATAAAGAAATTCCAAACGGGAAAAATCAACCGATGGTGTGACCGTAATGTCAAGGAACATACCACGACGCTTAGAATGTACCTCACTCACACTACCCAAAGTGATTCCGGAAGGAAAAACTCCACCGATACCGGCAGTCACAATCTTATCGCCAACCTTTACATCCGCGTTCTTTAATACATAGTGGAGAACATATCCTTTTTCTCCAGCACCCTTTAAAATGCCACGAACTCGGCTACTCTGGACAATGGCATCAATGGCACTGGATGGCGCATTGGCAAGAAGAATCTTCGAATAGTTGTCAGAAACCTGTACCACCTGCCCAACAACCCCTTGGGAGTTTCTGGCAACCATACCATTGACCACGCCATCGTTTTCACCACGGTCAACGATCAGCGTTTGAAACCAAAACGAAGGATCTTTCCCCACTACCCGTGCCATCTTTCTGGGAAAGCTGGTCTGCTCCTTAAATTCCAGGGCAGTTTCAAGATATCTGTTTCTGGCGTAAGCCCTGCTATAACTATCCAGCTGCTCCCGAAGCTTATCAAGTTCTTTTCGAAGCTGCGCGTTCTCCTCTTCAAGCTTTACCAGTGCGACATACTTATCTTTTATGTTTACAGTACCAAAGGAAAGTTTTGTAAAAAAACTTTGAAGGGGCCCAAGGCTCTCAAGGGTTGCTTGGTGAAAAAGCCCAAATCTTCCACCGACGGAAGAGTTTATAACGATGAGAACAAAACAAACCAGTAGAAAAATAAGCACCCAACGGTGGAAACCGGTGCTGCGAACCGGTTGTTTTTTGGTATTACGGTTCTTCCTCACTATTTGGCACTCACAAACTCTTTTTATCTACAACAAACACGGCTACGAAATGGTAACTTCCCGTAAAATATCTAGATTATCAAGAGCCTGGCCAGAACCTAACACCACAGAGGAAAGAGGATCATCCGCCACAATAATGGGCATCCCCGTCTCTTCTTTGAGATTTTTATCAAGATTTTTCAAAAGTGCCCCACCTCCAGTCAGTACAATTCCCTGATCGACTATGTCAGCAGAAAGCTCGGGAGGAGTGAGTTCCAGGGCAACACGAACGGCTTCGATAATAACATCAACCTGTTCCTGAATGGCACCTTGAATTTCGTCGGCAGTAATGGTCAAGGTTTTTGGAATTCCAGATACCAGATCACGCCCCTTAATGTCCATGGTTTCGTATGGTTCTTCTGGAAGGACATTACCAATGGTCGTTTTTATCAGCTCGGCGGTTCGCTCTCCAATGGCAAGGTTATGTTTACGCTTTATATATTGCAAGATGGCCTCATCCATTTTATCGCCTGCAACCCGAACAGATTTGGCATAAACGATACCAGCCAGCGAGATAACAGCAACCTCCGTAGTGCCTCCGCCAATATCAATAATCATATTTGCTGTGGGTTCTGTGATGGGAAGATTTGCCCCAATGGCTGCGGCCATTGGCTCTTCAATCAGATACACTTCACGAGCCCCTGCAGATTCAGCAGATTCCTTCACCGCCCGTTTCTCCACCTGGGTAATACCTGACGGCACTGAAATCATGATCCGTGGATGCACCAAAGTACGCCTGTTATGTACCTTATTAATAAAGTAACGAAGCATGGCTTCGGTGACTTCAAAGTCTGCAATCACCCCATCTTTGATTGGACGAATGGCCGTAATCGTTCCCGGCGTCTTGCCAAGCATCAGCTTTGCCTCCTGACCGACTGCCAGCACCTTATGTCCCCTGGTATCCTGGCGGACCGCTACCACAGAAGGCTCACGAAGAACAATGCCCTTCCCTTTAACGTAAAGGACGGTGTTTGCTGTGCCGAGGTCAATCGCCAGGTCATTGGACAACCAACCAAAAAGAAAATTAAATGGTGAGAACATATGTATTCCTTATTTCAGTACATTGAATTTATCGTTTACTAGGACCAAAGATGGCATAGATGTCAAACTGCACAGCAACGACCTAAAAAAGCTTCGCAAAAAAAGAACAGAACCATGTTTTCCATCACAGCGCAATAAACCCCTATTTTTAACAAACCTCGTTGTCATTATCAAGAAATATGCAACACCCTCCATAAAAAGTTGACACACCCCCAAAAGGTTGGTAAAGAAGCACATCTCTTTCATTGAGACATATCAAAATTTGGGGTTGTAGCTCAGCTGGGAGAGCGCATGACTGGCAGTCATGAGGTCAGGGGTTCGATCCCCCTCAGCTCCACCAAAGATATAAGGCACCCATCGCAGCCTGCGGTGGGTGCCTTTTTTTTGTTCAACACATCCTAGATGTCCACCTAAGTTACATATAAAAAAGATGGATCAAAAATTGCAAGCCGGTTACAAATAGAGAATCTAACCGTGGAGGATATTGCAATGGAAATTGGACCCAGCACCATGGCTGCCCGTGAAATTGCCATTAACAAAAGCAATGTTGGTAGCGACATCTTACAAAAAACACTGGAAAAATCAGAGGAACTTAAACAATCTGAATCTCAAAAAGCAGTGCAACAGACAGACTCTGAAAAACAGGGCAGAATAAATATATACGCCTGAACACGGTAGCACTAAGTACTATTTTGCAATTTAAAAGACAAAATAGTAATTCAGCACAACCATCTCTCCCCTTTCAAGGCAGTTTCACTGTGGTGATTCTGCCTTTTTCTATGGCTGAATTGATTAGCTTGTCTGCTCATACGAAACTTGTGCCCTGGAGGTATATGTACCTCATTTCCTGGTAGCAACCTGTCCTGTTATGGATTATGTCATGAATTACTAGTTTTACTGGACACTCACCGGGGTTCCATGGTAGTTTTTCGCGAAAACGAGCTGTCTTAGAATAAGAGGTGTTTATTTGTGTGGTACCATTGGCCCCACGACGCCATACCCTACCTTACAAACAAGCATCTCAGCGAAACGACTATTGCGGAGATTTTAATGAAAAAAGTTCTGATTGTAGACGATGACAGAAGTTTTCGGCAAAGCCTGATTGATGGCTTTAAATCCTATGAGGACAAATTTTCCATTGTCACTGCAGAGGATGGTATGCAAGCCTGTGAGGTACTGGAAAAGGAGGATATTAGCCTCGTTCTCACCGATCTTAAAATGCCACGGATGGACGGTTTTGAGCTTGTGGCCCACCTCTCATCGAATTTTGCAGATATTCCGGTGATCGTAATGACAGCCTTCGGTACCCCGGAAATGGAAGACAACCTAAAGGAAATGGGGACCTTCCAATATATCGAGAAACCAATTGACTTCTCACTGCTTGTTGAAAAAATACTCAAAGGGCTGGCAGGCCCATCCCAAGGCTATATCACCGGCGTTTCCCTCTCTTCTTTTCTGCAGCTTCTGGAACTGGACAAGAAAGATTGTACCCTTACCATAAAAACCGGCAACAAAAGCGGAAAAATGTTTTTTAGAAACGGTGAGTTGCTTGATGCAAGATATGGAAATGCCCGAGGAAGCGAAGCGGCTTACGTAATTGTAAGCTGGCAGAATGTTGAGATTTCCATCGATAACAAATGCAAGATATCAGATAAGAATATCAAAGAATCCCTCGGTTTTATCTTACTCGAAGGAAGTCGTCGAAAGGATGAAGATGATGCTGCCGCAGACCTTAAACCCAAGAAAGCTTCTCCTGCTCTGGGCTCCCTGGATTCCCTCAATATGGCCGACCTTGATCTGGATTTAAATGCCGAAAAAGATTTGACCCCCTCAGCGCCGGTAACCAAAACTCCCCCAAAGGCTCCCCCCGCCCAATCCCGTGAAGTGGCAAACAATCCGGTACTGGCTCAATTTATTGGCATGCTTGATTCCTTGCCGGAAGTTGATGGAGCCACCATTAGTGCCAAAAACGGAACTGTACTCCATCAAAGTGGTGAAAAGAATCCAAATGTTGCCAATTTTATTACCTACGTTGCAGTAGCGGCGGAACAAATTGAGATTGCCATTGGCTCTTCAGGACGGCAATACACCATCTTCAGTATCGCCGACAACACCAGGCTTATTGTACTTTGCGGAAATGATGTGGTTGTGGGCCTGCGAGTGAGAAACTCGGTTGTACCGGGCCCAATTGCTGACGGTCTCCGCCCGGTATTAAGAAGGATTGCCTTAAACCCATAGAATATTGTCTCTCAAGAGAAATATATACCCTAGTGGCACACCAGCAGCGCATACTCATCCAACTAGGTAAAAACATTAAGGGATAGGAAAAACAAACCATGGACTCATTGCTACAAGAAATCAATATGCTCCCAGGGGTACTCGGCTGTTTTGTGTACAACAGTAAACAACAGGTCTGTTGTAGAAAAATGCCACCGATCTTTAAAGACAATGCCATCCAAAGTATCGGCAACCTCCTGGCCCGTACCGTGCAAATGGGGAGTATGGCCCAACTAAGTTTTACTGATATTGAACTTCGTTATGAGGAATCTGCGCTTCTCGTCACTCCCCTTGCAAAAGGTGCGTTGCTTGTAATTATTTGTGAGCCGACCACCAATAAATCGTTAGTCAGCATGACCACGGGAATGTTATCCAAGGATATTGAAGCAGCGCTGGCCAAGAATCCCAAAGCGCAACAGCCAAAAGCAACACCTCGTCCACAAAAACAATCCGCCTTAAAAAGGCAACCAAGACCCCCTCAAGCCGCGACACAAGCACCGGCAAAAGAAGCCGCCATCGGAGCAGAACTTGCTCCAGTTCTAGAACAAATAAAAGAAGCGCTGGCTCTTGCTATCGGTCCCATCGCAGCTCCCGTTATGAAGGATGCCATTGAAATATGGATGCAAAATAACGATGCTACCATATCCACCATTCCAGCCTTAGCGAGACTTCTCTGTAAAGAAATAAACGATGACGAACTGGAAGACGAGTTTATGAAGGCTCTGAAAAATCTAAACAGGTGAGAAACGATCAACTACCAGCTAATTGCTATTCAAAACGATATTTTCTATACCTCTTTTTACAGGGGTATAGAAAAATCACATCACCACCATATCCGTAAAGTGCGTCCCAACGGCTAAGACCCTTTTGATGCGTTGTAAACTTATTGTCAATTCATCAAGATTTTTTGTGCCGGTAAGTGATATCCTGGCAGCAGCTGGAGCTGCCGCATCACCGACTGTAAACTTCTCGGCTCCAAACACATTGACATGTTGTTCTTTCATCCTTCTCTCAAACAGTGCACCAGTCCACGGTTCCGGAAGAGAGAGCCAGAGAAAGAAACCGGTCGGAATTCCATGGATCACATATTCAGATAATAATTCACTTGCCAATGCAAAACGCTTTGCCGCTTCTGTTCTTTTGAGTTCAAGCACGCGATCCACGGTTCCGTCTTTGATCCACTGGGCAACAAGCGCAACATTTAAAGGTGGAGCCATCCAAATGGTATTAAGGATCGCCTCATAGACAGCCTTGCGAAATCTGGGGGGCATAACAACAAAGGCAACTCGTAAACCTGCAGCCAGGGCCTTGGAAATCCCCGCAATATAGATACTGTTTCCAGGTACCAGGGCAGATAGAGGAGAGATAACTCCTGGCCGTGTCAGATCATACGCATCATCTTCAATGGCTATCAAATTGTGTTTAGCTACTATCTCTGCCACATCTTTTCGCCGTGATTCCGGCATGGTAATAGTTGTAGGATTGTGCACTCCCGGCATGAGATAGATCCCTTTGATATCATTCCGCCGACATACCCGGTCAAGACTTTCAGCACTCATCCCGGAAGCATCCATTTCCACAGGCACCAAACGCAAACCCAACATGGCAGAAAGGGTTTTCATCCCTGGATAAGTAAGAAAATCAGTGGCAACCCTGTCTCCTGGAGAAAAAAGATTACTCAGCACACAAGTGAGCGCATGCTGAGCGCCTGCACAGATCATAACATCTTCGGGGTCAGCATCTATTCCAAACCGTTTTGCCCACTTGGCCCCAACCTGCCTATGGCCTGTGAGGCCTGCTGGATCACTATATTGCAAAAGAGTAGAAATATCGCACCTACGATGGAGCTTTTGCAACCCATCGCTTAAATCTGGGTCAAACTGATAGAGAGGGTTCACCAGCCCAAGTTCATGCATTCCAGGTGCCTGGGCCTTATGGGAAACCATGGAACTGTTTGTCCCCACATCAGAAGACACATATGTTCCACGACCAACGGTTGCAGCAAGCAGCCCCCTTTTCTCTGCCTCTTTGTAGCCCTTGGTAACTGTCGTTACATTTATTTGTAATCTATCGGCAAGGTCACGGTGCGTTGGCAGCTTCTCCCCCGGATAAAGTTTTCCGGAAAAAATATCTCGCTCAATACCATCCGCCACCCTCTTATAGAGTGGACCATCGCCTTTTTGTATATCAGAAAGCCAAATTGTCATGCATACAATAATTCCATTGACGCCATACAATGTCAAGAATATATATGCATAATTCGCAAAACACTCCAAACAAACACAATTAATGAGGCATACAATGCTGGAAAATCTACTCCCATTTATTCTTTTTGTTATCGCCATGACCGGGACACCGGGGCCAGGTAACCTGACCATGATGGCCATAGGCCAAAGCACAGGTTTTCGCAGCTCCCTGCCATTTCTGATGGGAACCGCAGTGGGATGTCTTGCCCTGGATACATCTATTGCCACAGGCCTTGGTCAAATAATAGTTTCTGCCCCAGCCATTGCAGGTGCAATGCGTATTGGTGGGCTTGCATATATTATCTATCTGGCAGGAAAAATTCTTTTCATCCAAATCTCAACGAAGAGCGTGAACAAGAACTTTAGCTTTTTTGAAGGACTTTTTATCCATCCCCTTAGCCCCAAAAGCTGGACCATGGCAATTGTCGCCTTTAGCCAGTTTATAAATCCCAACCAGCCCCTTTTTTTACAGATAGTTATTTTTGTCGCTGCGTTCTCCATTGGTCTTTTACTGTTTCACAGCTCTTGGTGTGCCGCTGGCGCTCTTATTCCGAAGGTGATAAATTCCAAACGCATCTTATTTGGTGTGAATTGTGTGATGGCCATTTTAATGGTGGGTACAACGGTATATGCCATGTTTGCCTAAATCACGCCATTGTTTTTACTTGTAGTAATCAACTTAAGTTGCATACTTTTTCCTCATAAATTATTGTTGAACTTACATGTTGACATGACCCAAATATGGACTATATTGTGGTCAGAGGTGACACATGAAGCTAAGTGAATCAATAAAACCAATCAGTTATTTGAAAGCCCACGCATCAGAACTTGTTCGCGAGATTTCTGATGATCACAAAACGCTGATCATTACACAAAACGGTGAAGCGAAAGTTGTCATACAAGATCTTGAAACGTATGAAAAGACTCAGGAAAGCTTGGCCATGTTAAAAATGTTGGCGCAAAGTTCGAAAAGCAAAAGAGAAGGAAAGTTCAAGACGAGAAAACAGGCGTTTAAATCTGTTCGTGCCCGTGTGAAGGACCTGACGTGAATTATCGAGTAATTGTTATCGATGACGCGGAAGAAGACCTTGTTGAAATATACACATACATTTTTACTCATGACTCAAGAAAGAGTGCTGAGTATGTATTAGATGAAATCGAGAAAGTATGTGAAAGTTTAGAACATATGCCTCAACGCGGCCATGTTCCTCCGGAATTGTATCGAATAAATGTTACCAATTTTCTAGAATTGCATTTCAAGCCTTACAGAGTGATTTATGAAATTGAAGGGAACAAAGTCTTTGTGCACTGTATTGTAGATGGACGAAGAGACCTTCAAGAACTGTTAGCCAAAAGATTGTTGCGGTAACTTGCTATTGGCATTCTTCCGGTCAATCCCTATGCATTCAACATCCAGAAATTAAGGGAGACATCGCCTATCTCGTCAATAGGTAATTAACTGACAACTTTTTACACATTGGTTTATTGACATTCTCATTATCAGGTTCCCACCGACCACCGTTTTGCGTTGAGAAAAAAACGTAGGTTGTCCGCTGTTCCCCTATTCCCACTCAGAACTGAAACACTTTGACGAGGTTCCGCTTTTTTCTTGTCAATTCCACTCCATTGATGATAACTATAAATATAGATAGGAAAACGCTACAATTAATTACATTTTCTTGCACATTAACAGATCAATAAAAACAGACCGTTACAAATAACATTGACACACTGTAAATTCATGTTTGCTTGCAGTGTAAAAAACGAATTATTGAAAACGTATTCAAGAATATAGTTTTTAAAAAGGAATGGCAACATACAAAAGAGTATAAGCAACACAGACAAAAAAGATCGTAGTTACGCTTCAATAGTATATCAGAGCTCTAGCAAAAAGTTCATCTTGTGTTCCAAGCTATAGCTGGAAAGGATTTTTTTTACATATTGGAGAAAGACATGCCGGCCTCTTCGTCAACAATCAGTAGCAAAATTTACCGATCTGTCCCACCGACTTCATATATTGAGTTTTCATGCAACAGCCATATGTTGGCAGTTCTGCTCACGCTTGACGGCAACGTTAATTTGGCAACAATTTCGCAACAGACTGGTTTGCCGCTAGAAACGGTGAGCACGACAATTGAGCAACTGGCCGATTTGAATCTGGTGGTGGCGACCAACAACGGCAACGACTTGCTTGACGATGTCGTTCTTGTTGATATCATGAGCAATTTAGCAATGGCCATAGGTCCTCTCGCGGAGGTAGTTTTCGACGAAACCATCCAGGATCTTGGATATCAGCGGGATTCCTTTCCAGCCGCGAAGCTGGCCGATCTCATTCTTGCCCTATCCAAAGAAATACAGCGTGATGATAAGAAACGGGAATTTAAAATGAAAATGATGGATATGATAAAAAAGCAAAAAAAAGTGTAGCTTGATAACAATAGATATTTCAGCGCCTCACGGAAGACATCCTTGTTTTCAGTGAATTGGGTGAACAGTTTTTCACGATAGCCATTAACCGAGGAGTGGAAGCAATGATAGTAACCTGCGAAAAATGCCGCAAGAGATATAAAATTGATCCAGCGAAAATAAAAGGCAACACGATTTCCTTTACGTGCAGACACTGCGGGCACACTGTAGTGTCATCCACTGACAACGGTGAAGCCAGTGTCTGGAACCATGCAGACACTCCCCTGGAAGAAAAACAGGCAACTACCCCGCTTACCGATAGTACTCAAATTCCACAGGACGATCCGTTCAAAGCCGTTATCCAACAAGAAACACCGACAACAACTCCGCCACCCTCCGACGACACCCAGGTCAAAAAAGGGCGACGTATCGGATTGAAGAGTAAGTTGTTTTTTCTCTTTTTTGGGGTACCGATTTCCTTTGTCGTTATAGCAAGCGCGATCTACCTCTGGCAACTCCAGTCCCTGGCCAGCAGAATAGGTGTCGACAGCCATGCAATGGTGGCCAAATTGTCACAGGATCGGGTTAACGATATGGCACAGGCTGTGGCCAACCAGTGTAGGCTTTTTCTCAATGCCCATCCCGGACTTGGCAAAGAGGACTTTAATAGCAATCTCGAATTTAAAAAATTAGCAGTGCAAAAGGTAGGTGAGACGGGCTACACCTGTGTGTATGAGGTTCCCGACGCCGAAGGAAAAAGCGGGGTCTGGGTTCATCCAAATGAAAAAATTATCGGTGTTGACTTACCTCTTGCCATGCAAAAGGCCATGGGTACAGAATATAAACCTTGGCTTGATATCTATGTTGGAGCCTATAAGGGAAAAACATCCAGCGGCTATTATTTGTGGAAAGAAAAAGACGGTTCGTTGCGAGATAAGTATATGACATGTATTCCCGTTTCCGGCACCCCGTATGTCGTTGCAGCAACGGCCTATGTTGATGAGATTTATCGTGATGCCGAGGCACTGAAAAAAACCACCGAACAAATCACCGGAACCACAAGGTCTATTGTCCTTATTGTTTTCGCAGTGACAGTCATTTCCATGGGTATCCTGGTTCTTTTTTTCGGAAACCGGTTACATGCCAGCTTGACCGCTCTCATTGACGCAGCCGAAAGAATCAGTGTCGGTGAACTGGATACGGTGATCAAGGTACGCTCAAATGACGAGATTAGTGATCTGGGTGAGGCTATCAGCCGTATGCAGGAAAGTATCCGCATGTCAATAGAACGACTACGACGACGCAAATAAATTGATAGGAACCAGCAACAACAGGACCAGTCGGCAATCTGGTCCTGTTGTCCAAAGTGAGAACAACCGACATAAGTCGTCATCGTCGCAAAGGAGGTGATCAATGTTTATATTTCCCGAAGACAAACCTGTTATCTGCGGTATTCGCTCGAAGTATGTACTACCAAAGAAATTACTTCAATATTATCTGGAGCACTTTCCTGCAGGATGTGTTCATTTCCACAGTGACAATGCTGAATGCGTACTGTTTTTTGCAGCTGGCCTTATCTCCGCAAGCCGGTTTCAGAGCCCCGATCAGAACCTGGAGGGTGAATCTGCCATCAAGTATATGTCTGTACTTGCCGGGCAAGACGACTTTGGAATTGATGTTTTCGAAATTTCACCAAAACAAGTTGAGCTATGGGGTGGATTGCAACACTCTGAACCGATCCATAGCAATTTGAGCACCGAGTTTACAGATTTACAGAAACTTATTGGCAAACTGGCGGATGAACACCTCACCGGTTATATCGATATAGATCTGACCGGTAAAGGCGAACAGTGCCGTATTTTTATGGCCGACGGTGGGTTCTTGGGAGGTGTTTATTCCTGGGTCGGCAACAAATTATCCCTGGACAAGGAACATTTCGATAATCTCGTTAATAAAACGGCGACCCTTGAAGGGATCTTCAATGTATATCAGATACAAACGCCATCTACCTCCATGGCAGAAGCACCGGAAGAGACACCATCGAAGCAAGGCGAAGCCATTTCCCAGGAAGGCATCCAGGCCCTGGAAGAACTATTGGCAATCACGCTTTCCCTTGCGGAAAGCAAAAACGATATTGGCAAAAATTTTCATACGCTGCTTAAGAAAAAATGGATCCAAAATGCGGATCAATTTCCTTTTCTTGATCCTTTTGCCGGTGAATTCAGCTATCAAGACGGGAAAATAGCCTTTTCCGGTGATGTGGAGGGCAAGTTGTTAGCCACTGGTCTGCTTGTATCTATCTTTGATCTTATGGAAGATCACAAACTTATGGATTCATTGAGCGCCAGGCTATATGATTGGCAAAAGAAACATGCAACACTGCTTACACAGTGGTCGGTGACGTTATGATCTTGCAAACACTCTGTAATTCTATTGTTAATATGATGAAATATCTGTTGACAAGTGGGCTGCCACCATTCAGATCAGCAAAATTTACCATTTTCACTTGTTATAACATGGAGATAATCGACATATGAGCGGAATTCTCGTGGTCAATGACAATATCCAGTCCCTGCAAAGCATGGTATCGGAGCTGACTGCAATCTCCCCAACGCCCGCCGTTAGCACAGCCAGGAATTTTGCACAAGCCGTAAGTGCACTGCAAAAAAACGGTATTCATCTGCTGGTGATCGACCTGGCCATGCCGGAGAACAACGGTTTTCAGCTCCTTGCCCATGTCCTGGAACACTACCCGGACGTGGGCGTCGTGGTCTCCACTGACCAGCCTTTGCCGCCAACACAAAACGAATCTCTATCCCAGGCAGGAATGGTTATCCTGGACAACCCATTGGACACAAAGGAAATCCTGCACAAAGTAACCCAACTCCTTGAAAGACAGACCGATGGCGGAACGTTGAACAACGTATCGCCAGGAACGTTCATGCAACTCATCAATCTTGAGCAGAAGACCTGTACCTTGCGTCTTGAGGATAAAAATACCGGGAAACTCGGAGTTCTCTTTTTTCGGGATGGTCGAATCCTCGACGCGAGAACGGGTGAACAACGTGGAGAAGCCGCCTCCCTGGATATCTTCTCCTGGGAGGACATTTCACTTGCCATTGAAAACAATTGCCAGGTTCAAAAAGTTCGAATCGAACGTTCGCTGGACGCCCTTATTTTGGAAGCGACCCGGCTCAAAGACGAAAAAATAGCTGAAGGAGCCAGGGGAGAGCCGGACCAGAATGAGCAATGTAATAAAAAAATAAAGGCAGCACAGATCGAACCGGGACTCAAAGAATTTATCAACAATTCCTATCCGGATCCACGCTGGACTCCGGTTCTTGAGCAACTCTCCCTGGCCGGTAAGGTGCTGCAAATCGGCAATCTCAGCGCTTTGTCCATGGCAAGTGAAGGGGAAAAGCAGTATCTTATTATTCCTTCTGCGCCTCCGACCGTGCTGGCGGTGGATATCAGGTGCCCAAAAGACAAGCTTTACGAGTTTTTTAGATGAAATCGTTTCCTATTCAAATTGACAATGCAAGAGCTATTTTCTGAAATCCTGGAACAAGAAGGTGTGATCGGTTGTCTTTACCTCGGCAGGGAAGGCAGAATCAACTTCTGCCAGTTACCGTCACCGAGTAATAAAACTCTGACCAATCACGACTGGGGAAAGTTTCTCAACACCCTGGGCAACGTCACCAGGGCTGAGATCTTGTTTACCGACAATACGCTCTTTTTTCGCCGTACCAACCACGGACATCTTTTACTCATGACCTCACCCAACCTTTCCGGCCTTGCCCTTATCGAACTGCAGCTGGATCTGTTGGTAGAAAGATTGGATGATTATAAACCACAAACCATGTCACGATTTTTCAGAAAGAAATAAGAAGTTGCGCATCTTTTTTCAAGCCAATTCCCTTACCCCATTACCAGAAATGGTCAATAAGATTTACACGCGATATTATTGTATTGAAATCGTCTGAATACTCTCCCTGAGCGCCTTTTCATACTTGGCAAATTCCTCTTTAGTGGAATTAAAATTAAAAACCAACATCTGCCCATTATATCCGGTAAATAGCATAATGTTGTGAATATCGGTATCTATTGCAGAAGAGGTCATTTCCATATAGACCCACTTCCTGCCGGCGAGCTCGATGATCTTATTATCGATCCACTGCAAATGAGGAATCATTCTAGGAAACATTTGGGTAAAAGCAGACTGTGCCCTTTCAATTTCTTCTGGAGGAAGCTTTTGTGGTTTAATATCATAGGCGATGGTCGTAGCAGCGGATTTATTGCCGATCACATTCTTCGGAGCCCTTGCTGCAGGGTATTTTATGCTAATGATTTCTTCTGATAATGGTTCAAACGCATCTGGCGCCTCAAAGGATATATGCTGACTATCAAGAAATATGGTCTTTGCATATACCGGACACACAAGTAAAAATACCAAACTCAACACCACTGCCATTTTTTTCATAGTACACCTTTACTAAATATGCCTTAAAATTACACCCAACTAACTAAAACACTTAAACAACTGAGTTTAAAAACGTTCTTTCCGCCACATAAGTACTCCAGGGGGGAGACTACTTGAAAAGCCACTATCACTTTCCAGCGCAGCGTTTCAATAACTTTGCAGTACTTATCCGTAATCGATCAATGGCCCTTGCCAAATCCCCTATTTCATCTTTACTCCGTATCCCGATATCTTCATCAAGTTCCCGGCCCAAACTAATCTCCTGTGTTTTTCTTTCAAGCTTTGCAAGAGGTGAAACAACCCCTTTGCTAAGAAAAAACCAGATCAGGGCCATCAACACCACAATACCCGCGCCCCCCATGGCAAACAATGTGATCGCGGATTTTTTGGCAGCGGCCATGGCAGAGCTCATTGGCACGTAAACAACGGCAGTTGATACCACTTCACCTTTTTTCCAATTATACCCTGATTCGGTACCATAAATCTCGACCTGATCCTTAGGGGCATCCTCGGCTGCGCCATGACAACGTAAACACTTATCTTCAACAGAAATCGGCTTGGCAAAATAGTAGAACTGTTTTCCTTCCTTTTTCATCATGCCTTCACGATTTTTCATACCCTTGTTGGCATTAAATTGCGCAATAAGCTGCACCTCATCAGCGTCAGCCTTATTGGGCGGATACAGTGGGTCAAGGGTGGCCTGTTTGAACTTATATTCCGGAAATTTTTTTTCAAAAATCTCCCACATACCACGAATCACAACAAAACCGGACATTATCTCCGGATAAAAACGATCTTCCTCCACAAGCTCTGTCACCAGGGGCCACTGATTTTTCTTAAAATACATCCTTGACGAATGCACCATATTAAAGACTATGGCCCCCTGTTTTTTTGCATCTGCGACAGCGTTTTTCACACTAAACTGATAGCTGGCATAGGCCAGGACCACAGAAGCCACCGTGCTTAGCACCCCGATAATAACGATAAAACGCACTCTAATACTCATGTTCTTACCCTCCCCCCTAGGCAATACTTTTTTGTGTGTTTTACATCTTTTTTCCTACTGATAAAACAATACAAAATCCTCCCTGGTTAGGCAAACACGATCTGCCTGATTCGGATTATATCATCACTTGCTTGCAAATCAGCAACTACAGTCTCAGAAATTGCCGATTCCAAATCAATAATATTATAGCCCACACTCCCATTGGACTCATTTTTAAAGCTTACAATGTTGAGACTATGGTTTCCAAGGATATTGGTGATAAACCCGATCATCCCAGGAACATCTTTGTTAATGATAATAAGACGGGTATGAACAGTGGATGCCGGTGTTGATTCAATGTTTGGAAAGTTCACGCTATGGGTGATATTTCCATAACGCAGATACGCGGAAAGCTCTTTCACCGCCATCCGTGAACAGTTCCCCTCAGATTCTTCCGTTGATGCGCCAAGATGCGGGGTGGTTAACACCTTCGGGTGTCCAATAATACCGGGTGTTGGAAAATCGGAAATAAATGCCTCCAAATGACCTGACGCAAGTGCGTCCAATACGGCCTGCTCTTCAACCACCGGGCCCCTCGCATAGTTGACCAGGATGCTCCCTTTTTTCATCTTTGCGATAAAATCATCATTGACCATTCCTTTGGTCTTTTCATTTACCGGCAGGTGCAAAGATACTATATCGGCTTCACCCAAGGTGTCACGCATGGCCCTGGTAACAGTTACCTCGGGCAGTAAATTATGAATATTATCAAGACTTGGAAAAGGGTCAAAGCCAAGCACACGCATATGGCGCTGAATTCCACCATTGGCAAGCCGGACCCCAATCTGGCCAAGTCCTATAACACCAAGTGTTTTTCCGGCAATTTCCACACCTCGAAACGCCGCTTTTCGACTCTCGACTTCTCCGTTTACCTTTTCAGGTGCGATATCCGCTAACGATTTACAAAAGGCAATTCCCTGGTAAATATTACGAAGCCATATTCCCACCATGGGAAAGACAAGATCCACAACCGCATTTGCGTTGGCGCCAGGGGTATTAAAGACACAGATTCCCTTCTCCGTTGCCCGTGGAACATTAATATTATTCACCCCGGCCCCGGCACGGGCAACAGCTAAAAGCTCAGGATACGAATCCACATCCACCTGAGAACTGCGAACAATAATACCCTGTGGATCCTTCTCTTCTGGATTGACACTAAAGCCCGCCCCTAGCTGTTCAAGACCCTCTGGAGCTATGGCATTTATGGTTTTAATACGATACTCTGACATCCTTTTCTCCTGGATAGTTTATTAATTTTACATTTTCTTTTTACAACCAATGCATTACTACAGCATTCTCCCTTTCAACACAAACCTTTTGTAGTATTAAGGGTGCTCTCAATTCGTCCTGGTAACACCACCACCTTTTGCAAACGACCAAGGCTTTCCTCTCTGCTTTGTAAAAATGCCACGCATTTTCCATCACTCTCGGCAAGAGAAAGCAGTTGCAAACTTTGCACGGAAAAGACATGGAAGATTGTCTGTTTAAAAAAGCGGTTTCTCGTTTTTTTGCAATACAACCCATCAATATCCATTGGCAAACGCTCATACAACTCGTCTCGTAACGTAGGTTTTTCCAAAGTAGCCTCGCTCAAAAAAGGGGGGAGATTTTTCTGCCCACAACGAAACCAGTCAAAAATCAGCAATTCCCGAGCCAGCCCTTCATCATCTCGCCCCGTAAAAACTTCTGTCAATAATGAGCAGAGAAAGTGTTGGGTGGGGGCAAGTTGAAACAATCTTTTTTTGAGCGCCACCTGCAACAGTTGTTGAAAAAAGATGGCCATCTCCTCTTTCGTTGTTCGCAAATAGAGCCAAATAGATGGAAAATATCGATTATTACAAAATTTCTCAACACACTCGGAAAACCAATAGAGGGATTGCAAACTTGAGGCGTCCAACCAGCAATTTGCAAGTACCGAGTAGGGAGGTTTCCTGCAATAGACATAGTCAAATTGTGCTGCGTCTACGCCAATGGCAGTATCCGGTAATATCTTTAACAACCCCATTTGGATATAATGCGGCCCCATGGCAAAGACATCCATAAATGAGTGCAAATAGGATTCTTTTGTTTCATATGGCAACCCTAAGATAAGATCGGCATGGAGATGTATAGTATCCATTGCGGCAAGACGGGAGACGGTATCTTTGGCAACCTCTGGATCAATTTTCCTCTTTATGGCAGCCAAGGTTTCTTCGTTGGTTGACTGGATACCGATTTCAAACTGAAACCTTCCAGGCTGGACTTCTGCCAGAAAGGCAAACATTTCTTCATTTATACGATCAGGGGCAATCTCAAAGTGGAAAAGAGTTTTGCTATCATAGCTAAGAAGCAACCGCCAAATGGCAAGGGCACGTTTTGGCATATCATTGAATGTACGATCCACAAAACGCAACACTTTGGGAGCATGAACCATTATCTGATCCAATTCCTGTTCTACCAGGGCAAGGCTTTTATGGACCACTCCCTTTTCCGTCGACGAGAGACAGTAGGTACAGGAGAACGGACATCCCCTGGAACTTTCGTAGTAAATATTTCTGTTTTGCAAATGGGTGGTAAAATCTTCCCGTCGATAGGGAGAGCGAAAACGTTCCTCCTTATCTGGCAAATGGAAAAACGATCTCCCGTACAGAGGTTGCAATGTTCTTTTTTGCAAATCTTGATAAAATCGTTCTTCCACTGCTTCAACGGCGCCACGCACCACAGTGCAAGCATGGGTTGCAAGTAAGCCCGCCAGCACTGTTGCCTGTGGCCCGCCAACCACCAGCATGCAGTTAGGAAGAAGGGCACGAAGATCTTTTACGAGATCCGCCACGCGTTCAGAGTTCCAGATTGCGGCAGAAAAGAAAATTGCATCTGGATTACCTTCACTTAGATGCAACAACAGCTCGTAATAGGGATCTCGGATGGTAAACTGGATAATTTCTGTAATACAAGACGCACAATGGGCTTCCAGTTCATTACGAAGATGAAAGAGAGCAAGGGATGAGTGGCTATAACGGCCATTAATAGCAACGAGTTTACAACGCATGGATACATAATCACTCTTTGCAAAGCGATTTACAGATGATAAGGTGGGTCCAAATAGCACAATTCAACTTTTCTTACCCTACCATATTCCAAGCCATGGAGAAAGATGTGAAACATCTCTTCCTTTCTATTTTTGCTTTTTGTGTTTGCTTTACTTTCAATATTTGCCATGCCAACCAATATGAATACAAACTGGACGTTACCTTCGATATGGCAAATCATCAACTAAACGGTCTTGCAGACATCACTTATCCTGCAAACAGACCACTTCACCTAAATCTTAGTGGACTTGCTATTCACCAAATCAGCATCCAGGAAAAAGGCAAGCACCCCGTACAGTTGCCACTCCCAGCGGGTGACACCATTCAACTGTATGCCAGCAAATATGAGCAACAGCTAAGCATTCACTATTCATTACAAACAACTGAGCAAAATACCAACAACCAGATAACAGATTCCGGGATCGTGCTCACAAGCAACTGGCACCCCTTACCAGACCATCCCATGCTTTTTTCATTGCGCGCACAACTTCCACCTTCTTTTAAGGCGATAAGCGAGTCGGATACCGTTGATACAACCCAAGAGAGCTCCCTACTACAGACCTCTTTCTCTCAAAAAGTGCAAACAATCCATCTGGCAGCGGGTCCCTATCAAATAGAGAAAGAACAGATTCGAAACAACTTGTCACTTTCCACCTGGTTCTTCCCCGAAGATTCCGCGTTAAGCAGCGGATATCTTGAGGCAGCCAAAGCCTATATCCTTCGCTACGAGCAAGAGATCGGTCCTTTTCCCTATTCCCACTACGCCATCGTCGCAAACCGTCTTCCCAGTGGATTTGGCATGCCAACATTTACCCTTCTTGGACAACAGGTTTTACGTTTACCGTTTATTAAGGAAACATCCCTTGGCCATGAGATTCTCCATTCCTGGTTTGGCAATGCAATTACAATAAAAAATGACTCGGGAAACTGGTGTGAGGGGCTTACCAGCTATTTGGCAGACTTTGCCTACGCTAAGGAAAAAGGCCAAGGGGCAGAATACAGGAAAAATAGCCTCTCTACCTACCAAAGTTACGTGCACGAAAACAGTCAAATTGCTGTGCAGGATTTTCATTCAGCCAGCCATAATCAACCGCTTAGCAAACAACTACGAGCAGTTGGCTATACCAGAGCAGCCATATTCTTTCATATGCTAAGAGGAGTTGTGGGCCCGGAACTGTTCACTTTGGCCATTCGTCATTTTGTAGCGAAACACATGGGCCAGGAAGCCTCCTGGGAGGATATCAAAAAATCCTTTGAGACGGTTTCAAAACGCGACTTGAGTGTCTACTTTAACGAACAGCTCACAAGAACAGATCTTCCTGTACTTGCTGCCTCAGATATAACAAGTGCAACCAGAGAGGATAATTCCGTTCTCTCTTTTACCCTTGTTCAAAAAAACAGTTCCCCATACACATTACAGGTTCCCATCGTTGTAAGCACCTTTGAGGGAGAAAAAAGTTTTACAGTGCATAGCAAAGAGAAGGAAACAACCGTCGAACTGCTCCTGCCAGATCCACCACTCTCCTTTACCATTGATCCCCATTATGACCTCTTTAGAACTCTTGATCCTTCTGAGCTTTCCCCCGTTTGGTCGCGTTTTCTGGGTTCTGAAAATATCCTTATGGTAACTGACGAAGAAGAGCGGGCTGTCTTCTCACCATTTTTACGATGGGCAACGGAAAATGGCTGGCAGTCTATTTCCAGTGATAAACTTCAAAACAAAAATCTGTCTCAACACTCCTTGCTCTTCACCAATAGCCACAATACGGGCTATAGCTCTCTTTTTGCCCCATCAAAAACAGATAATGATGGTTTTGGATTGCAGGTGTTCAGCAATCCTCTCAACCAAAAAGAAGTGGTTGTGCTCCTTAGCAGTAAAAGTGCAGCAGAGACAAAAGCAGCACTGCCCAAACTCTCCCATTACGGCAAATATTCCTCCCTTTCTTTTGTAAACGGACGCATCAAGAATAAAGATATACAAAACAGTGCAAACGGTATCCGTTACGTACTCGAGTCCCTTCCCACAGGTGGTGCTACGACAACAATTGACAGTTTTGCAAACATCATTAACAAGCTCACAACAAAACGGGTTATCTACCTAGGAGAGACCCACGATTCAGCCGCTGACCATCTACTCCAACTTCGGATCATCCAGGCTTTACATAAAAGAGGTGCGCAACTTGTCCTGGCGATGGAAATGTTCCCCTCCAGCAGTCAAAGGGTGCTGGACAGATATGTCTTGGAAAGGCAGATTAATGAAGAAACATTTTTACGTAGCTGCCACTGGTTTGATATTTGGCGTTTTGACTGGCGCCTGTTCAGGCCAATTTTCAACTACTGCAGGCAGGAACATATTCCCATCCACGGAATCAACCTCGATAAAGCAATAGTAAGTACCGTGTTTGAAATGGGAAATACCGACACACTCAGCAAGGAGCAACAAGGTTCCATTGCAAAAGAAAGAGACCTGAGTCTTCCAGGATACGTCAATCGTCTTCAAGATGCCTTTCGTTTTCATCAACAGTCCCCGCATGGAAAGACAAAAAATCTCTCCGGTTTTATCCAGTCTCAAGCCATCTGGGATGAAACCATGGCCAAAAATATACAAACCCTGCTTGATGACTATCCCGAAAGCACCATTCTCGTGATTGCAGGCTCCCAGCACACCAGAAAGGACTCAGGTATTCCACCGCGCCTTAAGCGTCGAAAGCCCATATCCCAAGCGACAGTTATTAACTTACTGTCAAACGCGCATACTGATCCCGCAACGGAGGCCGACTTCTTTTTTATACAAGCGCCTTTTTCCTTACCAGCCCTTGGGAAAATTGGCGTTATCCTTTCTTCCGAAAAAGATGAAAATGGTGAGGATTATTTGCAGATTAAGGAGTTAAGCCATGCCGGAAACGCTAAAAAATCGGGTGTGGAAAAAGGAGATATCCTGCTTAGCATTAACAACCACAGGGTAAACAATATGGAAGATATTGAGATTTTGATGCGAGATGCCCGGGTGGGTGACAAGGTAATACTTCAGCTAAAACGACAAAAGCAAGGTGAAGACGAAGCAGAAATAGAAAAAGAAGTGGTCCTTTCCGATCTCAGCAAGCCTGCCGGCCACCCGTAATCACAATGCTATTTAAAAAAGAGCAACATAATCAACAGGGTGCATGATGCATGAGCTAAGCGGGCTGGAAGCAATATGCGCTCTTAGTATCGTCACTATAATGATTCCTGACAAGATTCCTATCTACGGGATGATTACCGGAGCATTGCTTGGCAGCCTTTTGGATACCCATGCGCCTCAGCAGTGGCATACCTGAAAACAAAAAAGAACGTTCTTTATATTTCCATGCAGATCAAAGTAGAAGCTATGCAATTTTCAAGGGCATTAACATCAAGGGGTTTACTCAACAATATAAATGTTCCAAGGGATTTGAGCTGTTCTTCAATTTTGGAGGTGGCAAATGCAGTCATTACAATAGTAATTACGTTTTGATAGTTACTGTTCATTTTTGCCAAAAGCTGGAAAGCATCCATCTTAGGCATCTGAAGATTAGTAATTAGTAGAGCCACTTCCTGTTCTTGAAGTATTGTTAATGCCTCTTCACCGTTTCTGGCCGTGAGTATCCTGAATACTTCTTGCTGCCCTTTATATGCCTCTTCAATACTGCGAAGAAGACCATGGTCGTCATTCACGACAAGTACATTTTTCACAATAATCGTCCCCATCCATCCAGCAATCCACCCCACCACTGTCCTTACTAAGAAAGCCCACAAACAAACATATACTGTTGGCACATTTTATGTATATGACATAGTTGTACTGGAGTTTGGAGTTTTAGTTTTTTTCGAACTGAGGGGACTGATTTTGTTTTTCTAGAGCACCGGGGACAGAGTGATTTTCTCAGCACTTCACTGCATTCCGATAACTTATTGAAATTTACCAACTAAAGAAAAACAAATCTGTCTCCCGGTTAAAAAGCCATGAAAAAAATTCAGTCCCCTATCATCGGAGCCGTTCACTTTGCTGAAACTCTAAACTCCAGTCATTCAAGCAACGTAAAATAAATGGATGATCCTCTTGTTTCAGGAATGGGAACAATTGATTTTCTGACCACAAACCCCATTCGACTAAGAGCCGCCTGACAGACATTCATAATGGGACAGGTAAAGGGGGTCTCCACACCCGTTTTCATGATAGATTGGGTAAGATCCCACCCTTGACAACGGTTTACCGTAAGAACCAGCGCATTCCCCTCTTTTGCGGTGGAAAAGGACTCAATGAACCCCATTTCATCACAAAAGATACGACCAATTTCAGTGAGTACATCCTCAGGAGCCTCACCATCCACTTCAAGGCCCATCTCATTTTCCATGATTTCAAGGGTTGTTCTGCCAACCTCCGTCATGGTGGCATACGCGGTTTCCCCAAAAAGATCATAAAGTGCCTTTGCCATCCCACTAATCATCAGGGTCATCAGGCGCATTATATTCTTTTTCTTTTCTTCTTCCGTTGCCATTTTTCCCTCCCAAACTTGATTTCTGTTAAATAGCCTTTCTGAGTTTTTCCATATATTTTCCAGCAACTAAACGGACATTTCCAAGGGTTCCATCACGACCAACCATTATTCCCAGATAATACTGTTCATTTATAAATCTCGTTAAAATCCAAGCATCTTCTGCTTGCACCAGGCTTTCCTCCAGGGCTCCGATCCCGGAAATACCTTCAACGGATTTATCAACCAACTTCATCACCATGGCAAATTTTGCTGAAAACACATCCACATCAGCCCCAGTGGGATTATGCACCGCGACGGTTATTCCATCCATCCCCGTCACCTGAACGGAAAGTACACTGTCCATCTCTGCTGCCATTTCTACCAAAATCTCTTTCAACCCAGCCATATATCCTCCAGTCATTATAGTATTATCAGGGTCCGTCACTTTTTCGGACACCAAAGTATCAAAGCCGATTTCAATTTCATCAAAAGAGGAAATCGTATTTTCCATTTCATCCTGTTGCTTGGCACCTTGTAAAAGCAATGCTTTTAACCCGGACTTAACGCTGCACGTGTCAGGAGCAACGGCAAGCTTATGCATAATAATTTTCACATTGTCCCAGGTCACCATCTCAACAACCGCTTCATCCGCATGCAGACTACCGGTGTTGGCTGCCAACAATTTCCCTTCAGAAAAATGTAAAGTGCCCTTTTGCGAGGCCCAATTAAAAACAGTGATAGAACAGGTTTTTTGTTCTGCTGCTATAAGTTGTAAAAAATGCGCCAATATAAGTCCTGAAACAGAACCCTTCTGCTCATTAATGGTATGCAGTGCCGAGAGGATGCAATCTTCAAGGGAATACACATCAATGGGTTTATTGAGAAACTTATAGGTTCCAAGAGATTTAAACTGCACTTCAATTTCATGGGTACCAAACGCAGTCATAACCACATTGATAACATCAGGATAGTCAACACTCATCCTCGCAAGAAGTTGAATACCATCCATCTTAGGCATTTGCAGATCAGTAATCAGTAGAGCCACTTCCTGTTCTTGAAGTATTGTTAATGCCTCTTCACCGTTTCTGGCCGTGAGTATCCTGAATACGTCTTGCTGCCCCTTATACGCCTCTTCAATACTGAGAAGAAGACCATGGTCGTCATCCACGACAAGTACATTTTTCACAATAATCGCCCCTCATTCACCTAACCAACTATCCCCCACTATCATCGCCAGGAAAGCCCACAAACAAACATATACTGTTGGGACATCCTATGTATGTGACATAGTGTAGTTATAGATCAAGTTTCAAACTGGAAAGAATACAATTTTCAAGGGTATCAACATCAAGGGGTTTGCTCAGAAAGGTATATGCCCCTAAGGACTTAAGCTGTTCTTCAATTTTTGGAGTGGCAAATGCGGTCATTGCAACATTGACCACGTTTGGATAGTCAACGTTCATTTTCGCCAAAAGCTGGAAACCATCCATTTTGGGCATCTGTAAGTCAGTTATTAATAGATCCACTTCCTCTCTGGTAAGTACTTCAAGCGCTTCTTCACCGTTTCCGGCAGTGAGAACCTTAAATTGCTCTTGTCTTTCAAAACCACATTCAATACTTAACAGAAGTCCCGGCTCATCATCCACAATCAATACATTTTTTTTGTTGAACTCTTCAGCCACCCCTCTATTGTCATTGTTCATTGTTCATTGCCCTTCACCCATTTTCACACCATCATTTACGTTTATGCCGAAAGGGAATCACCATCACTGAGTACATTTCGTCGGCATTTATCACTTTGCCATGCATGGTCATCATATTGCGTGTAAAACTCTTGAAACTGCGCCTTATTTAATGCTGGAGAGAATACATATCCCTGGATTATGTCACACGAAAGCCCCTGTAGAATTTCCACAGTTGCCTGATCTTCCACCCCCTCGGCAACTGTTGTAATACCAAGTGTATTAGCCATCTGAAGAATTGCCTGCACAATTGCGGCATCATCAGCATCATGCACAATATCGCGGACAAAAGAACCATCGATCTTGAGTTTGTCTGTGGCAAATCGTTTAAGATAGGCAAGGCTCGAATACCCCGTACCAAAATCGTCAATGGCCAATCTCACACCAAGTGTTTTAAGCTGTTGAACCGTATCAAGGGTCTTATCCATATCCTGCATTATTACCGATTCAGTCAACTCAAGTTCCAAAAACTGAGGCGCCAACCCAGAGCTTTGCAAGGCTGATTTGACGGTTTTCACCAAATCACCACGTCTTAGCTGTACTGCCGAAATATTAACAGCTACGTTTAACTGCATACCTTGCGTGTGCCATAGCGCTGCTTGATGGCATACCTGTTCAATCACCCAATCACCAATGGGGACAATCAGCCCACTGCTTTCCGCCACTGGAATAAACGCACTGGGCAAAACCATTCCATCATTTGGATGTTCCCAGCGTAATAAGGCCTCAGCTCCTGTTATTTTTTGATCCAGGGTGGTAATTTGCGGCTGGTAGTAGAGCTCAAGTTCACCAGCAACCAGAGCTCGTTTCAGATCATTTTGGATGCGCAAATGATCAGCCATATGGCGATTCATCTCATCAGCATAAAAACAGTGGATATCTCGCCCAAATTCCTTCGCCCTGTACATGGCAGTATCAGCTTTTCTCAGTAAAACTTCATAGGTATTGCCATCTTCTGGAAATACCGCAACACCAATGGACATTGAAACATTTAACGATCTCCCGTTAATATTAAAAGGGGACTCCAACTCAGATCGTAGGCGCTTCACCGCCCCTAAAATATCTACCGCTTCCGCAGGATCAGCTAGAATCAATAAGAACTCATCCCCCCCCTGACGCCCAATAAAATCGTTTGCGCGAATGCAGCCCTTCAGACGTTGAGCTATCATTTTTAAAAGCACATCTCCAGTGGAATGACCAAGGGTATCATTCACGACTTTAAAACCATCAAGATCAATAAAAAGAAGAGCTGCCTTTCCTCCGTTACGTTCTCCCCTGCTAATAACCTCTTCCATTCTAATCTTGGCAAAAATCCGGTTGGGCAAACCGGTAAGCCCATCGTGATGGGCCATATAAGCAATATGCTCCTCGGCAATTTTACGTTCGGTAATATTACGTGAAACGGTAAGAACACCTGATATTTTCCCGTCATTGTCATATTCCGGGACAGCCTGCTGCTCCCAAAAGCTTTTACGACCGGCAGTATCGGTCCAGGTCATATCAAAATTTCCCCGTTCCCTGCTACTTATGATACCACGCAGAAAGTCTTCATATTCCAATGCCACGGACCCAACAAGAACAGACTTCTGTGTGGGGGTAAAACCGACAATCTCTTCCGTTGGAACACCGCTTAGTTCGGTAAAAGCCGGGCTAACATAAACACGGCGCAACTCAAGATCAAAACGGGCAATGATATCAGGAGAATTTTCGGCCAAAGTACGAAAAGCCCTTTCCCTTCTGGCCAACGCTTCTTCCATTTCCTTACGTTTGGTAATATCTCTTCCAATACAGAGGGCACTCACCACAGCACCATCTTCACCAAACTCAGGTACAATTTTGAGATTACCAAAGCCCTGTTTTCCACCAGCATCAACAAAAGGCGTTTCCATTTGCACACTTTCACCGGTTCTCAACACCTTACGTAATGTATTCTCAAAAAGCAGACTTAACTGTTCAGGGATTGGCGTGCTTTGTGCTGGCTGTTTTCCAAGTACCTCTTCTTTCGATTTTCCAAAAATCCGTAAAAAAGTGGGATTTACATAAGTTCTATTACATTCTAAATCAAAACGTGCAATGGTATCCGGAGAATGCTCTGCCAATGTACGAAATTCTCGTTCTCTTCTTGCAAGTGCCTTTTCCATCTGTTTTCGTTCGGTGAGATCCCGCCCGATACCCAGTACACCGACAATTTTTCCCTGTCCATTTCGTTCTGCAACAAGCTTAACGAGGTGACAACATTCTTCTCCATTTTCCTGGGGAAGAATAAGCTCCAAATTTACTGTTTCACCATTTATAAGAACGCTATCCAACGCCTTTTCAAGATCATTATATGTATCAGTGGATACATGCGTCGGTCTTTTACCCACGACATCCTCCAACCGAACACCTAGCAATTTTCGCAGTTGGGGATTCATATAAACAACAGCTCCCTTTTGATCATAACGAAGGATATAGTCATCGGCACTTTCAACAAGGGTACGAAAATTTTCCTCACTCTTCCGCAAGCGTTCTTCCACTTGTTTACGCTCAGTTATATCCTGACCTATCCCCATTATCGCTTGCACATTACCGGAATCGTCATAAATGGGAAGCTTGCGAACCTCAAAAAGGAACTCCTTGCCATCTCCTCCTACAACCTGTTCCTCAGTGACAATCAACCCTCCCCTCTTAACCGCCTTCTCATCACTTTTTTTACAGGTTTCAACGGAATTACAAATGAGATTCTCACTTTTTCCCACCACTTCATCTGCGGGCAAACCAACAAACCTGGCAAAAGCATCATTACAAGTCAAATAGTACCCGTTGCTATCTTTAAGCCATATGGGATCTGGAATCGCTGCAAAGAGGGAAGTCAAACGGACTGTAGTTTCAGCGAGAACTTTTTCCTTTTGTTTACAGTCTGTTATATCACAAACAGAACCATACCAAATCACTCCCCCTTCCGGATGGGGCATGGGGTTGGTATTACTTTTCAACCATCGCACCCCCTTACTGGGATGAATAATCCTGAACTCTTCCTGCCATGTACTCATTTTTCGAGCAGACTCAGCAATACTTTCTTTAATAAATGCATCATCTTCCGGGTGGTGCAATGCCATTAACGCTGAGGCGTCCTTGCGTACATCTTCCGGGTACAGACCAAAGATCTCAAAAATTTTATACGACACATAGGGCATACATACGGATCCATCCGGTTTAAGATAGTACGCACCCATCATCCCTGGGGCAGACTCAGCAAGGAGACGAAGTTCCTCTTCCCTAAACGCAAGCTCTTCCTGCATACGATTGACCGCGCTTATTTCACGTCCAAGACTCAGTACAGATTCAACCTCACCATCTTCATTAAATTCCGGGAAAAAGCTCATGGTATGATACAGCATTGTCCCATCTTTTTTGGTGAGCTGTTGTCTCATATAACGAATTTCTTTCCCGGTTAAAACCGCTTGCCGTATTGCACCTATAAGATCTTGATAACTTTCCGGAAAAAACTCATCAACACTCCTACCTTTTACTGCCGCTAAAGGAGTATCGAGTGTATCTTCATACTGGGAATTAATATAGATAAAGCGCCCATCTCTGTCATAACGCGCTATACTGTAAGGATTATTTGCAGCCCATGTACCAAGCTCAATTTTCTGCTTATACATATCTATCCCTTCGTTAACAGCTATACAGATGATCCAAAGAGTCAAAGAGCTTTTCCCGTATCTCTTCAAAATCAGCCACCTTCAACAGAGCCTTCTTTTTTTCTCCCTGATTATAAAGAGCTATCACCTCTTTAGCCTGAAGATGCACCTCTTTGTGCCACTTCCCAACTGCTTCATAATATGGCGAACCACTTACGGATTTTCCCTCTGGGCCAAAAAACCACTTGCCAAATTCGCACTCATGGTCAGAAGTTACTTCTTCGGTACGCAGGCTCTCTTTACCCATGATGACCGACTCAAGTTTTGACCGCCACTTCATATGAGACGCCTTTACATGAGAAATATCAAATCTGCCGTCTTTGATCGTAAATTGACCCACAGTCTCTGAGACCCTGGCAAAAACACTCTGCAGGTCATTTGCCCGTCGATTCAACTGGGAATTTATCTGTTCCATTTCCTCTGTTATCACAGAAATTCCTGCAATATCTTGTGAAATGGTTGTCGCCACAGTGGAAACCTCAGAAACGTTTTGGTTCACCTCCTGAATTCCAGCGGATGCCTGAACTAAGTTTGCAGCACTTTCCTCCGTTGTTACAGCCTGTTCCTCCACCGCAGATGCGATAACAGATACAATCTCTGTAACTTCGCTTACGATGGAGCTGATATTGACGATTTCAGATATTGTGTCGTTGGACGAGGACTGAATCTCTTCAATTTTACTTTTGATTTCACTTGTGGCACCTGCCGTCTGCTTGGCAAGCTCCTTTATTTCATTGGCCACCACAGCAAAACCCTTCCCGGCCTCACCAGCCCGAGCCGCCTCAATGGTGGCGTTGAGCGCCAGCAGATTGGTCTGCTCAGCAATTTCAGTTATCACCTCGGTGACCTTACTGATCTCTTTGGCATCAGCACCAAGCTTATCAACCTTTTTCGTTGTGAGCTCGGCACTTGTTGATGCTTTTTGAGCTATGGAACGCGCCTTCTCTGTATTTGATTCAATGTCCTTGACAGTGGAAGCCATCTGTTCCACCGTGTTAGCCACCATGCTCACATTGACCGACGCCTCCTCACTGGCTGCGGCGACACTTGACATATTCGTACTCATTTGTTCAGTGGCAGCAGCAACACTTGTTGCTCTTTGCATGGCATCTTCTGCATGTTCTGCTATATATTTTGCTATTTTTGAAAGCTCGTTGGCCGATAAACCAAGGGTGGTAAACTTGGCTACAATATCTCCAATAATATGCTCAAGCTTAACAAGAAACCGGTTTACGGATTTCATCATGGTACTGGTTTCATCCGAACCAGACTCATCAAGCCTCACAGTTAAATCACCCTGGCCTTTGGAGAGATCAACGAACATTTTCTCCGCATTGACGATGGATCGTCCCACGCCTTTACTAATCCACACCCCTCCAAAAGCGGTCACGACAAGAACCGCTACCAATACCATTAAGAACAGATTTCGCTGCTGGGCCACAACTGCCCTGCTCTTTTTTTCTTCAATGTCAATTTTCTGTGCAACATCATTAAGATACACACCTGTCCCAACAATCCAGTCCCAGGGAGCAAATCGTTTCACGTAGCTGAGCTTTTGTACTGGCTGATCATGTCCCGGCATTGGCCAGAGATATTCAACAAACCCCTCCCCCTTCTCACGACAGATATTTGCAAACTCAACAAACAAACTCGTATCGTTCGAATCCTTGATACCAGAGAGATCTTTACCTTCAAGCTCAGGTTTGTGGGGATGCATTATCATTTTAGGTGCCGAGTCGTTTATCCAAAAATAACCTTTCAATCCTTGTCCATAGCGTAACCTGGCTATGGCTCTTTTAGCATCCTCCATATAACGGGTTTCAACTCCATCAATATACACCCCGGTTCCGATCACCCATCCCCACGGTTCAAACAGTTTCACATAGGATATTTTCCCTACCGGCTCTTTATGCCCAGGTTTTGGCCAGAGATATTCAACTATCCCCTCACCCTCCAACTGACACTTCTTGGCAAAGGCAACAAACATCCTCTTTCCATTGGAATCCTTGACAGCAGAGAGATCCTTTCCGTTTAACTCAGGTTTAATGGGATGCATGATCATTTTGGGACCAAGATCATTAATCCACAGGTAGGATCCATCGTCATATCGCATGGCACCAATCAACTCTGCTGCCAGTCTCTTTTTCTCAGCAAGATCTATATCTGAACGATTCTGTAAGCGAGTGATGGTCTGATGGGCTATTTCCACAACATTCTTCAGCTGTGGACGGTAGGCATCTGCTATCTTTTGCGTATCATGGGCATTATTATAATGGACCTGAAGTATGTTGTGGGCACTCTGAACGAGATCACTCAGATTCTGTTTTTTCTCTCCCATCATGTTAGTGCGAAGAGCCTCTATTTTTTCGTCCTCCAAACGATGCATAACGTTTAGAGACAACAGAGCAGCAATACCACCCATAATAAGGACTCCACTCAACGCTACCATGCTAATTTTTCGAGTAATATTCATCAAAGATAATCCTATAAAAGTAACCAGCTACAAACTGTACCAACCTCTATCCTAGCAACTCTCATGCCACAAGAATGATTTCTATTGCTGTATAAAATATCGTTAGATACAACGTTTCCATCGAAAAACAATGGGAACATATCCCCAAAAAGGGTACAAAATACCCAGCCAAAGAGGCCCGAAAAGATATATTCTCTCGCCAATGGAGCCATACTGCTTTATTTCATTTGGGATGCAGAAAAAGAAGCAATCAGTACCGACGGCTCAACAAGCTAACGACTTTTTTTCCCTGGGCGTAACAGTACCGTTACCAACAGCCAGGGGAGCCTTTCCCATTTTCTGTTCCTGTTTCCCTCTTCCGGCAGGGAGAAATACAACTACTTCCGTTCCCTGTCCCTCACGACTCTTCACTTCCAACATCCCTCCGTGAGCCTTTACGATGCCATGCACCACACTCAACCCTAAACCTGTTCCCTTTCCCTTCTGTTTTGTGGAAAAAAATGGATCAAAAATGCGCTCCATATCGCTCGACGCAATACCACAACCCGTATCGAAAACCGAAAGTTTTGCAAATTTCCCCGGCAATATTGCTGGATAAAGCTTAAGAAAATCGTGATCCAACCACACTTCACTGAGTTCAACCGTGAGTACCCCCTCTTCCTGTCCCATGGCATGTCCCGCATTGGTACAAAGATTCAGCACTACCTGATGCACCTGAGTAGAATCTCCCATAACGATCACATCTGTTTGCACGTACTGCCGAACCCGCACAGTAGAAGGCAAGGAGGCCCGGCAAAGCTCTAACGCTTCCTGCACAACAGCCTGAACTCTTACCGCCTTAAATTGCTGCTTACTTTCACGATTAAATGCCAAAATCTGCGCCACCAGATCGCCAGCCCTATGGGATGCTTCAATCACCTTTTTCAGATTTTCGCGCACCTCAGATTCATTTCCAATTTGCAACAAAGCAATTTGTGAAAAACCAAGAATACCCGTAAGAATATTATTAAAGTCATGGGCTACTCCACCTGCCAAAGTACCTATGGCTTCCAGTTTCTGCGCCTGACGAAGATGCTGTTCCTGTTTAAGCTTTTCAGAAATATCTGTGGCCACAACCACAATACACTCTGTTTCACTAAAGTTGATCCTTCTGGCAGAAAGAAGCATATCAACCACCGTACCACTCTTCCGGCGATACTGAATCCCAAGTTCGTTGACTTCGCCGTCACGTCTTAGCAAATCCAGAAACCGATCCCTGTCATCTGGATCAACAAAGAGGTTTAAATCAAAAGGAGTTGCACCCAACACTTCTTTTCGGCTATAACCTGAAAGATTGGTAAACGCCTTATTGACTTCGAGATAACGTCCTTCCTGCTCAGTGGTTATGGTAATGGAACTGGGTACCGTTTCCAGCACTCTTCGATATCGCTCCTCACTTTCGCGAAGGGCTCTTTCAACTTCTTTTCGTTTTTCTATATCCTCAAAGAGTGCTTGTTTGTTCCTCGTAAGGAGCGAAAGCATTGCGTCATATTGCGCTCCAAGGGTGCCAATTTCATCATTACGCTTAAAACCAATCCGCTTAGATAAATCGTCCGTCTCCATCACCGCAGACATGTGCCCGGTCAGCAAACAAACAGGACGCAGAACGGCATTCCGCACAAAACAACCGACAAGGATCAACAATGCAACCCCAGCCGCCAGAAAGGAGTATAGTGCAAAACGCAAAACAGACTCCCCCTCCCTGGTAATATCCCGCTCCTTCTTTACCGTAATTTGGACCCCCGGATACTCTCCTAAACCGGGAAAAGCACCGGTAAGCAGAAGTGTTGTTTTGTCATTTTCACTGATACTTCTGCTTGTAGAAGAAGCACTCACGCCATCAACCAAAAGATCCGTAATGTCAAAATTAACACCGGTCTGAACAAGCAGTTTTTCTAAAAAATCATGGGTTACAAAACGCCCCATTATCAAGGTTCCCCTGGATGGTCCACGACCATCGCTGGTCATTACCGGGCGCGCGGCAACAAGCATGGGACCAAACTCGGTGTTAATCAGCCCCGATGCTCCTCCCTGCGCCAATAATGGGTGGTTATTGTTAACCACGTCACGGGGAAATTCATGAAGAGGAAGATCTTTTTCAATGGAATGATCAAAAGATCGGCCCCAGACCACCTCTCCACGATCATTAAGGATAAAAAGAAGATGCAACCAATTGTCGGTAAAGGTCGTTAAGGGAAGATTGGATTTAACATACTGTGGTGAACGGGTGAGAATAAATTCATAGGTATCATCCCAGAACGCCCAATCACGACAGAGGGTATCAAGGTGGGTGATTTCTCTTTCCAGCACACTGATTACGCGCCCAAGATCAGTTCCTGCCTCCCGACGCTCTATCTTGGCAAACTGCGGATAAATAGCAAATCGCAGAATGGATAAATCAACAACTCCATACAATAAAAGAGCCGCCGCCAGTAAACCAACCAATTTTGCCGTCAGAGAACTGGATATAAATGCCCGAATAGAATTGCCTCCACCATATTTATCTCTGCTTGTTGCCATCATTAGCATTTATGCTTCATTCTAAGACAACTTTCTACTATGCAATTACACTGCAATTCAATTCAACACCCCTCTAAGGGAAGCGTTCTCGTCAGCATCACAGCCTTCATCTTTCTGAGAAAAGCACGAAACTCGAGTACATTGCTCACATTGTTCTGGTCTTGGCCCACGGCGATCACCATACTGCCAACTCAAATATTCTCTAAAAACGCCACAATGTTGTTTCAAATCACTTCCAAACATTCCTTTTGTCATCTCTTCTCCAATGTAATAGAGGTAACTGAAAAGCAATTTAACCATAAAAATGGCCCTTGAAGTTAGGTGAACTATTACACAAAACATGCCAAACAAAACAATAACGCATAACAAGATGAAATAACAGAGAAAAAGACTAAACAACGCAGATCAAAAAAAAAGGGAAAAAATACCAAATATAGCTCAAGAGGAAGTAATACTTTGAGGTACAAACGCGTACTATGGAAGGAAAACGAAAATGGGAGATATTCCCAGACTAGAGAAAGACTCCCATTTTCAGGCAGATTTAACTAAACCAAATTCTTTGATCTTCTTTCTCAAAGTTTTTGGATCAAGGCCGAGGCTTTCTGCAGTCCGGCCACGATGCCAGCCGTGGTGCTTTAATGCAGTGGTAATTATTGTCTGCTCTGCCCCTTTGACAAATTCACGATAATTCATGTTTGTGATATCAGTGTCACCCATACATAAGGCGGATTCAGGGACATCACCTAGCAAATGGGAACCCAAAAAATCAAGGGTTCCGAGATTAAGATAGCGCAAAATTGTATTCTGCAGTTCACGAACATTACCAGGCCAATCATAATCCATAAGTGCTGCCAAAACCCGGCCATTTAGAAGGGACCTGTCCCCAGCCTCAGACAGCTGCTCCAAAAAATGTTCGGCAAGCAGAGGAATATCCTCCCGTCGTTTACGTAACGGTGGGAGATTAAAAGCAATCACATGAATTCGAAAGAAAAAATCCTGGCGCATTTCTCCAGCCTTTACCAACTCTGTTAAATCAGTATTGGTGGCTGCAATGATTCGTACATCGGGGCGAAATGTTCTATCCCCGCCAACTTGACTGAATCCATATCCTTCGATAGCACGAAGCAATTTTGTCTGCATTGCCAGGCTAATCTCACCAATTTCATCAAGAAAGAGCGTACCGCCATCCGCCATCATAAGCAAACCTGTTTTTTCACGAACAGCACCAGAAAACGCACCCTTAACATGGCCGAAAAATTCACTTTCAATCAGTGTTTCCGGTATGGCTCCGCAGTTCACACAGATCAACGGACCATTTTTGCGTGGACCACTACCATGTATTGCTCTTGCAACCAGCTCTTTTCCGGTACCTGATTCTCCGCTGATAACCACTCCCGCATCTGAATCGGCAGTCTGTAGGATACGCTGATACACAAGCTGCATGGCGTGGCTCTTTCCAATAATATCGCCGAAACGATACCGCTCCTGCAGGTTGGCTTTCAGGGTGCTATTCTCCTCCTGTAAAAGCTTCCCCCTCGCTTGCAGATCCAATAATGCCTGTTTTTTTTCTGTTATATCAAAGAAGATAAGCTGACGTTCAACGATTTCTCCCTGCTCACTCAGCAGCGGTGTATGAATAATATGATACCACCGCTTATCCATAGGATGCTGATACTCTAACACATTTGAAGTAGTATCCATTTTTTTATCCAGAAATGGGCAGGAATCCACATCACCAAATAAGGCAACACCACATCGATCACCAACAAGATCCCTTCCACAATGGAGCAAAAGAGCTGGATTAGCATAGGCAATGCGACAGTTATGGTCACAAAGACAGATCAATCCATCAAAATTTTCAACAACCGTCTTCAGTTTTTTCTCATTTTGCCTTATAGTCTGCAAGGCGGTCTGTAGTTCAGCCGTTCGTTCCCTCACCTTTGTTTCCAGAGACTCTTGATACTGTAAATTTTCCTTAATTAAGGTAGCACGCTCTAACGCATTTTGGATGGAATAATCCAGGATGGTGAACTGATCAATGGGTTTGGTGAGATAATCATTGGCGCCTAAACGTAATGCCCGGATAACATCGTCCATCTCTCCTTCCCCGGAAATGACGATTATTGGCAAATCGGGAACCTTTTCTTTGGCAAAACTTAGGACCTCAAATCCGTCCATTTCCGGCATATTCAAATCCAGGAGAAGAAGATCCGGTTGTACAGATTGCAAAATAGCACTTCCACGCGTGCTATTCTCCTCAGTAATCACTTCATGCCCCCAACGCACCAGATATTTTTTAAGGATAGTTAAAAAAACCAGATCATCATCGATACATAAAATTGTCGACATACACTTATCTCTTAGGGGTTGTATCCAGCAATGTACGAATCGCCCGCACCAATTCTTCTTGTTGAAAGGGCTTTTGCAGAAATTTTTTAACACCAAGTGACATGGCCTGCTTCACACTCTCAACCGTACCATGGCCACTGCATAGAATCACTGGCAGAGAGGCCCGAACGTTAAACAGTCGCCTGCAAAGGGAGAGTCCATCAAGGTTTGGCATGGTAAGGTCGGTAACTAACAGATCAATCTCCGAAGGATCCTGCGAAATCATTGCTAACGCCTCTTCACTACTGCTAAATACTGAGACTTTGTATCCACACTTCGTCAGCAGTTTCTTATACACTTGGCACATATCCTTTTCATCATCCACCGCCACTATATGCCTGTTGCTTTTCTCAAAGGAGAGGGGAACCGTTATTCGCAATTCATCATTGATACGTTTCATTGTATTTGATTCAAGCACAGGCAGATAAACACAAACACTTGTTCCCTCACCAAGGATACTATCCACCAGGACTTTCCCATTGAACTTTTCAACAACACCTGCCACCACAGCAAGTCCCAATCCCGTCCCTTCCGTTTTTCCTTTGGTGGTAAAATAAGGATCAAAAATTTTTCCAAGGTTTTCCGGATCAACACCACATCCGGTATCACTGACGGTAAGTTGGAGATATACACCCGTTGCTACTCCCTGGGCGAACACATCACTTTTTTCATCAATCGCCATCCGTTTTAACGAAACCATCAATGTACCACCATTTTTTTCCATGGCCTGAAAAGCGTTGGTGCACAAATTCATTATAATCTGGTGAAGTTTGCTGGTATCCCCCATGATCAAATCACTGGCTTCCAGATATTGTTCAATATGGATGGAAGCCGGTAACGAAGAGCGCAGCATCTTCAACACCTCTTTAAAGATCGGTCCAGGCTGGACAGGTTTAAGTTCTTCGCTTGTCTGCCTGCTAAAGGAAAGGATCTGCCGAATCAGCTCTTTGGCTCGACGGGCCGCCTGAATCAATGAATAGAGGTTTTTACGCACTTCCGAGGAAAGATCATCTTCCAGCATTACCAGCTCACAGTAACCGAAAATACTAGCCAGGATATTATTGAAATCATGGGCAATACCTCCAGCAAGCATACCGATGGCCTCCATTTTCCGAACCTGCTGCAACTGTTCATCCAACCGTCTTTTTTCAGTGACATCAACAAGTGTTTTAATAACGGCAACAATTGCCCCGGAAGCATCCGTCAAAGGGTAGGCCTTTTCCTCCATGTAGATACCTTTGCCAAGATCAGAACGTAAGATTTCGTTTGCCTGCCCCTGTCTGGTTTCAAAACAGCGCTGTACAATACATTCCTCTCCTTCTTCAAAACAAGGTCTTGTAAAACCACGGCGTTCATAGCAATGCTTTTCAAGCAACTCTTGCTCCGATCGTTTGCCTTCCATATTGCAAAAAGCTTTATTAACGACCCGGAAGTGAAAGCTTGGATCCACGACAACAATACCTTCTTCCACCGAATCAAGAATTGTCCGAACAAACTGCTCCCGTTCACGAAGTTTTTCTTCATTTTGTTTTCGTTCACTGATATCCCGGCCCACGGAAAGGACACTGATTACCTTACCATCTTCACCAAACTCCGGGACTATATTCAGGTGCCCGAATCCTTTTTCCATGGAAGCCTTGACGTACTCCACCTCCATGGTCATTCCTTCTCCACTTCGTATAACTTTATTTAAGTTTTTCTCAAATTGAATAGAACAGCTATCCGCAACAGGAGTTGATTGAGATGGCTTTCTCCCCAACACTTTTTCGCTTGAAGTGCCACAAAGTCGCTCAAAGGTGGGATTTACATAGGTCCGCCGACACTCTAAATCAAATCTGGTGATCGAATCAGGAGAGTTCTCGGCCAGTGCACGAAATGCCTCTTCTCGCTTTGCCAGATCTTCCTGCATTTGTACACTTCTGGTAATATCACGCCCAATACCCATCAATGCATTTAGATATCCATTTTCATCATAAATCGGACTCTTGCGAATCTCAAAAATCATTTCTGTGCCATCTGGTCGAGACATCCTTTCCTTAGTGATTGTCAGCCCTCCGGCACTAATCGCCTCTTGATCGCTTTTTTCACATTGCTTCGCAAGGGGCAGAGGAAGAAGATCATGGTCGACTTTATCAATTATCTCTTCCAATGGCCTATTCAAAAACTGGACATACGACTCGTTGCAGGCCAAATGTCTTCCCTGGGGATCTTTAAGCCAGACAAGATCAGGCAAGGCAGAAAAAAACGACTGCATCTGTGCCGTTCTTTCGGCAAGAGTCCTTTCATTTTCTTTCCTTGTTGTTATATCGTGGAAGAATCCGTACCAACAAAGAGTCCCATCCTTTTGTTTTTCCGGAGTTGCCCGGGTTTCTATCCACCGTTCTTCCTTATTGATAGAATGGACAATACGAAACTCAAATGACACAGGACTGCTTTTCTTGCCAGAAACAATAAACCGTCGCAGCAGTTCCTTTTTATCCTTGGGACATACAACCTTGGTTATACCATCAAATGTTTCCATGACCTTTTCAGCAGAAACCCCAATTAATTCTTCAATGCCTGGGGCCATGTAACTGCAGGCCATTTTCATATTCGACCGTAATCTGAAAATATAATTCACACCCGGCGCATTGGCCGCTATTTTGGAAAGACGTTCCTCAATCTCCAATCGTTCCCGCTGCAACGCTTCTTTTTGCCTGCGATCCGTAATATCATAGCTGTGAGCAAGCAAACAACGTTCACCAGCCAACATTAGTACAGAAGCAAAAACAACCGCATAGCCAATACGACCACCCTTGGTACGAAAGGGATATTCATAATTCTGGATATAGCCTTTATTTTGCACCCGCTCAAAAAAGGACTTATAATCATCTGGGTTTGCAAAGATTTTCAGTTCCTTACCGGAATGTCCCAGCACTTCATCTCGACTGTATCCAGTATGAAAAAGAAAACTATCATTCACATCCAGATAACACAACCGTTCCAAAGAGCTAATGGAAACGGCCGCAGGACTCAATCGAAAGATACTTTGGAACTTTTCCTCACGCTCTGCCAGCTCTATTTCCGTTGCTTTTAACGCCGTGATATCCCTGCCGGTAGCCAAAACGCTTTGCAGTTTTCCTCCTTCATCGTACTCGGGTACAATCAGAACTAAACTCGTGATCATATTGCCCTGCGCGTCAGGCCAGCTATATTCAATTTCTTTTTTTCTGCCACTTTCCATCACCTCTTTTAACGCTGATTCATATACAGCAGCATCAGGTGAAGGATTATAATTTGTCGGCGTCTTACCGAGAAGATTTTCCGGAGTCGTCCCGGCCAGCCTGGCAAATGTTGTGTTGGCATAGATTCGTCGACATGAGCTATCATAACGGGCGATCGTGTCAGGAGAGTTCTCTGCAAGGGTGCGAAACTCCCTTTCCTTGGCTGCCAATTGTTTGGTCCGTTCTGCAACTGTCTGTTCAAGGGAGGCACTAATCTTCTTATTTTCTGCCAGAGCTTTCTGTAGTTCATCTGTACGCTCTGCGACTCTTCTCTCCAGAGTGGCGTTGAGCTCTTTAATCTCTTGCTCTGCGGCTTTTCGCTTGGTTATATCGCGCACCAAAGCTAAACTGTAGCTATCTTCTCTAAATTGAATAAGACTTGCGTGGATTTCCACTGGAAAGATTATATCTCTCTTTGTCTTATGAAAAGTTTCAATGGTAACACTTCGTAGCCGTCGTAAATGCTCCCAATGGTTCGCCCGTTCTTCCTTTTTATACGTTGGATCAATATCATGAACCGTAAGACTGAGCAGTTCTTCCTGGCTGTAGCCCAACATCGTACATGCAGCTGCATTAACGTAATGAAACCGAGCTTTATCATCAATTAGATAGGCAGCTTCATTAACATTACCCAAAATCTGCGAAAAGTGAGAAAAATCATTTTGAGGTGATTCTGTTGAGTTCATTATCTGTTTGCTATAGTTAGTGTCTGTCCATAAATGCCTCTTTCACGCATGTAATGTCTTATCAACCTAACCTTATAATGGTGTTTATCCATGCTGGGCATTTGTTTCTTTCTCATGCCGGATGAAAAGGTGCCTATATTGTGCAAAAAATCCATTTTTTAGGCGCACCTCTACCGTCTGGCTAAAAAACAATCTTTGTTTTTTTACTAATTCCAGTTAGTCTGGTTGTACTCTTGCCAATGTCAACAGGTTGGCGGCAACGATAGATGACCAAACATAACTCTTAAATGATTCGAAACCCTTCCAGGTGCAACGGGTAAGACCTAAACTTCGTTTTAACCATGAGATCCCAGATTCTATTCCAGCACGAAAATTACGCAGTTTCCTGTAGACGTATTTGCTGCGGCACATATCTTTTTCTGTAAGACCTCGACCTTTTGAGAAACAAACATCTTTTATCATGGCTTCTTTTGCCTTTTTCAGATTGGCTTTTGAGGCAAAGCCTCCATCGAGTGCAACTTTCAACGGGTAGCGGCCATAAATTTCACTTTGACGATGGAGCATCTCCATCGTCAATTCAGAGTCTGCCGGGTTACCTTCTAAAACAACACAGTCCGTGATCAGGTTCGATACTCCACCAGTCAAGCATATCTTATGCCCGTAATAAG
>JBNKKR010000005.1:0-129141 GCA_050291935.1 Desulfocapsaceae bacterium | reverse complement strand
TAGCACAAATGCATCTGCTCTATCGCACCTACTAAATCATCCTCGAAAAGGATGCCATATTTTTTAGCTGCCTCAACAATCCCACCGCCATGGATATGGCTAAGTAGTGGCAAGCCACATTGTGCCCCCTCAACATGATGCATTCCACACGGTTCCCAGACACTTGCAGTGATATAGGCATGACACTGTCGCAAAAGATCCCCCAATTTTCTGCCACTTTCCGGAGGAAAAGTTTTCGCACTTTGCCAACGAATATCTTTCGGCCACCTTCCAATGATCCATAGTTCAGTATCTTTTAAGACACCATCCGCTATCAATTTATCCATTTGCTGATAAACGGAAAACCCCTTAAGGGGATTATCTGACCAATGGTGGGTAACAAACCTCATAGGCTCACCGTTGGTCCAATTCTTGGTACCGATTGGGTGAAAGTGGTTCTGATCTGCGCCGTTATATATAACACAATGGGGACGAGACGCATCAAACCATTGCTCGAGGAAATAGTCTCGCAACCATTGGGAAATAAAAATGGTGTAATCAGCAATCTCATTACCCTGGCGTAACATTTCATCCATAAAATCTGTATTCTTACGCCGATCACATTCATTGATTCGGTGCACAACCAGAACATTTGGGTTTTCATTTTTATATCGTTTTATGTCTTGAAGGCCAAAAGCAGTACGCTGCAGATCTTCCCGGGGATCAATCATAAAAATCAAATCTACCTTTCGCTTGAGATCAAAGCGGACTCGCATACCTGCTAATTCCAATGCCTTTTTTAGCTGAGTGATAAAAACGCTCGCGCCACCCCATGGCCCGGAAACAGCTTTAAAGTTAATTGCAACGGTTAACGGCCTCTCGTTTTTTAAAAAATTTATCATATACTAAAACCCCTAGGGATTATTATTCCATCATGCAATGACGGCTCATCCATGCATTTCCAATGCAGAAGACCGATAATAAAAAAAGATCTTTAGGCTACCATAGAGAGACTAAAAACAAAATAGGCTACATTATCGGAATCGACAATGTATTACTGAACAAACAGCTTTCGACTACCATTATTCGCTGAGAAAACGAAAAACACATCCAGCTTTGCCGATAAGATTTCCCCAAAGTTTCAATCAGGAACATCAAAAATAATAATCTCTTTATTTTCAAATAAATTAGAAAACCGTTTATCTGCTATCAACTCCTGAACAAACCAATCAGGATAGACTCCAAGGTTAGTTATCTCATCGTCAACCGGAGCAATAAGATATTTTTTGACAACAATCGCTCCAACATCATGGGAGTGGAGCATTTGAATCCGAGTATCATTGTCCGCACGCCAAAAATCCCGAAGATAATAATTTAAGTACCATCTATGCGAAACTGGAAAAAGACGATAATTCCCTTCAGGATACATAAAAACAGCGTGAGGCTCTGGAATATGGTGCTGTAAATAGTGTATTGCCTCCCTAACCTCTGGACTAACCCTGCGGAGTTGATACGTTTTTGAAAGGGCATACCCCGACTGCATCAAAGCAAGCGTTGTTATAATGATAACAATCCAACGAGACCGGGGTAAACAAACAATACATTCCGCAATAGGCAGCATACAAAAAATTAAACCAGGTAGAAAGAAGCGCGCATCCGGTGAGGTTTTCAATAACCAGGCAACAAGTACCATATAAAACAAACCGGTTCCCCATAGCCAAACAGAGGATTCTCTGGGAAAAGTAGCTATAGATCTTCCGAAAAAGCGCCAACCCAAGACTACTGCAACACAACCCAAACCTAAATACAACAATAGCCCACCGTAGACTAGAAAATTTGTTTTAATGCGCAAATCACCAGGATGGTTTGCTATTATTTCAGCAACTTGCTCACTCACGACTTGTTTACCAAGGGGCTTCTGTTCACCACTTTCATTGTTCACATGGCTTGGGTTGTTATTGCCAAAATAGTGTTTTGCTTTTTTTGCCAATTGCTCCAATTTCACAACTGGGTAAAAGGTTGCGTTACCATATTCTTTCATTATCCTGCTAAAGCCAAAAGTAAAACAAGTTACTATTATAAGAGAACAAATTAACACTACAATTGTTTTACCCAGAGACTCTCGAGCATAGGTCCAAAACAGAAGACAAAGAAAGAATGCCGGGAAAAATAAAATGGCTGTTACTTTTAAACCAAGAGCAAAACAGAGAAACAATGACGCTAACAACCATCTTTTTTTTCGTAGGAAGAAGAATGCGGTCAAAATTTGAGCCGTCATTGGTACATCTTGATAAAAAGCAACACTGAAAATCAAGGTCATGGGCAAAGATGCCACCAACAACAGATAAACAAGGGCAGATCTTGACTCAACCCCTCCCCTGGAACCTGCGAGTAAATAAGCAACGCCTAACAACTGGGCTAAGAAAAATGCCTGATAGAGCTGTACTATCAAAAACGAGCCATCACTCAGGTAAAACAAGACAGCCCCAAAATAATGCCACAAAAAGGAATGCGGATAGCGACGAATCTCTATTTCTCCCCATCCAGTTGGTATTTCGGCTAAAAAGTTTGGCACAAGTAAATTCTTAGATTGGGTTTTCAACATAAAATAATGAGTTACCTCATCACCAATCATTACTTGAGGGGCAAGCATTCCTACCAGTAATACGGCACCGACCGCCAATACTATAATCACCGGGGCTGTAATACTTGTACCATGGGGGACTTTGAAGGATAAAGTCTGTAAATTAAACTGTGTTAAAAATTTAGAAGAAAGGATTGAAAATACTGTTCGTTTGTTTTGCACTGCTTCAGGATAATCACTTTTGGCTTCACCAAAAACGGAATCTTCAAGAAGACGTACACGTTCTAGAAGATACACCTGTCGATCTTGCAATTCAGAAACAACCACGGAAAGGTGAAAGGACAGCAACAATAAAAACAATATCCCCAATGCTGCAACGGCTAAACCATACTGACTCCCGAGCAAACTAGGAAAGGTACGTAACGGTCCTGGAAATAATGCCGTCAAAAGTACCAATAAGGAAACAGAAATCCAAAGCACGCCATAGCGAAGGTGCAATCCGGTTTTCCAAAATGTAAAAAGTGTTAGCAAAAGCATCGTAAAACTAACAAATGCAGCAACTAAACGTAACCGGGTAGCAATATCAAACCCACCAAAAATGGTGACTACACTTTCTCCAAAGGCGATTGCAAGTAAGAGTAAGCTCAGACTCACTCCAAAAACTGCACCTAAGGTCTTAATCCTTCGATCCCATACTGCTGCAATGACAAGAATACACAGAAGAATACCAAGAAAAAGGAGGAATAACTTGGGCAAAGCCGTTCCCAACCATTGATTAGCAAAAGAAGAAATTTGTTCTATGATATTCATTACAACTCATTATTTCCGAGTTCAGGCGGATTCATTTATGTACAGTAGACGATGGGCCTACTTATTTTTCAGTGATATTATGAAGAACATGAAAGGTCATTTCTCCAGTTTTTTCCCACGAGAATCCCTTTGCCCTTTCCCTCGCACGAGCTACTCTTTTTGCACGTTGCTCTTTTGATAATGCCATCACATTGCTAATGGCTGAAAGTAAATTTTGCGACGATGGCGTATCGACGTATTCAACCCACTCTCCCCCTAACTCAGGTAATGACGCCATTCGTGAAGTAACGACCGGCACTCCGGCCATCATTGCTTCTAAAACCGGCAAGCCAAACCCTTCATAACTTGAAGGTAAAACAAAGATATCAGCACATTGATAAAGCAACTTCAAATCACTTTCCGAAAGGCTATTTAGACGAATAACTTTACGGGAATTGGCTATAGTTTTCAAACTATCCAGTAGACTCGCTTCACCACGCCTTGCCTTACCAACCAAAACTAATTGATGCGAATTCTGTTCTGAAAAAATACCAAAAGCTTCGACAAGTTTATCTATATTTTTATGCGGGTAGGTATGAGCGACACACAACAAATAAGGCTTCTCTATTCCCATCCCCGCAAGTTTACTCACTTTTTCTGTTTCATCACCTGGTAGCATAACAGAAAATCCAGTATCTACTCCCAAAGGCAAAGCATAAACCTTTTCTTTATTGGCAAAATCAAAACGAAGAATTTCCGTCTTTGAAAAATCTGAGATTGTTATAATTGCCTCACAATACCGACAAGCTGTTCTTACTAAAACATCCAATACCACCTTTTCAGATAATGTCATATCTTCCGGATGGCTTTTGTATTGCAAATCATGAATGGTTACAGCATGTGGGACGTTGCAAATGGCTGGTGCGGTGTAACCAGGAGACCAGAGTACATCAACGGACTTTCTTATGACCGCAACAGGTAACCAAAGCTGTTCAACAAGAATTCGTAGTGGTCTGATAGCTGCCGGACAGGGAAGACGATAAAACTCCACAAATGGATACCCTGCTAACTCCTCTCGCAACAAGGCATCGTTTTCCCAATTAGTAAATAGTACCAGTGTGTCATCCTTTACCACTTCAGCCATGGCTGAAAGTGTTTTTCGCAAATATACTTCCGTCCCCCCAACATCCCCAGGCACAAGAAATAATGTATTAATACCAATGCGCATTATCCCTGTTTTTTCCTTTTACATGCCATAGCTACCAACAAATAGATTCCAACGATTCTTCAACAATCAAATAACGAAACAACGCCTGAAGGTTCAAATTGTAAGTTTTTTTTGATAGAGTATATTCATAGTCTTCTTAAGACAGGGTACTGAAATTTTACCTACCAATTGATTGCTGATTCCAACCAAGAAAAATAAATATCCCTCTTTACTTCATTTCGAAGAAAACAACATTATACAATTTGCTCAGCTCGTATCATCTCTCGAACGACATCTTCCAGCCCAAAACTTGCCTTCCATCCCAACTGTTTTTCAGCTTTTTCGGCACTGCCACACCCTTCAAGAACATCTGTTGGCCGTAACAGCTCTTTATCAAGCACCACATGATCTTTCCAATACAAACCAACTTCCTTAAAAGCCAAATCAACCAATTCTTCTAAAGACCTGCTCACTCCAGTGGCAATAACATAGTCTTCTGGTAATTTTTCCTGTAACATTAGCCACATTGCCTGCACGTACTCAGGAGCCCATCCCCAGTCCCTTCTAATGGAAATATTGCCCAGCGATAACATTTCACCACTGCCACCACTAATACGGCATGCATATGAAATAATTTTCTTTGTTACAAAACGATTTGGTCGTAAAGGTGATTCATGATTAAAAAGAATCCCTGTACAAGCAAACAAATCATACGCCTCGCGATAATTAGCAACAATCCAGTGGGCCGACGATTTCGCTACAGCATAAGGACTCCTAGGCCGAAATGGTGTTTCTTCATTTGCCCGTACGCCTTTGGTATTTCCAAAACATTCGCTGGAACCCGCATTATAAAATTTTATATCTTTGCCGGTAAACCGAATCGCCTCCAAAAAATTTAATGTGCCGATACTGATGCTTTCCAATGTTTCCACCGGCTGCTCAAACGACAAACCGACTGAACTTTGCCCAGCAAGGTTATAAACCTCATCAGGATTTACTCTTTGCAGTGCCTGTAAAACACTTCTAAAATCATTAATTGCTAAAGAAATAGTTGAGACTTTCTTTTTTATTCCCAACAATCCCAAATTATGAAAAGAACAGGAGTGGGCATCCCTTGACGCGCCGTATACCTTATACCCTTTTGTCAAAAGAAGCTGTGCCAAATAGGCTCCATCCTGACCAGATATTCCACATATCAGTGCTGTTTTCATGGGTGAACCATAGTTGTTTTAGGTTTTTGAAAGACTCTGGAACCAACTATCCTTGATCTATACTTACTATGGAATTGGATTTTTGGGCACCGGGGCCTCAGTTGCATCTATATACCCATCACGATTGCGATCAAGCCTCATAAAAAATCGTCCTGAAAATTCTTCTTCTGAAACCTTGCCATCACCATCCCGGTCAAAATCTTCAATAAAATCCCCTTTGGGCTTGGCTTGCAGCCTGGCGCGGTTGGGGCCCACGCCTTTCATCCTATTAGCATCTCCAGACTGCAAATTCCCCCTACTAGCATGAGGAAAACGATTATTTCCACTTTCATCTGATAGTCGGCTTTTCTCTTCAAAATTCCCTTGAGAAATACCCGGATTTTTTTTGTTTCTGTTTATTGGCGGTGGAATTTCATGGGAGGGATTTGCTCTTTTGGGGATTTTTGAAAGCATAATCCGAATTGATACCCATTGCTCATACCTTCCTTTCTTTTCAGATTTTATGGTTTCCAATGAGGTCGAAACAACGCTATTGGGAAAATTAACCTGATAACCATATTCCCCAGTATTACTATAAAGTTGAGAATCTGCCACAATCGGAAATTTTACCGTCAAAAATTCCTGACCGATAAGATCTGATGGATCAATGGTTAAAATCCGAAACGTTGTTATATATTTTGCAGATCTATTCCGTTTTTTTTTCTGTGGAGGCGGCGCAAGTCCCGTTTTTGACATCTCCTGCAAAGCATTCATGGCTTGACTTAAACCAGCGTCAGAAAAGTCATACTCAAGCTCATAGGGATGAAGCTCATACCAAATCACTCCTTTTGCAGCATCCAGGTCCATTTGCAGCAATGGTCGGCTATTAATGGAATAAAAAGCAAGGCGAGGGCTCTCAAAACCGACCCCCAATTTTCCATTTTTCCGATACTCATTACGACCACGTGTTGGATCAAGCCCTACCCAAGTACCATTTCCTGCGTCTGTTTGAGCCCAAAACTCTAGTTTTTCAACGGCAGCACGAGCTGGAATATTGAGAGCCCGTAATAGTCCTGTTAGTAACAAAGCCCGTTCGATACAAATTCCTGTTTTATAGCGAAGTAACTCGTGGGGACGCAGAACCCAATCATACCAATTCCCCCCCCATGTCTTCAAGGAAGTCACATCCAGAAGTGGACGTTTTTTCATATTATTTTCTAAAATTTCAGCAAAAGAGTCATGACCTCTCGTTGACGTGTAGGTGGCTGATGCTGGTAAAGTATCTTTCTGCGTTTTCTCACGCATTATGGGGCCCCTGCCAGCGGGGTCTTCAAAAACGGAAACGTGTTCAATGTTACGGTTTACCCAGTCGTAAACGGCAAGTGCAACTGTTCTTGTATCATTTCTCTGATCCAGCGCTACACCACTCAAAATTTCATGTACGACTGTCTGTATTTCAGGATTTTGAAGCTCAGAAAACTGATCACTCTGCAAAAAAGGTAAGATAAAGGAAGGATAGCCGTTTTTTTCTGACGGAATCCTGGCTCCTTTCGGAACTTTGGAAAACTCTTGTTCTTTAGAGGATGAAACAGAGCCAAATACAATTTGTAGTAAAGCAGGATTTGTACCTTGTTGAAGATCAAAATTAACGGATGTTTCTGATCCTGGGGTAATTCCCAGATTGCCATGTGACTGATTTATATACCCTTCTTTATATGCTTTAACAGCATATCTTGACGACGCTAGAGGAACCCCATCCAATCTATATTTGCCATTGGAATCGGTCAAAATTGAATAACGCTTCCCCCATACAGGATATAAAATCTCAACAATTGCACCGGTCAATGGTTTACCACCCGAGCGTACTCTACCAGTAAAAGAACCGGTTGGCGTTTTAGCTAAATAAAGATCATCAAACCACGCCTTTCCCGGTCCCTGCAGTATACACCTCACAGTCAATGACATAGAATCATCAGGCACTCTAAATTTTAGACCACCTGGAAAATCCTCGGCAAAATTACGACTTCCATTTGAATGAAAAGGCAAATCAATTTGCTTCACCGGCAAGCCCTTTTCATCCTTGAAGAGTAAATTTATTTTGCATTTTGATAAGGGGCTTAAGTTCGCAAATGCCACATGCCCTTTTATCATATACACTTCCCCAGGATTTATGAGAACGTCCTGCGACCAAGCACCAGAATAACTCCCCTGGCACCAGATAGATGCGCTATATTTTCCTCCATTCTTCCGTTTTGTATCCCATATAAACTTCAGTTGCGAACTAGTAGTAGTTGAGACTTTCCAGCCAGTCGGCAAATCATTTTCACCAGTCTCAAACCCACCATTAACCAAGAGATTATCCTGCAATCTGTAAAAATTATCAGGATCCAATACAGTTCGCATATCTCCTTTGGCAACTGTCACCCAACAAAAGATACAACCCAGAATAAATAGGATATATTTACGCTTCATCTTGTCCCTATTTTCGATTGCTCCCTCCTTCACAACCAATAGTTCGCAATTGGTTCAATACGTTTTTCGTTATAATTTGGAGCAAACAGAGGAAGTGAGTACGAGTATGACTTTTAGTTGATCCTGTAAAATCACACTATTGTCATCACTCTTTAAAACAAAACTACCATGTGGTGGTCGCAAATTCAACCTCTCCACCATTAATGGTAATTCTTGATACCGCCCAAAATAAGCCAAGGAGATAATAGAGCTGAGGATCCCATATCCAACAATCCACCATATAATCCAGCAGACAGGTAAACGTAGCCCCGAGTATACATATTTGCGCCCACCACAGATCAGTTGGCGGTCTGGCACGACTTGCAACCATTTTCCAGCCAAACAGTAAAAGATTTACGATAAAAAGAGCCACAAAGATAAATCCTGGCAAACCATAATCGTATGTAAGATTGAGGATAAGATTATGGGAATGAACATAGTTAAAGGTCTGGTCTCGATTGAGATTTTCAGCCCCCGCTCCTAATGCCTTATCTTCAACAATTTTAGTAAAAGTTTCCTCCCAGGCTCCAAATCTGAAGGCCATAGTACCCAGGCTGTAGCGGCTTTTTGAATTGTAGTTCTTGATATTTCCGGTGGTCTGACCCATCTTCGTTTTATACTGGGCCCTCATGGCGCCAGAGCAAACAAACCCGAAAATATTTACTGCAATTAAAACAACCATTACAAGTAAGAAAGATTTACGAATTTGCGGCAAAAACCAGACCATAGTCATAGTTACCAGAAAACTGCCGAGAATAATTGTCTTCATCGGCCCCCTGAAAATAACAGCAAGCAAAAATAAAGAACAGATAACTATAAGTGCTCTGGCGGCAGTTGATTTGTATTGTCTGACAAGAACAGGTGTAAAAAAAATTGCCGTTATCAGATACATTCCAAGCTCATGTTTTCCGGTAAGCCCATGTCCTGTCATCATTCCCAATGTTTGGCGATCAAAACCAGCAGCTTTATCGAATACGCTCAGATAAAGCTGGATAGAAACCTTTTCGTTCCCAAAGAAAGGGAGGAAAGCATCAAAGCCTTTAAATGTCGAAATTGCAGCAATTATTCCAAGGATAACGGCAAAAATAAAAAAAACAGTAAAAACTTGTACCAACGACTGGTAACTTTTAAGTGCACTTATCAGGAAAACAATGATCAGAAAATTACAGGAAAAACGAACAAGACCATAGAATGACCCCTCAACGTATGGAACCCAGGTAAGAGAAAAAAGAGCCCATATTTCAAAAGCGATAATAAAATATACCAACCACCTTTCTAGATGGATGAATTTAGATACACGCCCAGTGGAAAACCCATTTTTTTGCCTCTTATTCACAACCAAGGACAAGTACAACCAAGAAGGAATAAGCAAAAACGCTATAATCTCAAACGGATAAACCTTAATTGGAAAAAAGTGGCCAACAAAATTATTTAGGTGATTCATGTCAACAACATTTAACAGGTAGTTATTGAATGATGCCGGAGTTGACCATAATGCCAGGATCAGAAAGAAGACACTCTGAATGGGCATAAGTACGGTAAGAAAAAAAACGCCTACGACAGGCCGGTAAAAGGCAACGGTTGCAACCGCAAAGGCAAGAACAACGACAATGGGTATTTTACACTGTAAAGTCCAGATGGAGCATGCAGAACAAGTAAAAATAAAGACTACGAATTCCCAAACTGAAATAGCTGGCCTGGGTTTGGCTATGGCGATATCATGTAGCACGATGAGCACGTTGTTTTCTTTTTATGCCGAAAGGATTGACGACAAAACGAACTGCTAGCTGAATCAATCCTTTAAAGCTGAAGATGTCAGCGCTAAATGGTAGGTTGGTAAGAACGACATCAACACTACTTCTTTCTGATACACCAGATTGGGCCATCTCCCGATATACTTTTTCCACATCCATAATAGAGACAGTAGCAGATTCTATCGTAACCACCTGATGCCCAGCAGCAAAGGCCTCTGCCAAAAGAAATTGATCCTCTGCCACAGGTGAATCAAGAATCACAACCTGGCAATTTTCTCCTGTTAGCTCTTCCAGCATACTATAAATCCGCTTAATAGCAGTTCTATCACAATGAACAAGATCAGCAGAACCAACTGGAATAACTTTTATATCAAGATCGTCCACTCTATAAACAATATCCGCAATATCTGCATTGCCACTCAGCAACTCCTGTAATCCAATCCGCCCGTCAAGCCCCATATTTTTTGTGATTTTACCCCTGATAATATCACCATCCAATAGAACAACTTCATTACCAAAACGGTTCAGGTACCAGGCAATAGCACTGGCAACAGCTTCTTGTCCAGAACCCTGGAAAGCGCCTGTCACCCTCACTATTTTACTTTTCCGGGAAGCAACACAGACAGAATGAATATTACGGCAAATTTCAGCCAACGACTGATTGTCAAAAGAGGAAAACTCTGAATCAGGAAGTTCAACTATATTCCGATTTTTCTGAGGAGATAATTGCCATGAGCGATAAAGGGTTTCTGCCTGAATTTCCCTGGCAAAAAGATAAAAGAAGATAAGAAAGATAGATGCGCTAAATGTCAGGACCACCAGAATTTTTCGTTTAGGAAAAGAGCGTAGTGATTTCTTATCCTGGATATTGGGATTGGTTCGTGAAACAACTTGGAGCAAAGGTATATTTTTCCCTCTTAGGTTCCTGATCCAGGACATATCATTTATGTTGTTCGTTAACGAGGTGCTTATATTGCTCTTTTTCTCCTCCAGCTCAGTTATTTGATTCTCAATTACAACTAATTCGGCAAGACGTTCACGATAGCTTGCCTTCAGTTTTTCAAGATGAGTCATATAGATATCATAAAAAAGATGTTCACTTGACAAATCAATCATTCTTTCCAGCAGTTCATCATAGAGTAACGGTTTCTTTTCTTTCGTCTCGTAGGCTATCGTTTTCGCCTCTTTTGCAAGGAGTTCCCGCGAAACTTTTATTTTCTCTTCCAGTATCTTATAGGTGGGGTGAGATGGAGTGTATTCAACGGCGGCCTCACGCAATTCTGAAAGTAACGTTCTGATTGTTGACTGCAACGATGTAATGCCTGGATTAATCTGCATGGTCTTTTCATATTCTTCCAGGATTTTAAATTTTTCTATTTGCGAAGAAAGATATTCCCGTTTGGCCTGGTATACCTCTTCCGCATAGGTTGCATCAACAATCGTCTCATCAATTGTAAGAATAGAGGACGAAAGTTTTGATTGAATATTGTCAATGTCAAAGACATTATTCGCTACTCTCACCTCTTTTATGGAACTCTCTAATTTAGCGACCTCTTCTTTCATCCACTTGTTATTAGAGATCAGCCGCTCGTTAATCGCATCTAGAGTGGAATTGGACATATTGCGATTATAATCAAGAAAGCATTTCGTATATGCTTCTGACAATTCAGCCGCCTCTTCAGGACTCCTTGCAAACCCTTTCACTGCAAACAACTGGGTATCGGCAACCCATTCTATGGAAATCCCTTTTCCGGGATCAGAAAGGGAGAGCGTTAAGCCATTATCCGTGAGAAGATCGTCGGGGGAAATCTTCTTTCCTGAACCATCTTTCAAGTCAAACGTATCAATAACATCCTGAGCTATTTCCGGATAACTCATAACTCCAAGAGTATTAGTTGCAAAATACTCTACCCTGATAAAGTCATCAGCCGCTGTTGAAGGAAAAGGAGTTTTTAAGCCCTTCAATACTTCACTTAGATTATTATCAAGAGTTAAGGTCGTAGTGGCTTCGTAAATAGGATTTACAAAGTAGGAACCAATAGCAAGAAGAATCGTAATTATAAGAGCAATCGAAACCGCAGGAACTAAATAAATACCAGCAATCATTGGCCCCCAATTTTGATTGGCATGCTTTTCATGAAAGGTCATAATAGAAGTATTCTTCCTTAAATTATTTGTTTTGCAAGCTTACGACTGCTTTCATTCTACCGCAGATTGAAAGACAAAACTTCTTTCATCCCAAGGTACACAGTAAAATATTTACGAGTCATAAGGAGAATCCACCACCATCAATTATTATCCACGTTCTGAACTACATCGACAAAATTTCTCATGGAGAAACGGTTATATTTGTGGAAGAAGAACCGTCTTCCAAGGCGTCAACCAGATTCGGCCAAAGAATAATACTCCTTTCAAGAGTAACAAATGGATTGATAATGTTGTTCACTCTGGTCATAAATCTCTCTACATTTACAATAGAGCTTGGAGGAATATAGAGAACATCATTGTTTGCCAGATAATAGCCTTGATTAAGATCTCCATTCTCGATCATCTTCTGAAGATCCAGGTGAAATGGTGTTGATGTACCATCAACAGTCCTTATAAGAAGCACATCATTTTTGTTGGCATCATTGGTAAAACCACCAGCTGAAGCAATAGCTTCCCAAATGAACATTTTCTGCCCCAAAGCTATTGTGCTTGGAGATTTTACCTCGCCAAAGATGTGCACTTTCTGGCTTTTTATTGTTGTTACATGAATATCAATGGTTGGATCAACTAAATAGTGTTCCAGTCTATGTGATACTTCTTTTCTCAATTCTGACAAAGTCATTCCCTCTACTAACACCTCCCCAATCAATGGAAAATAAACATTGCCAACCGGATCAACGACAAGTTTTCTCTCCAGATCATCGTGTCGCCAAACGCTAAAGTCTATTTCATCACCAACTCCTAGAGAAAACTCTTCCGGAGTGGGTATTTCATGAAGAGCATTGACGCTTTTTATATCATCATGTTGATGCGTTGAGCAGGAAGTAAGAAAAACAAAAAAAAGGAGTAAGATAAAAAACCAAGATTTCATATTAGGATACCTTAGTAGATCTAAAATAGTATTTTTTGTTAGAACCATAGGGAGAAAAAACATCATACATCAAATAAAGGGTGCCTTTATAAGTACCCAAGATGTTTTAGTCTCTCTTCAAGATCACCCTCAAGGGTCATTTGATTCTTAGATAGCTTGAGCTTTGCACTCAAGTCATCATTGGCTTTTTCAAATTCAACCAGCTTTTTCAAAAACTCGCTCGTTATGGAAGGGTTATCGCAAACAACATTTCGTTTCTCAAAAAAATCATCTTTAATGTCAAACAATTCTAGCCTTGTTGCGCTAAAAAAGTGGAGATAAAGTTGTTTGAACCACAATAGAAAACTTCCCCCAGCAACCGGCATCGACCCCACATATTCATTTTTGAAATTCTGTAGTTTAGCTTTTTTCAACATCAGTGGTGAAATACCCTTATGAAGGTCTTTTACTCCTGGAGGATGTTCAATCTTTGCTGCATCAACTTCTCGCAAAGGTTTTTTTAATATCTTATTTTTTAGCAGATTCTTGGGGATATCACTTTTTATAAGCTTCCATTCTGTATCAAAAACAGCCACTGAATCCTTAAAATCTTTTTGTTTTGATTCAGAATAGACATATCTGCTAACAGAATCCCCTAAAATGTCTTTCCCCTGAACGGTACCGGGATATGAGATTGTAGCGAGACCAAGAATAGTAGGCATCAAATCTATTAAGCCACCAAGTTTTTTTTCTCGCCCAGCAACAATCCCAGGGGATTTAATGATTAACGGGACATGGGTAACTTCTCTATATGGAGCCCCTCCGTGATACATAAAATGCCCATGTTCACGAAACATCTCACCATGATCAGCGGTCAAAATAAAGGTCGTATGTTGCCACAGTCCCATATTTTCGAGTTGTTTAATCAACTGTCCAATATTGTAATCGTTATACGCAATCTCGGCATCGTAGAGATTTTCCAGATGACCAAAATCAGCACTATCCTTCGCATCAATTATCGATGCCATTGTTCCGGGAATAGACGTATACTCTTCATCAGTGAATTTATTGGTAAATTCCTGGGGTGGGAACCATGGCAAATGGGTATCCATCGACCATACTGTGAGAAAAATCTTTTCGTTGTCTTCCCTCTCTAACCATGACAATAGTTCCTTATTAATAAGCCCTGAACAAGGAAGAGCATTAACGTTGTCAAATTCGCTTCTGGTATGAAGATCAAAATGACAATCAACACCACGATCAAAACCAAATTCTGCGCCCAATCTAATATTTGTATTAAATGAAGCGGTTACATAGCCGCTTTCTTTAAGCGATTCAGCGAGTGTTACCAGACCAGAAGGAAGAATATCGGTATGGGCACTGGTCTTATGAACAGATAAGTACGTTGAGGTGAATATGGTTGCAGCAGAAGATTTTGTTTCTGTGGACTGGGAATAGACATTCTCATAGACCACTCCAGAATCAGCAAGAGCGTCTATATTGCTTGAAGTGGGTTTATCGTACCCGTAACAACCCAAACGATCAGCTCTTAGAGCATCCATCACATAAAGAATTATTATTTCTTTTTTCATCTAACCGACAAACTAAGGAAGGAAATAGTAATATTTGCCCACAGTGACCAGGATGATACGATACCAAAAATTATTTTAATAAATCATTTTACATAGTAAAGCAACCGGCTTTTTTTAATATGCTACCTTGATCCATCTTTTGAGTAGCTGATACGATAAACACCAAAGTTTGCTTATCACCAAACGCTTTTAGTTTCTTTTTTATAATCCACTCCATATAAGAGAAACTGTGGTTAATACGCACCACGGCCATCAAATATCCGCTTGATGGTCTTAAAGATGATCTTAATATCTGTCCATAAAGAATAGTTAAGGATATACCAATCATCCATTCCGACCCGTTCGTCATAATCATTAACGTCCGATCGACCAGCTACCTGCCAAGGGCCAGTGATACCCGGTTTCATGGAACAATACCTGCCTGCGCTTTCCTTATAAAAGTTGGCAAGCTCCTGGCCAACAATTGGCCTGGCCCCCACCACACTCATATCTCCTCGTAACACGTTAAAGAATTGAGGCAGTTCATCAAGGCTGGTTCTGCGTAAAAATTTGCCAAGTTTTGTGACCCTTGGATCATTTTTAAGCTTAAAACTTTTTTTCCATTCTTCTTTTAATTCCTCGTCTTCGGCCAATAATGTTTCCAGCACCTCTTCTGCATCCACCTGCATTGAGCGAAACTTCAGACAACCGAACTCACGGCCGGTGGAGGTAATTCGACGATGTCTGTAAAACACCGGCCCACCATCTTGCAATTTTACAGCCAAAGCTATAAGGAGTAGCAGAGGAGAGATGGACAACAGTACCATACTTGAAAAAATAAGGTCAAAACTGCGCTTCCATTCGGTATTTGGATTAAAATTTAGTACCAATAGATTACCCAGTGATTGCATTTCCGCATGGTGCAATCCATAAACATATAAATCAGGTACAAGATAGATACGCGACCCAAGGGAGCGGCATTCTCTTAATATTTTAAATATTTTTCGCTCCGCCCGCATGGGAAGAGCAATATATACATAATCAACGTCATTGCTTTCCAGATATCCGGGTAGTGTTGAAATTGTGCCGATTAGACTCTTCCCCATTTCCTGCAAAGTATCACTTTTAGCAACTTTATCATCGAAAAATCCTATTACTTCTATTCCTGCCCAAGGAATAGTCTCAAGCTCTCTTGCAAGCGATATTCCCAGTTCGCCAGCCCCGGCAATAACGGCATGTCGTACATTTTTCCCCCTTGAACGAAAATAGCGCAGTACTTTTCTAGCCAGCACATGGAAAGAGAAAAGGAGCACGGGAGTAGAAATGGACCACACTAAAAATACTAAACGGGAATAGGCATGGGATATTTTAAAAATAAAAAAGTAGAAGAGAAGGAGTCCTACAACCGTTACCCAAGCACGAACAATGACCAGAAATTCCTGAAAAAATTTCCAACCACGCCACGAGCGATACAGTTGAAAAGATTGAAAAATAACCATACATACAACAAAACAAATGATAGCAAAACGAGAATAATAGGCAGACCAGGGAACTCGATACCAGACGAGTAACAACCATAAATATCCAATCACAACCCCGCAATCGACAATATGCAGTAGCCGAGCCATTATGGAGCTCTGTTCTTTTAGGTTTGTGGAAAGCATATTCATACCAATACCTACTTATACCACCAGGCTTTATTCATACTAATACGTCCCTTTACCCATCGGGGCAGAGCATAATACCTGCTCCCCATTTTATAGCCACTCATTTTTGCTACATTGCGACAGAGAAAAGAAGGAATAAGGTGATATTTCCGTTCTTTCAAAATTGCTGATAACTCAAATTTTATGTACTTTACACCTTCACCTTCCGCTTTTCCATAACAGTCAAGTAGCCACGATTCCATTTGATGTAACACACCAATATCAAATGAACGCCTAAAGTCTTGAACGATTGTGTAGTTATGCGAATGAAACACCTTCGCCTCAGCCACATAAGCAAGTCTATATCCTTTTTGGAGTAATTTCCCGGCAACACATGTATCTTCCCCAAAAATTAAGCCCTTTTTAAAAAAACCCACCTCTTCCAAATTTTTCCTCCTGTATGCTGCACAGGAATTTGAAGCGAAAACCGTTTTGAGCCCTCTTTTTTCTCTGTCTGCAAAACCTCTTATTTCGGAATGTGACGGATAATTAAATTGCCGCAAACTCTTCGCTGACAAGGAAGCTCCCGGATTTGGCAGTTGCCTGCCGTAGCTTAGGGCTATTTGGGAATCGTGTAAAAGAGGCGCCAAAAGGGTTTCCAGCATCAATGTATCCCTGGGCAGTGCATCTTGAGTTAAATAAACAAGATACTCACTTTGGCTCCTTTTAGCTGCCATGCTCCTGGTGGCACCATGATCAAAATCCTCTCTATTAATCCCTATAACTTTTGCGCCAAATTCACGGGCCGTGACAACAGTATCGTCATCAGATGCGGAGTCAACAACCAACAATTCATCAGGTCTTCTGCTTTGTGTGACTATATTTTGGAGCACCGTGCGGAAAAGTTTGCCACCATTAAGCGTTGGTATAATGACTGTTACCCTGCCCAATCCCATACTTTCCCTATACGTTACACACCTTCACCAAAAAATATTTGAGCATTGCCCACAGTATGTAAGGTGAAGGATGTTTTTTATAGAGTAATAATTCTGAATAAGCCGCTGTTGTCCGGAAAAATTTTGGTATTTTTGCCCGATTCTGTTGCCATCCACGACAATGATAGCCAACAAGTTTTGGCTCATATATACATTTCCAGCCTTTTTTCCAGAGGCGAAGACAAAGTTCAATATCTTCCTTATACAAAAAAAAATCTTCATCAAAACCTTTTTGCTCCAAGGAGTTGAGTGCATCTTTTCTACAAAACAGTAAAGCACCGCAGAGGGCCTTCATTGGTTCAGCACTCTCATATTGCCCACTATCTTCCTCCCCTTGCCCCCTATCTATCCATCTGCCAAAAAAGGTTCTGCTAATACCAGTTGAGTCAAATCTGGTAGTAGCGGTATCGTTTAGCAAGTCATAGGTGAATAACTTTCCAGAGACAACACCATAATCCGGTTCAGCCCCACATACTCTTACAGCCTGAGATACAAATTGAGGAGAAAGAAAGACATCAGGATTAACAAAAATAACATAGTCAATCTCATTACTCAGTGCTGCAAGTCCAAGGTTGTTCGCCCTGGAAAAACCTATATTTTTTTCCAAGATAAGCAAAAAAGAGAACTTTTTAGCAAGTACTTGGAGATACGAACAGTCGTCCGACCCACTATCAACCACAACAATTGTCGCAATTTCAAGTGTTTGCTCACCAAGCGAACGAAGACATTTTTCAAGATAGGCCTGCGAATTATGTGAAACGATTATGACCGCAACCCTTGATCCCATACACATCACTATAAAAATAGTTTCTGATAAAGTCTAAAAAACAAGTTTCCTTTTCCCTGTACGGATCTTCTGGCCATTATGGAAATAACCACATCGTTTTCAGCAGCTCGCAAGATCGTACTCAACTCACCACAGGTTGCCGTTTGTGCTTGCAGGGTGCTTTTGCGCTTTTTATACAGTTTTGGCAGTTGACCAAGAAGACCAGCTACTCCCTTAATATAGGCAGGTAGCTGCCGCCTTTTGACCGTAAAGCAAAACCAGAGAAATTGGTAAATACAAATCACCGGAGCAAAACGAAAAAGAAGGAACAGAGGATAATTTTTCAAAATAACAAAAAAACTGTTTCTAGTGGAAAGCGATACCGTAAAAGCATTTATTGTAGAACCACTGGTCGCACTACCAATGTGATACACCCCGGCCTCGGGGACATACCAACAACTCCGTCCACGACTATTTGCGCGAAGGTTTAGATCAACATCTTCAAGATAGGCAAAAAAATCTTCATCAAACAGGCCGATTTCTAAAAGCATTTGCTTTCGATAGAGGGCGGCACCAGCACAAGCACCAAAAACCTGCCTTGGCTTTGAATAGTAAGAAGAGTCTGGTTCCATGGTGCCAACACGGTAACCAGCACCCCCACGAAGGTATGCATCTCCCGCACCATCAAGCAGTGAGCGGTCCTTATACTGAAGCATCTTTACCGCAAAGAAATCCACATCTGGCTGTTCTTTAGCAGCATTTACCAGAACCTGCAGACAATCTTTATCAAGTTCCGTATCGTTATTTAGCAAAAAGACCAGGGGCGCAGTTGCAGCCCGTATCCCGGCATTCACTGCAACACTAAATCCAAGGTTCTCTCGCCAGGCTATTACGTCTACCTCAGGATACTTTTCTTTGAGAAACGAGACAGACCCATCTTCAGAGCCATTGTCCACCACGATAACCCTGTACCGCTGGTAAGATTGTCGTCTTATGGAGTCAAGGCAAACCTGTAAAAACCTCTTTCCATTCCAATTTGGAATTACAATATCTATTTGCATCCCTGCTTATTTGCAATCTTTTGCAGCACGACCGATAAGGCGACGAACATAGTAGATGGGTTTTCGCTGTGATTCATGGTAAGTTCTAACCACCAGCTCGGCAAGCAAACCGCTGGTCACAAACTGGATCCCCATAAAAATCATCAACACGGCAAGTAACAGCAGAGGCCTATCCCCCATGGGCATATCAAAAAATTGTCTTTGTACAAGCATAACAAAGACGATTGCAAAACCAACGGATGAAGAGAATACACCGACAGTACCAAAAACATGGAGTGGCCTGGTGGCATAGCTCAGCATAAACTTAACAGTTAAGAGATCAAGAATCACCCGAATGGTCCGTGAAATGCCATATTTTGATGTTCCAAATCGCCTTGCCCGGTGGTTCACCTTCACCTCGGTAAAAGAAATCCCCATACCACTGGCAATGGCAGGAATAAAACGGTGCATCTCACCATAAAGTCGTATATTTTCAGTTACTTCACGTCTAAACGCCTTTAAGGTACAACCATAATCATGCAAACCAACCCCGGTAATCCAGGAAATAAGCCTGTTGGCCAGCATGGAAGGAAGTTTCCGGGAAAGAAATGGATCTTTACGATCATGACGCCACCCGGTAACCACATCATATCCATTATTTAATTTCTCAACCATGGCCGGAATATCATGGGGATCATTCTGTAAATCTCCATCCATGGTGATGATAATGTCTCCCATGGCATGATCAAATCCTGCCGACATGGCTGCCGTCTGCCCGAAATTTCGTCTCAATTCAACTATCACCACCCGCTCGTCCTTGGCATGCAGCTCTTCAAGGACTGCCACAGAGCGATCACTGGAACCATCATCCACACAGATCAGTTCATATTTATAACTGGTTTTATCCAGTACTTCTTTTACTTCCGCATACATATGAGGAATATTTTCCTCTTCATTATATATCGGGACAACCAGTGAAAGATCCAAAGCCATTCTCCTCAATTTGTTACTTCGATGCTAAAAAACTGTTTTGCTATTTTTTATATAATAAAAAAGTTTCCCTACCTATTTCTTTCCTGCACACAAGTGGCTCGCCAACAATACTACAATTACAAAAAAAACAAAATCACCCAAATATCACCTATCAAGATCGTTTAGAGACTCCTCTACAAAAGAGCTCAGATATTGAGAACCATGATGACTCATATGGCTATTATCAAAATAGAGAATAGTGTTATCGTCACCAAAAATAGAATTAACATACGGAGTTGGATCAAAAAAGGATATTGACTCAGATCCGTTTGCTAATTGCTGAAAAAATGACCTACCAACCAAAAGCTTCTTCTCGCTAAACTGTTTTTCCAGTTCACATGAACCTTTGAATCTATTCGGTAGAGAGAGAATCGTAGCATCCTGGCTTAAGCATGGTACCGGCGCCTTTTTCAGTAACGGAACTTGACCAAGGACAATCACTTTTTTTCCGCTTTCCACAAGGTGTTCTATGGTGTCTTGAAAAGTTTGTTTTACAATATCCTCCGCCGTGATAGTTCCCTTTAGAAGAGTAGCCCCTTTTTTGTTTAAAAACTGACGAGGATTTGCAAAATAAAATTCTTGTCGGATTGCAAAAAATACATATTTACTCTTTGCATTAGCAATTATTTGGTCAATATATTCAATATTGCGTTTGGTGCATGATGTATACATCTTATACAGACCTTCTTGGCCCAACGAACCGATACCGCTATAGAGCAACGGTGGGCATGCCGGCTGAGCAAACATCCCAAAAGAAAGACCTCTTTTTTCACTCCATTTCTGCACGGGGAGAGCGTAGTGCTGGGCATGGGAATCCCCAAGCAGGATTACATCGTTTTGCATCGATTTTGAATAGTGTTTAATTTCCGTCATTGCTGTTGCGTCTGTCAATGATTGGACATTTTTTTCATCACTCAGTCGCCAACTGGAATAATTGGAATATTGAAGCCGTATCCCAATTAACAGAACACAGAGCATGACCACTGCTCCCCCACAAAGGATTGCAGCATCTCTTTTGTTTTTCCCAAGAAGCCATACAAATAGAACGGCAAAGGTCATGCAAAGAAAAAAAAGGCAAAAAACGATGATAAGATCGAATCTATTTTTGAAAAAACCATCAAAAAAAACAATGTAAGGGTCTGCCCCCTCACTCTCAATAAGTATCCCATCACTAAGAGCAATATCCTTAACACTTTTTGAATACTTGCTTACATTCTCTTGCAAACTCCTTAAATCAACTGTTGATGAAATATTGAAAAAACCACCAGAAACTGAGATGTTATCAATCTTGACACGCCCTTCCCCCTGCAAAGGGTCAACACGTAAGCCACTAATGTTTCGCACATTTGGAGTGTTCATCACAAATCGATAACGATTTCCCGCGACAAGATTTGCAGTATCATATCGCTTGGAAACATGGTTCGTTTCTGAAAAGTTGGAAGAACGATTATCTTTCCAATACACTGCTATCTTTTCCCTTGCTGCTCCCCGTGTGCTGTGCAAAAGTTCAACATCAATGGTCAGGGTCGTAGCCCTTTGGTTTTTTTCAAGTGTGCTACTGCTAAGAAATATCCAGCTAAAGAAAAGTGGTAATATGCCAAATACAAGAAGAGAAAACAGTGCTTTTCCCCAAACGCAGTAAGCAACTCTTCTGTCTTGCAATTGAGGTATCCGCCATCTAGGTATCTTCCCGTATCGCAGTGGCTTTTCAACCAGATGGTAGGAGATTGTTGCTAGTAGCAAACTGGTAACCAAAACGCCACATCCTGAAACAAAGGTGAGTTCTCTACCAGTCAAGTTTTTAACAAATACAATCAATGCCCAATGCCATAGGTACAGAGAATACGAAATAAGGCCTATGATGACAAAAATCCGCCAGGACAAAACACGGGCAATTATGGTGGAACGTGAAGATCCGCTGTGAATAAGAAATAACGTCCCTAGAACCGGATAGAGCGCATTAACCCCTGGAAAAAGACTGCTGTTATCAAGCCAGATAAATCCGCCTACTATCAATCCAAGCCCTGAAAATGCTTCAATATCGCACAACAAAATCGATTGAAACTCAGGGATATCCAGGACAAATAGCAGCCCCCCCAAGGCCAATTCCCAAGCCCTGGAATGCAGCATATAAAATGCAATTTTAGTAGAAAAAAGACAAAGATATTGACTAAGGCAAAAAGACAATATGGCTACTACCAGCAAAACCGTTCCGGTTCGTTTTCGACAATAGTTAAAAAGGAAAAACAATAAAAGCGGCCATATCAGATAAAACTGTTCCTCTACTCCCAAAGACCATGTATGAAGAAGTGGTGAGGCCTCACTTGCTGCATCAAAATATCCTTTCTGTTGGGCAAAAAGAAAATTTGATACTTGAAAGATCGCATAGGGAAGATCGTTAAAAAAGTTTTGATAACTTTTGGGATCAAAAGAAACGACAACTAACAAAATACAACTGATCAGCATCACAAATAGGGCGCCAAAAATACGTCGTATTCTGCGAGCATAAAATCTTGCCATCGAAAAATGACCACTTTCAAGATCACTTTGCACAATCCCAGTAATCAGAAAGCCAGAGATCACAAAAAAGATATCAACCCCACTAAAGCCACCCGGGATGATACGATTATTGAGATGAAAAAAGAGAACACTTAAAACAGCAACGCACCTTAACCCATTAATATCAGCACGATATTTAATCATTAGACTCTTAAACCTGTACACATGGATATACAGCTAGTATTACTTTCTAAGAAACTGTCGCAACATACTATTGATTCAACTCTTCTCTACAATTTACCTATTCTTGGAAGAACTCTTTTTGGCGGCGTATCGCCTTTGATATTTTCTTTTTTTCAGATAAAGTCTAACTTTTATTAGTGGAATGGCGCACTTTGAGGTTAGAAAGCCCATCACCAATATGCGAAATGCTTTTACTTTTCCTGCTCGCAACATTGCAGAGGATAGACGCTCCATAATACGTTCTTTGGAAGTCACATCATCCGGCACATTCCGGTCATACTGGGGGACCCTGTGCCCTGCTTTTTGAAGACGCGCAATACGAATCGGTACCAGTGAACCCTTTCGACGAGTTTGCATTTTATGCGTCTTATAGCTGGGATCTTTGGACACATCATGGACTGCCAGATGTCCAGCCTTAGTGGCACTGCGAATCAAATTCGCCCCATTTTCGGTACGAATAAGGATTCGTGAATGTTCCTTAAACTTATATTCACCTTTTTCATTTCTTGTCCAGGCATCACTCACCGAGACATCGGAAAATTCACTGGAACCATCCAAACAAGTTTGGCAACGTTTGGGCATATAGAGTGAGGTAAAGTAGTTGTAGGCACCGTCTTTATAATTCGAATAGTGCAGCGGTCTCACCCTTCCATTTTTTAACACCGCCTGCATCTGACCAGGCCAATCGCCACCACGAAATTTAAAATTTGTGATAGCAGAGCGTTTAATCCCACGAACCAAAAGCATCTCTGTTGTTAAATCGGGTTCAAGGGAACCACCACAAAAAAGACCAATAACATGGGTTATCTTTGCAGCAAGCTCAGGGTCACACTGCTGTAATTTTCTATAGGCATGGATCTGACATGGAAGCATAGCGGCCGCAAACTTTCCAGGACGCTTTCGCAGAGTAGCCCACAGACTATTGACGGGAATAATAGAGTAGCGTGAACCTTGACTCTCCCGTAATTCTTCAAAACTTGTCGCAATAAAGGCTTCACCCAACCACGGCTTGCTATGGTTCATGCGGGTAACAAGACAGCCATCCACCTGACTGGTTTGCAGTAAATGGTATAAAAGTGCCGTCACCACACCGCCACCTGCACCACCATGTCGTAATGCTGACTCGGTACTATATCCAACTAAGGTCTTATTAACTTTCCCGTCAAAGCCCAAATCAACAAATCGCTCACCAAAGACCTGTTCTGCAAGCTCACCATATGTAATTTTTTCCCCTGGACACACCTCTTGGCACAATCCGCAGGCAACACATTGTTTTACATCCAGCTCCGGATAAAAATTTTCTCCAATTGATATTGCAGAAGAAGGACAAATTCCAACGCAGGAACCACAACGCGTACAAAGTGATCTATCCTGAAAGGCCACACACAAAAAAGGCGAATCAAGGCGCACCTCATCTTGCGTAAGAGCGGTAATCCCCCTCTGCTCCATATATTCCAGCCCATACTGATAGGCTGCAGAACGATTATTTACTTTCATTCTTTATGTCCTAATTACGTTTGGCGTGAACGTTTGCAGGTCTACCGTAGGCAATGGATCTTTGAGCAATATCTTTATTAACCAGAGAATGGGAACCGATAATCGTCCCTTTTCCAATGGTAACGCCGTCCATAATCATGCTGTGGGAACCAATCCAAACATCATCTTCCACCTCTACTCCACCTTTGGTAACAAAACCCTGCTGAATAATGGGAATATCGGTGCGATCATAGGCATGATTGCCACCCGCGCAGAGATAGGAGTACGCTGCAACCAACACATCGCTGCCAATAGATAACTTACTGTCGGTTGCCAGAATACAGTTGGCTCCAATATCACTTCCAGTGCCAATGGTTATTGTTGCATTTCGTGCCCGCACAATACTATTTCGTGAAACAAGTACACCGTCACTTATTTGAATGGAACCTTTCTCCCCTCTGGCATCAATCACAACATTGTCGTCAAAGGATACGTTATCTCCAATTGATATTTGCCAGCTTCCACGAATGGTCACATTGTGTCCAATTACAACGTTTTTTCCCATGGACTGAAAAAGAACTCTGTACGTTTTTGCACGCAACCAATAGCCAAGCATCCCGGGTACCCCCCCTAAGAAACCGGTAATACATTCATACAACAAGAGCTTGAGCAATTGAGGTCGTCCAACCGTCAACCGTGCATAACGCCGCCAGGCAGACTCACGTTTATTCTGCAGACGTTTTTGCATCTGTTGTTCAAATGGAATTTTACTCGCCATCTTATTTTGTTACCCAAAACATCATTTCAACATCTTTCCACCATTACACATAAGCACCAGAAGAGATACCATGACAAAAAAGAAGCAAAGCAGTACTCTATGCGAAAAGGAAATACATTTATTATTTGTTAATCAGTTCAGTAATGCCAAACACCCTAGCCCACATCGGAATCCAATCCCCACTAACCAGATTCATCGGAAAACCAGTTCCAATGCCATGGATTGCTCTTGGATGTATTATCCCTGACATTCCCTGGATTTTGCAAAGAATTATATTACTCCTTCCTTTTATCGATCCAGTAACTCTAAGAATCTATGTATCCTCACAGGCAAGTCTTTTTTTTTGTTGTCTTTTCTCTCTAGCTCTTTCATTGTTTACACGAAGACCATTACGCATATTCGCCGCACTCTCTGTCAACTGTTTGCTCCACCTCCTCCTTGATGCCTGCCAAATAAAATGGGGAAATGGAGTGCATTTACTGGTTCCTTTTTCCTGGCATACCACAAATTTCGCATTGCTATGGCCTGAACATCTGGTAACTGTCGTCTTCACCCTCTTGGGAATGGCTCTATTGACCTATTCTTTAGTGACAAAGGAACCAAGTAAACTTCTTTTGCAAAGACCAACCATAAACACAACAATCCTTCAGCTACTATTCTTGACAATGTATATGATACTTCCGGTCTTTTTGATCCAATCAGCTTATAACGCAGATATTCACTACAGTAAAACAATTCTTGATGTGGATAAACAAAAGGGAAAGAAAATAGAACTGGACAGAGGAGTTTACAACAGAAAAACGAAAACAATCAAAACATATGCGGGTCCTTCTTTGGTCATTACAAACCCTCCCCCAACGACAAGTACACTCCTCTCCATAAGGGGAAGGTTTACAGCAGAGAATAGTGTTACGCTCTTAGAGTATCACGAGCATAAAAAGTATCGGGACTATGCTTCATACCTAGGCCTTCTCTTCACCCTTCTCCTCTGGGGGAGATCCATTCTTCAAAAAAAAAGATCAGCCATGCCCATAAGCATGACTGATCTTTAGCTACCCTTTTCTTGTATCTAAGATCAATACACGATATACGCGGATTTGGAATAGCAGGAAGCTGATCCAACAACCACCATTCCCCTTCCAGAAACATCTGATTGTTTTACTAATACATCACCTATCTCAACGCGGCTTCCATTGTTACTGGTAACCTCAACGGTTGTACAACCATCAATAGTAACACTAAACTGATCAGGATAAGCACTCATTTTCTGACTGAAATACCAAGTCGGCCGGTTTCCATTATATCGTCCCCAGTAATCACCATATTCAGTGGTCGATCCAGTGGATTTACTCGCCGCCTCTTCTGTCGTTTCCTCTTCAGTGCTGGCTTCCTCAGCAGCAGTCTCTTCAGTAGTGGTCTCTTCAGTAGTGGTCTCTTCCACTGTTTCCTCAGCTGCAACTGTTTCACCACTTGTTACTGCATGGGCAGGAAGGGCCCCGAATTCAACCATTGGACTGGTCCATTTATTCGGAAGGACGCTGCAGCCGGCTATTGCTGCGCTACCTATGGCAAGCTTCTTGAGCACCTTCCTTCTTTCGTTATTTTCAGGGCTCACCTCTAACTCATTTGAAGTTGTCATCACCTCTCCTTTTGTTTAGCGTTAAATAATTTGGCTTGTAAGACGGAAGTCAATCAATTGACTCAATTATCGCATTATTGTATATTTACCGTGAAGAATCAAGGATTTTTGTCTGCTTGTTGTGAAAATGCAACAATTTTGTCTTACTGCTTTAGAATTAGAAACTACTTTTTTGTTCAAAATGTGCCCTGCAATAACTTTTCACCCATCGCCATATTGTTCGCGGATGATTAAACAAACGCACTTTCCAATAGTGTAATCCGCGTAACTCTCCGTAATACACCTGTAGCCACCATGATGAAGGAAACAGTGTATCTTTAATTAATTTAGGATAGTTAGCAACTTTTGAAAAACATATCTTGACCAAAGGCCAACCACCAAAAGCAGCTCCCACCCCTCTTGGCACCTGTTGCTCATTATAATTAAAGAGTGTTTGCACAGGTTTTGTCCATGGGGTTAAAAAACCAAAACGAGATATGCTATCAGCAAGCTTTGGGACTTCTGCTGTAATTTTTTCCCAATCCAGCAAAGAAAAATTTTCTTCGATAAGAGTGACAATATCCGCAACATGGATAAGCCTGTAGGGTTCGTAAGTGAGAGGGGCCTGAAAACCATGAAGGTAGCAATAGAGTAACGTATCTTCTAAACAAAGGGTTTTTGCCTTCTCCTTTGCAACTACTACTTCTTCCGCATTTGCAAAGGATTTTTCCAGAGGCCAGAGAGGATATTGGGCATGCAAAGGTAATAAGTTGTGATGAAGCTCTATTGCCACCGGTAACCCATTGATTATTTTTTCCATGGGTGGAAGATGATAATAATCACTGGCGATGGTATGATTTGGGGCTTCTCTATACCCAAGATCCAGAAGAATTTCTCTAGCCCGTGGAAGGTCGACTTTTCGCACCAGCAAATCAATATCGCGCATTGGCCGCAAACCAATTTCGCTATACACACTATTACAGAGGGCAATACCTTTTACCAGTAGAAGATCTATTGCTTCCCGTTGATAGACCCTGACTATCTCTGCAACAGCAGCAATTCTCGTTCCATTGGAACTACTGTTACGCAGATATAAGCTCTGTAGCAAACGATGAGCATCCCTTGGGATTTTACAGCCCATTTGTTGTATATGGTTATACACAAGAGATGCAATCCCATGTTTCTCCGCTTGATAAATAAGATTTTTCCAGGACTTGTCGCTCTGACAAAACAGATCAAGGGCCTCCTGCAGCTGAACATACATCACCTCACAGCCCCTATCACGAGCGCAAAGTGCAAGCAGTTTCTCCACTGCTAGTTCCAGCCAAGAGAGATGTAGAGCTCCTCAAGGAGGGGGCCAATATTATCAAAGGAGCCAAAGGTAATCCGATATGCCGGAGTTCTTTTGGCGAGCTGAGCGACCTGCCTGAATCCATGCTCCGGCAAGTTCCTTCCGTTAACATCACAAGCCATTAACATGGTCGCAACTCTTGCGGGAGTGAGCTTTTCAAGGGTTAATTCTGCTCCTGCAAGAAAACGGGGAATAAGCAGCAATGCGGGACGACCGGTGAGTGAAGAAAAATTTGCGTCCAACAATCGATGGGGAATGATAATTCCCAAATCATCCCTTACCGCCCCAAGAAATGTTTGCTCAGGAAACAAACGAGTAACGGCAGTGGTGGAGCCGGCTTTAATACAAATTGGTCTGGTAAACGCGTGTGTGGATTCCGACTCGTCTTCTGGAATCAAAAACAACTCATCGGTTAAATACGATAGGCCGTGGGACAGTAAGCAGGCAGTCATACTACTTTTTCCAAACCCAGACTGTCCAGGCAAAAGGATTATCTTGCCCTTTCTTGCCACCGCCCCGGCATGAAAGGCAATCCCGCTGCAATTATCCTTTAACAGATTAAAAATAACGGCGTCAAAAAGAACTGCAGCAAAGTGTACTCCCAATGAACCTTCAAATTTTATTTTTCCATCACTACTTACAGAATAGTGGTGTGTAGTTTTGTCTCTTGTAACATGCAGGATTGCTTCTTGGTCACTTTCCACATCTGTTTGTACATCTGCAAACAGTAAGACAAGAAACCGAAATACCTCAGCACCATCATAGGCTATTACAACTGTTGCCCCACCAAAACTGATTGTAAAACGATCCATACAAACAACTACCCCAGTTTGGCTACGCCCTTTTCCAAAAAACGCCTGAGAAGAAGCTTTACATCAAGCTCAACCTGATCCTTGTTCTCAGGATACAACTCAAGCAATATATGGATAACTTCCGCAATAGTACGCTTACCGTCACACAGCTCCCATATAAGCGCTCCTGTTTCATTGAGGTACAAAGAAGTGGTAAGGGTGGGGTGATAGACCGTTATTTCGTCATCCATCCTTTCAAGAAGATAACCAGGCTCAAAGAGTATTTTTTTTGTAATATCCATTCTAGTTGCTCAAAAATGATTTTCCCCCAATGAAATACTAATGGAGCATTCGCCTGCGTAAAGTCCGTGTTATCTACCCAAAAACATCCTATCCAGCTCTGTCAGGTTGTTTACATAGTCATATAAATCAATCTGGGTACTTACCGCGTTGGAGTAATGGGTGGTCCAATCCTCGCCAGTTACTGAATCATACAGTAACATATATCCATTGCTACTAATACGGCCACTAAACTGCTGTCCATATTTCAGGGTCGAAGTAGTGGTAATCTGTACAGCTGCCCCTTCATGCACAATTGAAGCAGTAATATTTTGATACCCTTCCGCACGATTATCCTTGAGATTCAGGTACCCGCTCCAATTACTCCCATTCAGGTTTGGTCCAACTAAGGAAGTTGACGAACTACTATCTGTACTTGTACTCGAACTAGAATCAGTAGTGGTCGTCGTTGTGGTGGTGGAAGATCCCCCTGAACCGCCTCCAAATGCCAAAGCGCCAATGCCGGCAACCGCAGCAATCCCTCCACCGATATACAACATGGTCATCCCGTCCACCCCTTCACCGGAATCAACTGTCACAGCCGGATCACTTGCAACAAATGGCTCTTCTACCACCTCTTCATTTTCACTCTTGGTTGCAGTGGCGTCTAGCTCTACCTTTTTCTGTTCATCTTGGAGAACTTGAACAGCTTCCTCGGTATCAGTAGCTACCTCCTCCTTTTTCTGCTCATCTTCAAGAGCGGCTACTGCTTCTTCAGTATCTGAAACGACCTCTTCCTTATTCTGCTCATCTTCAAGGACTGTTACTGCTTCTTCAGTATCTGAAACAACTTTTTCCTTTTTCTGTTCGTCTGGAAGCGTTTCAACGACTTCCTCAGTATCAGAAACGATACTCTTTTCTCCTTCGTCTGCTTTTAAAACTTCTCGTGCTTGTGTCTGCTCTTCAACCTCTGCAGCTATTGCCCAAACAGAGCAACTGCATATACTCATATTGGCGGCAATCACCGGCACAATAACATCTTTTACAAGTCGATTTTGCAATAGTTTCATTTTATATCTTCCTTATATATTAAAAATACGAGCGCCCCCATGGGAGGACAAATACGCCTGCACTTCCGGTAATACAGTGCACTTACCCAACAACTAGTCACAAAAAAAATCAAAGAGCTCTTAGTGCTTTAATTGGATCCACCTTTGCCGCTTGCATAGCTGGATAGTATCCAAAAAAAACTCCAACAACACAGGCCAAAGAAAAAGGCACAACCATTGCCGATACCGTTATCGCTATGGGCCAGCCAGCAAAATACTCAATAACCAGCACACAGAAAAAACCAATCACAATACCCAGCACCCCACCACACACAGTAAGTAAAAAAGACTCAGCCAGAAATTGATAGGCAATATCCTTTGCAGTTGCCCCCACCGACCTCCTTACACCTATCTCTCGTCTTCTCTCAGTAACTGTGGCAAGCATTATATTCATAATACCTATTCCACCAACCAACAGTGAAATGGCACCAATCACAGCCAGCATCAGATTAAACGTCTTTTGGGCAGCCAACGCATGGGCAAGTAGCTCTTGGGGAACCACTATGGTATAGTCCAAAACCTGCTCATGGGAAAGCTCCATGGCCCTGTGGATCAAACTGGCCACCGGTGCGACATTCTCCCGATTTGCAACCTCCACCACCACAGAAGATAACATTGAGTATCGTTCTATAAATGGCCCAAATTTAGTCAAGTTTGGTGGGATGTTCAAGGGCAAAAAAATGGTATCATTGAAATTCTGGGTTTTGATTATGGTGGTCTCTTTAGACTCTCTCTCTTCACTTACCAAAACACCAACAATGGTATACAGTTCTTCATCCATCCGAAGCGTCTCTCCAACACGTCCTTTCGCACCAAGCTGTGCTGCAAGCCCCGCTCCAATCACACAAACTTGGCTGTTTTTCCTGGAATCCAACGCACAAAGAAACCTGCCTGAGCTGACCTTCAGTCCTACAATCCCTGCGTAATTGGCCGTACAGCGAACTATGTTGGGAGTAATAGCACCATGTGTTCCAACCGGTGTGAGCAAGGTCTTCTGAACAGCTCCCACCTGCGTGATAGAAGGCGTCAGAGCTTGTAAATATTCAACATCAAAAAGTGACAGGCCATAGGATTTTTGTTTTCCGATCCGATTTTTCAGTTCAGCAGACAACTCCTTTTGGAGGATATAAATATTTTTTAGCCCCATCTTTTCCATACGACCAAGCACCTCCTTTTTGGCACCCTCACCTGTGGAGATCATCACCATAACAGCAAGTACACCACAGACAATTCCAAGAACACTTAAAAAGGATCTGAACTTATGGATTAGAAGGGAACGATAGGCGGAAAGAAGAAATGATGAGATTTGATAGAACATTTCAGTACAAAATACCGTCACTCATTTGCAGAGTACGTTCTGAAATATCAGCCACCTTTGCATCATGGGTAACCATAATAATGGTTGTCCCGGCTTGGTGGAGCTCCGTGAACAACTGAAGAATATGCGCGCTGCTTGTACTGTCTAAATTCCCCGTCGGCTCATCGGCCAAAATAAGTTTTGGTTGTACTGCAAGGGCCCTTGCTATGGCAACCCGCTGCATCTCACCACCTGAGAGTTCCAGCGGGCGATGATTTTGTCTATGGCTAAGACCAACCCTTTCTATTGCTTCACGCACCTGAGCATCCCTTTTGGCCTGGGCCGTTTTGTTATATAAAAACGGTAGACTCACATTTTCAACGACGTTGAGTTCGGGTAACAGATCAAAGGTTTGAAATACAAACCCTAACCAATGGGCACGAATCCAGGATAAATCTTCATCGGCAAGGCCAAACATATCACGAGCATTAAAAAAATAACTCCCGCTGTCAGGACTATCCAGTCCGCCTAAAATATGTAACAATGTCGATTTGCCAGACCCCGAAGTCCCCATAACAGAAACAAACTCTCCCTTGTGCACCACAAGATCTACTCCACGAAGTACCTGTATCTCCTTTGCGCCAAGTTGGTAGTTCTTTTGAATTTGTTTTGCTTCAAGTAGCATGATACGTCATAGGTTCTGTCTTACCAGGCTCACATATTCACCCGGCTGCAGACCGGCTATTATTTCAACAAACTCACTATTTCGTTTCCCCACTTCCACTTCACGCAACTCAAAATGATCGCCACCCGTCTGTACATAACAATAGTTTTTCTGATCATCAGTAAAAAGTGCCTGTATGGGAATGGAAACAGCATTTTTCACGGATTCCACCTCAATGGAAATTCTACAGGTCATTCCGGGTCGCAAACGGGTATCCTCTTCGTGAACCGTAAAAATAACCTGAAAGTACTTTTCATAACTTTGCTTGGTATCTTCTGCTTGGGCAAGGGATCCGATAAAGGAAAGTTCACCACTCAGTCTTGCATCGGGATAGGCGTCAACAATGATTGTTCCCTGTTGGCCAAGCTTAATTTTATGCAGGTCAACTTCCCTTGCCTGCGTCTTAACGATCATTTTCGAAATATCCGGCAAGTAGAGAATGGGTTGATTCATAAATACGGAATCCCCTTCCCGAGGTTTTCGTTTTTCTCCATTACGAAAAGTTTTATAATGAATCACAATCCCGGAAAATGGAGCCCTAATTTCTGTTTGGGCCAACTTAAACGTTGCCTTGGTCAATGCCTTCTGTTTGGTGTTAAGCACTCCCTTTACCTGGAGAAGAGAGGCCTTTGCCTTTGCAACTTTGTACTTTCCCCCCTGTTCAGTCTGTTGCAACAGCAAAAGAGCATTTTGCACCTTTGCCTTGCCACTTTCAACAAGCGCCGGCAAAACATTTTCTTTGTATGTATCGTAGCGTTTATTTACCGAGGCAAGTTCCCTGCTCAAAGATGAAATTTTCTCTTCTGTGGAACTCATCTCTGAAGGATTCTCAAAGCCCTTTTCTTTAAAACCCTGTAGCTCTTCAAGAAAAGATTGATAACGTTTAAGTTCCACTTCAACTTTTTCCCTCTCTTCACTAAGTACCGCAAGTTTTAACGGTCCATCACCTTCCTGCAAACGTTTTAACTCAAGCTCTGCAACATTTTTTCCATATTTCGCGGTTACAACCTCTCTTTCTACCTGATTCACCTCAAAAGAGACGACCTGTTCTGCAGCTTTTACCGCTGCCGAATAGCTTTCAACCTGAGATTCAAGCTCACTTACCTCTTTTTCAAAAAGGGCTCGGTCAAAACGAACCAAAGGAGTACCCTCTTCTACTTTGATTCCATCCTCAATCAAATAAATGATTTTACCGTTAGCACCTTCAATTCCGGAAGAAATCATATGGGATTTTGCAGCATCCAGTACCCCGATAATATTTAACTCAAGGCTAAAATCACGCTTCTTAACAAGGGAAAGCAGCTGGTCCTGACTACTCTCTTCCTTACTGCTACAGCCGGACAACAGTGCGAAGAGTAAGAGTAGCATAACACCTAGTTTTCCTCTATTTGCCATATTTGTATCACTTTTCATGGCTAATACCTTTTCTTGCAACAAGGGTCCCTAGAACGGAGCGTAATGTATAGGTATCAATGATATAACCAATGGTATCAAACAATAAATCTGTTTCCACCTGCTGCCTTTGGGTCTGTGCCTCAAGCAAATCGAAGTTATCCGCCATGCGGTGGTTAAACTTTGAAAGGGCAAGGGCCTGTTTTCCTTCGGCCTGTCTAGCCTGTTCCTTTCTATCAGCAATCAGTTGTTCCTTCTTATGCATCTGGTAAATTTGATTGCGAACCTCTTTAATAATATCTTCTCTGACACTCTCCATATCAATTTCAGCTTGCTTGAATTGGATTATAGCCTGTTCATAGGCAGTTCTCGCCTCAGTTCGTAACAGATCAGAATTACCATTTACACTAAACAGCCAATCTTCTTCATCAAAATCTCCGTAATCCGTTCCATCATAGCGTTTATAGCCAAGATGTAAATCAACCGTTGGCAATATATTATGCTTGGCTAAAGCCATTTTTCTTTTAGATTCAAGACACTTTCTCTTCGCTTGCTCAATCTCAACTCTGTTCTCAAGGGCAATATGTACCGCATTATCAAGATCCACTGATAAAGGTGTATAATCAATTGGAGCACTCACTGAGAGTTCACCGGTCATGGACACCCCTAGCAACTGTTTCAACCTATCGATATTACTTGCATACCCCTTTTCTACACCGGTCAACTCGTTTTGCACCTCTTTTAGTCTCAATTCAGCCCTATACATATCCATGGTGGAAGCAAGACCTGATTTTTCCTTTAATTCAGTAAGTGTGATATGCTTTTTAAGCGATGCAAGTTGAGAACGAAGATATTCTTTTTGTTTTTCCAGATTAATAATTCCATACACCGTTGTAATTGTATTTATTGCCAGGCTATCCTGCTGTTTATAATGGGTGTTTTTCGCAGTTTGCAGAGCATAAAGAGAACTGTATACACCATCAAGGGTGGCATCTGCTCCCAAGCCTTGTAATAACGGAACATTTAACGCCACACTCACAGAGTTACGGTAAGAATCATTATCTTTAATCAAACGAGGAGTGATTGAACCTGAAATACCGATTTTTGTCTTCTTGGAAAATTGTACCCCAGCCGACCAATACTCACTGTCCGAAGAGGTATAGTTCACTGATGTGGAAGGAATTATCTTAATATCAAATTTTTCACTTTGTAATGCGACGCTCTTCTCACTTGAGCGAAGGCTAAGACTTGAACGCACAAGCGATCTGTTGTTTTTTAAAGCAACTTCAACAGCCTCTTTAAGGCTTAGTGTTTGTTTAAGACCCTCTGTTTTGCTTTGCAGATCTCCATATGCATACCAAGGAACTGCCAAGGACAGTGACATTACAAAAAAAATATATCGTCTCAAAACCATAATAGCAGCGTTTCCTGCTTTTGTTTTCATGGCCATAATACAGTCACGTTTTTTACACTCTTTACCTATGCCCCTTCCCCTGTTGTAATAGTCTTGGCATCATCACCTGTTTGCTGTTTATAAACCATATAGACAAAAAAACCGACCACGCCAATACATAAGACCTTCACCCGTAACAAGAGGCCCATGGCTAAAGAGGCAGAGAGCTCCATCCCGATAAATGTCAGATAGCCGGCAAAAACTGATTCAAAGAAACCGGCATTTCCAAAAAGTGAAACAGGAAAATGGGCAATAAACAAGATGGTTGGTACCAATGCACAAATATCAAGAAAACGATGTTCAACGCCAAAGGATAAAAATGCCAAAGAAACATTGACCCAGGTAAAAAAATAAAAAAGGGCAGTAACAAGGAATAACTTCACAAGCAATGTTCTATCTTTTTTAATAGTTAGTAAGGCAAGCCCCAACTTATGGTGTAACTGTTGAATACGATCAACGATCGTTTGCTGGTATTTGGCAAACATATCCAGAAGGCCATCTTTTTTACGGGGGGCGAAAGTTTGTGCCGTTTTTCCGACCAGACCAATGATAATCGAAATAATCTTCCCGGCAAAAAGATGGGGGTTTTTCACCCTGCCAACCCAAAAAGTGATCCCAATAAGAACAAATGCAGCCATAGCAGGGACCGCAACATATGGGCTGCCATACAGACTCGGTCTGATTAGTGGCGCAAAGATAACAAGAAAAAAGAGAAAAAAGATTCCTGAAAAACGTTCGATAAAGATGCTAATCGCCGAAAAGGATTGATCACGAACAATCTTACCAGCATAGTAGGAACGAACCACATCCCCTCCCACCGTTGATGGCAGCAGATTGGAAAAAAAATATCCGATAAGATAAATACGAAACAAGGTAACAAACGGTACCTTCACCTTGCCGATATCAAGGATCATCTTCCACTTCAAACAACTGACAACAATCATTAGTGGAGAGAGCACAAAGGAAAGAAACAGATACCACCAATTAACTTGGGAAAAATGTTCTATCAGCTGCTCTTTCCGGACAAAGGAAAACAGTATAGCAAAAAAGGCCAGGCTTATAACACCCTTAAAAAGGAGTTTTTTTTTGTTAAGTTTTGGCGACACTATATTGAATCCAAAATAGTGGAAACTAAGCTGACTGACTCTCTGGATTTCGCTTTTTCCTCTTTGACAATTGGGGCCATAGCATTTGCCAGTCCCTCTCTTTCGTGCCACGCTTTGGCCATAATGGCAGTAAGATTTTCAACCGAGAGATCCTCAAAGTCGATGGTCCAATCACCCATACCAACGGTGCGCAAGAAGCCGGCACTTTTGGGATACGCGTTTATGGAAATAGGCGGTGTTCCCACTGCAGCGCTGAATATCAGCGTGTGGGTTCGTAACCCGGCGTGAACATCCACCTTACTCAGTAATCCTGTTAGCTCCTGAAAGGTATAATCGCAGTTACCGACCACCTTTATCCTCGATTGCTGTCTGCTCTGTTGCACACATTCACGGGTTACCTTCATATCCATAATCTGGCTCACCGTAAACAGGATATCCACATCAAGCTTTTCAATCAATGCATCGGCAGTTCCACCAATAATTTTACAGAAACTCTCTCTATTGAGGGTGCCCGTCTCACTCCAATTATCTATATAGGCGTTGACATTGAGGCCAATGGTTCCCTTTGGATTGGTAAAGAGATTTTCTTTAGCTATGATTTCATTTAGACGCTTTTCAGACGGAAGTTTGGTATTGAGCGCGCAATCCGCATGGACGACAATTTCCGGATGATTCAACTGTAGATTTTCAATCAAACTTTTGGTCTGTGCATCCCGGGTAATAACCAGAGGTGAACAATCAAGTACCTGTTGTAAAGCATTTTTCCCTACTTCATGGTCAATGGGTCCCACGGAAGAATTATAAAACACGATGGGAATATTTTTCTTTTTACAAAAGGGGGAAAAAAGGGCAATGGATTTCAGATTATTGACAAAGGGATTATTAAATTTACGATCAAATAAAATATTATCCGTTATCAATACCATATCCGTTGTGGTCATGGCGCGAAACAGTGGCCAGCCAAGGTTTTTCAGAGCAAAGTTCCAAGGCATCATCCCAATGGCTTTAATGGGATGGTGGCCAAAGCTCTTCTGAATAAAACTGGTACTGAGTGTTGGAATTTTAAATGTAATATCTGAACGTTTTAATGCAAAATCATCCAACAAGTTACCAAGGATGGCATTATCACCCGCATTTCTACCCGAATTGTTACCAAGGACTGTTATTGTTTTCATAAAACTCTCAATAAGTATTACTTCTGGGGGATGGAGAAAGAATTACACCTTCAACCAACCTTTTTTTGCATAGCAATCAGCCGTCTCAATGATGCCGTCTTTGTTACTATGCCTGGGAGTATAGCCTAAAATGTTACGCATTTTACTCACATCAAAATGACGATCTTTTGAATAGAAAGCAACACGACGTCGATAAATGGGAGGCTCAATCTTTAAAGGTTTACAAATTGCTTCACAAATATCCCCTGCCAGAAAAAAAGGACCAATGGGCAATCGCATCACCCGAAAAGGTTTTCCAAAGTGTTCGGCTACTATCCGGCCAATTTCCGCAATGGCAATGGGTTCATCTCCGCCACTGATAAAGGTCTCTCCCTGGGCATCAGGGTGCGTAGCCGCAACAATAAATGTGTTCGTCAAATCATCAACATGAACAAGATGATACATACACTTTCCTTTTCCAAGGAGAAGAAAGTAGGGTTTTAAGGCCATTTTAAAGAGTTTAACCAAACGCCTGTCATTGGGTCCATAAATGGCTGCCGGACGAATTATTGTGTAAGAGAGGTTGTTTTTTTTCGCAAAATCATTCAGCCACTGCTCCGCTTCCAGTTTCGTTCGTTGATATCCATCACCTGGGGCGAAATCCGACTCCTCTGTGGCAGGTGGATTTTCTATATGACCATGAACACCAATGGTGGATATGTGAATATAGCGCTTAAAATCAGGATTTTTTAGGACTTCCGCCACAATCAGCTGGGTCGATTTCACATGAACGTTCCAATAATCTTTCTCACTACTTTTGGCATCTCTAAACGCTGCCGCGACATGGAATACGTACTCCTGATCCTTTACAGCTTTTTCAATCACCGTGGCATCAAACACATCACCACGCAGCCAGTTTATGGTATAGCCATCAAGGGGAGATAAATCAGATGAGTTCCTTGCCAAAGCGGTTACATTGAGTCCGGCATTCACCAGCTTTTTAGTCAGCTCAACACCGGTAAAGCCGGTTGCACCTGTTACAAGCACCTTCGTACCTGCAGGTATTTTACAAAGCTCTTCGCTCATAAGAGTGTTCCTTATATGATGGGCAAGACCAGCAACAATACAAATTGTGTGGCACTCCCTTGGTTCCGTTAAATATAGCGTTCTGGACGATCCGTAAAAACCTTAGAAACTACCATCCATAAAAGACTTTTACGAGACTTTTTTTATTTGGGATTTTTACATTTTTGTAAGTAGTCACGAAACATTTATCACGTAACTATAGCAATCGGTAAGACGCCTACTATAGTGCTGAAAATTATAACGATTTTCGTAAAGAGCCCTGCCAGACTGCCCTAAAGTGGCACGTTTTTGAGGATCCATTGCCAACAAAGAGAGACCATTAGCGAAGGCGACCGGTTCCGGATGCGCCAAAACCGCAGTGGATTCATCAACAAGAAGCCTGTTGGACTCAACATCCGTTGCCATAATCGCCTTTCCAGCCTTCATATAATCAAGAATTTTTAAAGGCGTATTCACCCCTGAAATTCGAGGGGAAAGTAAGATATCAGAGGCCGATAAATAATTTGGCAACACATCGGGTGCTACCTTTCCCAGAAAAGTAACCTGATCCGCACACCCTTTTTCAGCAAGCATAGCTTTTCTGGTGGCAATCTGATCAGCATTGCCTCCGATTACTACAAAACGGACCGAAGCTGTTTTGGCAAGTACTGCAGGTATTGCTGCAAACATTAGATCCACGCCTTGATAAACGGCAAAGGAGCCAACAAAAGTGATCAACACCTCACTGTCTTGCTGCTGCAACTTATGTTTGATTTGTTTCACCTCAGCAGGATCAGGATCAGCAAGCGAGGAAGGGATATCAAAAATATGAAACGCCCGGGTTTTTGTACCCATGGCATCGACTTGCGCTACAAGACCTTCTCCGGTGCCAATAACTGCATCTGCGAATCTGACTGTTACCTGTTCTACCCAGCCATACAGTTTCATTATCAGATTCCGTAGCCCTCCCTTCTTGTAAGAGGAGGGATCAGAATGTTTTTCAAAAATGACTTTTTTCCTGAATAATTTTGCAAGGAGCACCGCAATCATTCCTGCATCTTCAATCCCATGGATCACATCATACTGATTTCGAAGACAAAGAAAGAGGCCCTTTACAAGAATAAGCAAGTCAAAAAAAAGTTTGGAACCAGAAGGACCAATGGGCACATCACGAATGCGAAAGGGATTAGCCACCCGGATAATTTTTGCGCCCTCTATCTCCCGGTCTTCACCAACCGGTAGGGTTAATAAATCAACACGATAGCCAGCCTCGGTCAAGGCCAGAAGATTAAAGCCAACACGAATGGGCGACCCCCGCCACTGAAAAAAAGGCTGAGGGGATATAAACAGGACGCTTTTTTTTCTCATTCAATTCCTGAAGTACTCAGTGAAATACTATTTTTTTCGTTTATCTAGAACAAGGTATAAATAAATGGTGCCGAGGTTTCACCAACAACGACCAAAATGGCGATAACAAAAGAAGCAAGAACCACTGGTACAATCCACCATACCTTCTTCTTCCAGGCAAATTGAAATATCTCTTTTATAAGAGCAACAACATGTTTAAAAAATCGCATATACCCTCTCCTCTATCCACCTTGACAACCCGGTTGATACATGGGAAATTTCCAACAACCTTCAACGTTTTTCCCTAAAAAACAATTACTCTGTTAATCCAAAGTATAACTTTTGCGCCAATTTACATCATCTGCATACTTCGGCTGCTCATTTTTCTCCAGTATATACGAGCCAAGGACCAAACAATCCATTTCTGTTCGCATAAAACAACGATAGGCATCTTCAGGAGTGCAGACAATGGGTTCTCCACGAACGTTAAAAGAAGTATTTATAATCACCCCATAACTGGTCAACTCTTCAAAAGCCTTGATGATATCATAATACTTTTTATTTGTTTCTGGAGTTACTGTCTGTATTCTAGCGGAACAATCAACATGGGTTACAGCCGGTATATCTGAGCGTACCTGGTTAATCTGTTTTTCAAAAGGCACCTCCTTTTGCTCTCCCACTGCAAGACATCTATCCTTTTTTACATCTGCCACTAACAGCATATAGGGTGACGGACGATCTATCTCAAAATAGTCCCCAACTTTTTCCGCAAGACAAGATGGGGCAAAAGGTCGAAACGATTCTCTATACTTAATTTTTAGATTCATTATGGACTGCATGGTGGTAGAACGGGCATCACCAATAATTGAGCGACAACCAAGGGCCCTTGGGCCAAATTCCATTCTCCCTTGAAAAAGACCTATAACCTTTCCGTCGGCCATCCTCTCAGCAATTCCACGACTCCAATCTGAGCCTTCCATTTTGTGGGCTATGTAGTTGTGATAGCCAAGATACGCTCCTATTTCTTCATCATCAAAGGACGGGCCAAGATAAGACCCCTCCATGCCATCAGAACGACCTCTCACTCTCCGAGAGTTACCTTTAATCTGGTACCAGGTAAGCAGCGCAGCGCCAAGGGCGCCTCCAGCGTCCCCGGATGCTGGCTGGATATAGATATCCTTAAACAGTTTTTCTCGCAGTAAACGTCCATTGGCAACACAATTTAACGCTACCCCTCCTGAAAGACAAAGAAATTCCATCCCCGTTAGCTCTTTAACATAGCGCGCCATGCGAAGTACAATTTCCTCGGTCACCACTTGAATAGAAGCCGCTATGTCCATTTCTCTTTGGGTAATCGAACTTTCAGGAACGCGAGGTGGGCCATCAAAAAGCTGTTCCATTTTTTTTGAGGTCATCTTCAAGCCTTGCATATAGGAAAAGTAGTCCATATTGAGGCGAAACGACCCATCCTCTTTCAGGTCCAAGAGGTGCTCGAAAATTCGATCAACATACTTTGCTTTGCCATAGGGTGCGAGGCCCATTAGCTTATATTCACCGGAATTTACCCTGAAACCGGTAAAATAAGTAAGGGCGGAGTATAAAAGTCCAAGTGAGTGCGGAAAGCGCAACTCTCGTTGCATCTCTATTCTGTTGTCATGTCCAACCGCAATCGTTGCAGTGGCCCACTCTCCAACACCATCAAGGGTTAAAATTGCCGCCTCTTGAAAAGGTGATGGATAAAAAGAAGAAGCACCATGGGACTGATGATGCTCGGCAAAAAAGGTCTCTTCACATTTTACCCCACATTGGGCAAGTCCCTTTTCAATCATATATGGAATCCACAATTTCTGTTTCATCCAGAGTGGCATGGCCTTCATAAAGGAGGCGAGTCCCAATGGAGCCACACTGAAGTAGGTCTCCATAAGTCTTGCAAACTTTAAAATAGGCTTGTCATAAAATGTTACCGCATCAACTTGTGTCTTGTCCCCTCCAGCTTCTGCCAAACAGTAGCGGATAGCATGGAGCGGAAAAGCATGATCATGTTTTATCCTGCTAAAGCGTTCTTCCTGGGCTGCAGCAACAATTTTCCCGTCCTGGATTAACGCTGCTGCAGAATCGTGATAATATGCACTAATCCCAAGAATATTCATTAAAACTGCCTCTTATAGCCATCTACCGAGGAAGATTCGTTGCAAATTTGCCAATATGTCGAACTTTTAGAATCAAAGGATCGCTGCATTGGGTCCTTTCTTTTGATTAGCTGAGCAATCCTTCCCAATGGGAAACAGATATAAAAAAAGGGGAGAAGAAAAAACCAGGTTAACAACATCCCGACAATAGAAGATATTTTCTTACAAAAACGGTCGATGCTTGCGTAAAGCGATGGAAGAAAAAGAGCGGAAATAAAAACCAGTATGGAAATGGAAAAAGTTACCAACGCAAGCATAGTGTGTTGCGATCGATACAAAAAATATCCAACCCCCCAGGATAGTAGTAAAATGAATATTGCAGAAAGCAGTGTCGGTTTCTTCTCCAAAGACGGAGCCTTTTCTTGGTGCCAGGGCCAAATGGCCTTGGAAACATTATTTTGTTGATATTTTGTTTTCATCCTTTCAGTTTCCCGTGGGCCATTTCTTCCTTTTGCTTGGCCTTTTCTTGCCAAGAAGCACCAAAATGGGCATAAATCGCATCTGCCGCAATTTTGTGGGCAAGCTTGCCGGGGTGCGGATCAAAAGAATTTGCCCATAGTTTTTTATGATCGACATCCCTATATGCATCTCGCAAATCCAAACAATCAACATGCTCTTCATTACAAACGGTCAACATCTGCTCATGGAGAAAATCAAGGTTATAATGATCCATTGGTCCATAAAAACTGGGAAACAATACCACCCCAAATCCTCTATTTTTCTCCCTATGATGATGAATCATCTTTACAAAAATACGCTTCGCCCGTTGAGCAGCTTTCCCATTAGGATCTGCAAGAACAGTTTGTAAAAACTGGGCATAGGTCTTCTTTTTTCCATGACTTATCTGCCAGCTCCCGTACCATCTTTGCATAAGATAATACAAGGCCGAGTGCTGCCAAAACCATGTATGCACACCCCGATTTTTCAATAAATGTTCCGGCGTGTAATATTTTGGATTATGGTTGGGCACCATATCATTGATATACCACTGATACAGAACGTAATCAGGTTTAATGTCATCAATAAAAGATAGAAATTTCAAGTGATTGGAAAGATTAAAACCACGTATTCCAATATTAATCATTTCAAGATCGGAGGAAGCTCCCCTCCCCGATCTATCCAACATTGACTCAACACGTTCAGGAAAACGTTCACTTGCTGGATAAACACCCTGTCCCCAGGCCAAACTGTCACCGGCAACTACCAATCTATACCGATCATCGGGACGCTCTTCAAATTGCTTACCCCTAAATTTCCAACTATTTTGCTCCGCCGCAAAGAGATGATGGCTTTTTACTGAAAAATACGACGTGCCATCGGCTGTCGATAACACATTGCGATATACAAAGCGAAAACATCCTTCCATACAGAAAAGCATTAGCATGGAGAAAAACAACAGAAAGAACGTAATTACAGCAACCTTAAAAACAATTCCACGCCTTGGCGCGTCAACGGATTCCACGTATCTATTTCATTTATGATAAATAAATGCCCCCTTGGTTTGAAAATAAAAACAAGACAGGAAGTATAAGCTTGCCTTATACCGCCAGGGCATAAGTTTCGTACGAGCAGGCAAGCTGCTCAGCTCAGCTTTATACTTTTAAAAAAATCTCTTTAGAACGTTGATATATAACTGGTCATAAAAAAAAGCAAAGGGATTTTGACGAAGGCCAAACTCTACCCCGTTTATACCCGAAAGAAACAGTTCTCGAAGCGATTTTTCCGGATTATCAGGAGCTATAGAACCTTCTACAAACATGGTTCCGGTACTTACTGCCCGTTTGTAATGGGACCGAAGGGGTAAAGGATCGCTCCCGGATAAAAGCTGGACTCCTTTATTTGCTGCCACTGCAAATAACGAAGGTGTCGGCCAAAATAATGGCCGGTTTCCACTATCACCAAGAAAAAAGGGAATTTTCTGTTCTTGCTCAAGGAACTTTTTAATCGTTTTCCCCCTTTTGCCAAACCATTTCCCCACTCCCCAAGGAATAACAACTATTCCGTTAGATTCGGCCACCTTTTGGGCAAGTGTTTGTAAAGACAGACTTCTATCTTTAATTGCTTCCCTTGAAAAGAGTGAGAGAAGTTCTATCTTCTCTTCACTAACATGCTGTCGTCCCCGAAATACATACAACCTGACATCATCTTTTTTCACTAACAGGCTGTTCTGCCCCGGACAACGCTCAATGGTGAACCTTTGCGATCCATCTTCATCTCTTAATTCTGTCATTGTAAACAGTTTGGAAAACATATCGTGGTCTCCCCCTTCTGTTAAAAAAATGGCATAATCAGAATCGGTTGGCAAATTTTGCCCATCTCGAATCAGATGAAAATTAGCAAAGACCGCATCGAAAAATTCCAGGGTGGAAAACTCCGGATACAAATGAACATGCCCATCAATTAATACAGCCATATCGCTCCTTCTTTCTTTTATTTAGCGGAGTTTCCATTTATGCCCTTGCAAAACGGGGCAGCAAAACACCCGCCAACATATAGATTAGAAAAGCAAGCAGCAAGGTATTAAAAAAGCCAATATAAATGGCCAAGACGATGCTAACTACCCCGCCTAAAACGGTAAACAACCCGTTAATGGCCCATGCCCATCCCACAGCTCCTTTTCCGTTTGCATGTGAGCTGGCTATCCCCAAAGCAAATGGCATTCCCATAAAAAAACCAAGGGGCACAATAAGTAAAAAGGCTGCAGCCATCCGGAAAAATGGTGACCATTGCAAAAAGTAATTAAGTAATGGTTCTTTGCATAACAATAGTACTATCCCGTAGGTGGGAATAACCATAAAAGGAGTAAAACGGGCTGAGATTTTGGTATGCAAATTCGTTTTATCGGTAACATAACTACCGAGACCTGCCGCAAGAAGAAATGCAAAGACAACCGTCACATAGGTATACAGTGGGAAACCGACCAATTTATGAAACAACTGAACAAAAATCAGTTCAATACTAATAAACCCTGCTCCCAAACATGCAAAATAGACAATAAAAGCGCCCTTCCCAGGCCAACGGGCACGACCAACTTTTGAGAATAGAAGTGGCCCAAAAAGGCAAACAACAGCAATCAGCAGTGCCGAACCTGCTGAAACAAGCAGATGTATAATATCCATGGGGACGCCATGTTTAATGGAGTCATTTAAAAGTACCTTCACCGAAGTGTCAACATATGGCTCTTTGTAAGACACTTTCTTTAAACGCTTCCGCATATGATTGAAAAATGGTTGGTCGTCGGTGGGCACATCCATACGATAGGGGATTTTGGCAAGTAATTCCTTTGGTAAAGTGCCGGTGAAAAACTCTTTCTTAAGCTTTGAAGTGGAGGGGTCCAAAGGATTATGGTTTAAATGAAAACGCTTATCATCCATCAGTGTTCGTACTTTGGCCACTTCCTCTTCTGTCCATGGCTTCATCTTGATTAGAAGCGTCGGCAAGTTAAACCAATTATTGGCATAATAGAGTAAAAAATGTTTTGCAAAGTCATTTCTGCCAGACTCTTTCCAGGCACGGGCAGCAGTCAAAACCATCTTCGGATAAATATGATGGTTTATGTGTAAAACACCATTTTCTGAAAGATGGGCAAAATATTCCTTATAGCCATCTGTTGTCTGCAGGTAATTTGGGGAAACAGCGCCTGAACCGGAGGCAATGGACGCGGAAGTGTGGTTGGACATCATCTGGATAATATCATACCGTTTTCCGGAAGCCCGCAAAAAACTCCGCCCCTCACCCCTTACCACGTTTACCTTAGCATTATTGTACGGTTCAACGGCATACTTACTCTTCCCAAGCTCAAGGACGGAACCCACCATCTCAACTGCGTCAACCTCCTTGGCCCCAAATGTTATCGCGGCCTTGGTTTCCTGGCCACCCGCTGCGCCAATAACAAGTACAGTGGGCTCAGTTCCCTCTTTCAGCCAATGGGATGCAAAAACAAATTTATCCCAAAACTGCAAGGTAGCATTTTCTGGGAGTGATTCTCGTAATGTTTCATAATCACCATCAAAATTATAAAAATAACTGGTTTGGGTTCCTCCATCATAGGCAATCCACACAAACTGCTCCCGGTATTGAATAAGATCAATCCTTGATATCCTATCCCATTTGGTAAGCAATTTATCCACTTGCATACTCTTAAAACCACGTTTATCCATATGAGGGCTAATCTCAAGATAGTTATCCCCCCTACTGAGTAACAAAGCAGCAATCAACACTGAACAGAGAATGGAAACAGACTGTACAACCCTGGAACGGCTGATCAGGGTAATGGCCATAAAAGCAAAAATTGAGGCCACAAATAACATCCCTGGTCCACCAAAAACGGGAATCAACAACGGCACCAGCAGACATCCCAAAGAGGCGCCAACCAAATCCCAAAAATAGAGTTTTCCAAACTTCTTATGATGTTTGGTGAAGAGAATCGACAGAATCAATCCACTTACAAAAAATGGGAAAACCAATCCCAAAAAGACCAGCAATACCCGTACGCCTAGGGAGGCAATAGTCTCAAATGCAATAAAATCTATGTGAAAGCGGTTCAAAAAGAAAAATATTCCACCATAGCTGAGTGCAAGGCTAACACTAAGAAGCAATAAAGTACCATGGCGAAAAAGAAACTCACGTTCTGCAAGCACAGATGTGACCACACCTGAAATACCAAATCCTAAAAGGGCTAAGGTGATAACCATATAGGCGAAATGTGGATACCAGAGGGTATCAAGGATACGAATCAGTGACAATTCATAAAAAAGGGTGGAGAGCGCTACGATGGATATATAACCAAGCGTTCGTAGGGACAGTCCATTATTTAAGATAGAACCTGACACATTTCTCTCCTGTAAATTGTTGGGCAAATAAAAATCTACGCTATTTTGGGTAATCGAAGCAAAGCGACAAAGACAAAAGAATATACGGATAATAAGAACAATGCCGAGAGCAAGACTTTATATAGTGTTGTCTGCACCAGAGGCCTTGCGTGATACAAAAGCACACAAAGCATAGGAACCACAGGAAAAAGATATCTTCCCTGGGTTTGATAATCCATGGTCCAGGAATGATACAAAGAGGCAGCAATAAGGCCGCCAGAACAACTAAGGAAAAGAAGAAGGAGCAGATTTAGCAATAGGCCACCACGAAACACCAGGCCGAAGACGATAAGAAAAAACAACAAAAGGGCAAAGGGGCGCACCGTATTATAGTATGAGTCTACTGCAACCACTGTAAAGTAGCCATATGAGCCAAAAGCACTACGATACGATTTTTCAAACCACCTATCCACTGTTACAATCTTTTTTAGAGAATCACCCCGTGCTTTTCGGTACAAAAAAGGATGCTTCTTGGCTAAAGGGGTAGAAGCCTTGTATTCAGGTTCTGCCAATCGTTCTTGGATCGCACTCTTTTTGGCAGCCATATCCGGACCATTTACCATATAGCTGGTCCCCATATGCAGTCCTGCAAGCACAGCTCCAAAACAGGTAATAAGCGCTGCATTTTTAAGGTATTGTCTTCGAATTTCCGTGGGAAGAAGAAAAAACATTTTCCAAGCCAAATATCCCGCAAGAAAAATGGTAAAAAAGAGATAATTTTTTTTCAGTAAGAAAAGTGCTGCCCCAAGGCAGGAAAAACAGACAATAGCAAACAATCGATTACCAGACAATCTCCCCAGCAGATAGGAATTGAGCCAGGAGCTTGGCAACGCACATTGACAGGCAAGAATAAAACCAACAGCAAGGGCAAAGGCGTCGGAATTACAGTAGCTGAAAATATACCAGAGCTGGGGAGAAATCAGAAGAGGGGCTGCCAAAATTCGTGCCCCTGGGCTTTTATAGATATAGAGGAGCAACAGAAAAAACAATAACACATTAAACATCCGCAGGCTGAGATACCTGGGCAAGTGAAAAGAATCAAGTATAGTTGACAGCTTTCCAGTGAGAAAATAAGAAACCTCATGACCATTAAGACGCGATACGCCATATACAGAGTAGGTATGTTCAATGGCAGGATCATCCACCCTGGGTGGAAGAAAATTATCTGTATAATAGTCCGCCGCATCCAAATGAACATATTCATCCGGATGCACATTTTCCTCGGAGATAACTGCCATTATCAACACTAACGTAAATGCCACCACCATGAAAATGGGAATGAACACCTCTTCTTGACGAAAATTCTCTGTTGCCCGAAAAAAGAGAAAAATCAGGGCAAAAATAGCGACTAAACGAACAAAGAGAAGCCAGATAGTTGAATGTTCGTCATGCAAGGATAGAAAAAGTTCAAGTTGCGGGTCATTTCCACTACTTGCTATATGAAAACCGTCTTTGTCCCAATGACTGTTTGCTATCTGAAAGAGCGGGCGAAAAGCCTTAAAATCATGTTCCTTTGTGAAATGTAAAGGTTGCTTGCCATTTTGCCGAATATGCAAGCCTTTTAGCACCACCTCTCCCCTGTACATTTGCGGATCAACGCGCAAACGCGCAACACCTCGCAAGTCGCTGAGATAAAAATGATATCGTTCTTTTCCTGGATAGACTCTAACTTTTGCCCTTCTCCATTTGCTGTATCCTTTTCCCTCCTTTGCCCAATACAGGGTAAACCACGTTTTCTTGGGAACCTGTATCTCAAGCTCAACATAGGCCCTGTTCTCAAAAAAATGGAGGTATGCAAATGAAAGCACAATTCCAAGTAGCAGTGGAATAGTCCATTTTCGAAAGCGATTTACAGGATGATCCATTATTCACCAAATAAAATAAGTAAAAAAGAGGCTTTACAAGAATGGAAGTCTTTGCCTAACTTGCAATAAGAGATTTGCAGCCCTTTGAAACCGTGTAGCAAACCAGAATAAGGGACGACCAAAATAGCAACTCACCCAAAGGACAAGTAGACACTTTACTCCCCCTCCCCCTTGGTTGCTGCCGTGGGGAATAAAGCGACCAAGGAAGTAATGTTTTGCAACCCGGTGCAATGGATTGGAACAAAGATCAAAACCTGTATTCATCACTCTTTTTCTACCACGTGTACTACCCATTCAGCCGATCCTTCATATGTCTTAAATACCTTCGCAGCCTTACAAATGGGCTCCAACGAAGTGCAAACGATGGGAGATGCCATAGCTCATCTGATTGGTGTGCTGCTGCATTAACAACTTTTTTCGTACCATGAAAATCATCAAGATGGTGTGTGTGTCTGATCGTCTCTATTTCCTTTGTTGTGGCAAAGGCGAGCTTACTCACCATCAGATGGTTCAGCCAGGGACGATAATCATTTTGGGAATATCCAAGTAGTGCTGACGCCGCACCAAAGGCAGCAGCCGAATCGAAAATCCCCTGTTGCAGTGGCGCAAAATTCTCATCCTGTTCCTTTTCGGCCTGGCCAATGGCGTCGTCAGTTTGCCGAAAAACAAGTTCATAGCCATCCACCGTTTTTTTATAGCCATTCAATGTGGGATGAGGTGCACGGCACGCCTCTTCAAAAAGGTCCCTTGTATACATGATTGAAGAGGCAGCGAAATCAAATCGATTCTTATCATAAACCACACCTTCAATGAAATTCTTCTCGTTTGTGGGAAAGGGAATTCCCCTGGTTGCGCCAAACAACAGTCCATGGCATTTGGGAGCATCTTCCCGGTGAGCGATGGCATCATAAAAAAAACGTTGTATTGTTCCCAGCCAACCGATATCCACAAGGGCAACGTCCTTATGGGAGAAGAATCCAAGTTCTTCAAGGTAGAGTTGTAAGGCATCATTGGCAGGACGTGTTTGTCGTTTTACCTCATCTTGGAAAGATTCATCCACAATCAACGCATTAAATCGTTCCCTATTGTGTTGCTCATAACCTTGATGCATATGGCCAAGGGTGGTGGTTTCGGTGAGCTCATATCGGGCCAGGTGGGACACAAAGGGCTTGGGATCAAGGGAAAACACCCGACAAACATCTAAAAAATCTGAGTTCCCGGTGGGTAAAAAGACTATATCCGCTTTGGTTTGGGTAAGTCCCGTGTAGGCGCAACTGGCTCCAGCAAGGGCCATTCTGCTTACATAGAGATACTCGGTTTCAGGAAGGTCTTTTTCGGGAAAGAGGTATGGAGTTGCAGCTTCCCAATATTTCTTAAAAGTCCACCCCTCCCTTGAGAGGAAAAAGATCTTGCTAATCCTTTTTTCCTTACACTTTGCGGCAACAGATTGAATAAATGAGCCTAAGATTGGTCCTAAAAAACTATATCCTTCCACATACAGAGGGTCACGCTTGACATTCTCATATTCAAGGGGAAGCATCAGCTGCTGTAATGCACGACCCCGCCAGAATGGCCGTCCCGCACTATAATTAACCATCCTGCGGATAATGGATTTACGTCTGTGCTCCTCAGAATCATGGAGAACCAGAGCCTTTATCCCAAATTCAAGGGGACGTAAACCATCTGAAATGGGGTTGTCACCCACGTGAAGCCATCGTTTTGGATCGAGGCTATACTTTTCTTGCAAAAGGGGAAATCCATTCCCCGATGCCTTGGCCAAAAAGGTGTCTGCAGAAGAGATAACATCATCCACAAGATCCAGGAACCCGGCATGTTTAACAAGTTGTTTTAAATAGATTGCGGGGAGATAAATATCAGAGACAATATATATCCTTTTCTTCTGCTTACGGAGTTCCCGGAGCCAGTCAACAAGTTCTCCACGGGGAACCAGCATGGAATTTTCCATTTTGATTTCATACTCCACAACTTTCTGGTAGAGAGTGTCGATATCGGCATCGCTTGGAAATATCTCCGTAAGCATCTCCTGCATATAGCGTGGATAACAGGCTTCGTGATCATCAAATGATTTCCCCGTCTCTTGGCGATGCCTGGCTTCAATGGTATCACGCAACTCCTGAACCTGCATTTTGGTCCAGGACAAGCCCATTTTACTAGCCATCTTGGCGACATAGCGTGCAACAGGTAGTTTGATTAGATCAGGGTCATGTATTCTGCGGATAAGCAGCGTATCGAAAAGATCAAAAGTTACAACATCAACCAAAGGGGCAATTTCCCTCCCTGCCTTAATCAGGGATGATAGGGAATAGTACTTGGGTATCTTCATCGTTTAAGCTTTTTCCCAAGTTTATATTGTAGTGCTTTTACAAATCCGGCAAAACTCTCTCTCACACTTGGCTCACGGCCTGCGGCCAAACTATTGCGGACATCATGTAACTCCTGTTGCAACTCCTGCAACCTATCCGCCCCAGATAAGACATACTGTTTCAGCTCTTCAGGAATCTTGGCCAACATATATTTGGTGATCAGTTCCTGATCCTGTTCTCTTCCAATGATCGCAGCTTCGCCCAAGGTATTGCCGTCGTGGATCCGGTAATAGAGGAGTTTGGCATCATCCAGATAGTGCACCCCTTGAGGAAAGGCGAGCATCATTCTAAAAATAAAATCATAGTCATGCAAATAACGAAGTGAACAGAATTGCCCGACCGTCTTTGCTGCGTCTTGGGTCATAAACAAATTTGAGGTGGTAACCATAAAATTACCCTTCAAAAATGCTGTATATAAATCTTGTGTCTTTTTGAAAAAAGTACGATTTTTTTGGTGCCATACATTCCAGCCAAATGCTGGATCGGTAAATTCAACACCTGCATCTGAAATGGGGATCACATCGGTAAACAAACAGTGCGCGCCTGTCTTTTGCTGCACCGCAACAAGTCGCTGCAGCCGATCCACAGCGTAGATATCATCGGAATTTAAAATGGAGATATATTCACCAGTTGCGAGGCCGACACCTCGGTTTATGGTATTAAAGGCGTCTTGATTTTCCTGATAGAAATAACGTATTCGGGGATCGGAATAGCCTTTTATAACATCCTCTGTACCATCGGTTGAACCATCATTGACAATTATCAGCTCAAAATCCTGCAGCGTTTGCCCAAGAACGCTTTCAATGGCCGGGCCAATAAATAATTCATGGTTATATGCGGGAATAACAACGGAAACTTTCACAATGGCTGATCAATTTTGAGAATTATTGGCAACAAAGACTGGCACGCGATACTATTGCAGAAACACCATACTGTAAAGCTTTTAATTCGACAAGTTTTCCGTTCTTTTCAATCCACTCCCGCATACCACTTCTTAAATGCATCAAGTCCAATACCGGCCTCTTTTAGCACCCCGTAATTATAGTAAGGATCACCATTGAGCAAAAAGCGTCTCCATCTTTTTTGAAACTGTTTTTTGGCATGAAAAGACTCCTGTTCCAATTGTTGCTCCCCATCATCAGCATCAAGTTCCAGCAGCTCACCGCTAACCAAAGGTGTATACACAAGATTATATCCAGCCTCATACAATCGAAAACAAAGATCCGTATCGGCAAAAAGGTCCGGAAATCGTTTTTCATCAAAGCCGCCCACTTCCACAAACTTTTTCCGATCAACCATTACCAAATTCCAAGACAGGGAACAAACATTTTGCGGCCAACGTAAGCCATTAAGATGCCTGGAACAGTCTTGTAAAAATTGCGTATAGTAACCCACAGAATGATTATTTATATCGGGTACTCTGCTAACGGCATATTTGGGTTTTTCTGAGATGAGTTCCCCGCCAACCATTGCTACATTTTTTTCGCTGAAATATTCCAAAAATCTACTCAGCCAGTTTCTGTTACAAACTCGAATAGCAGCATTAAGAAAAACAATATACTCTCCACTACACTGTTTTACCGCATGATTCAAACTCGCCGGTATGCTCTCTTTTTCCAGTAGTTGGGTAATCGATATGACTTGTTCCCCATGTTCAATACCATTATCAGCTAAAAATTCGGCTCCTTGCAGCAGAATGATTTCAAGAGAGGGATAAAAGCTGTTTTCAAGAAGATGTTGTAAACAATGAACAAGTTCAACATGCTGAGAATGAAAAAGCACCACAGAAATAAGTGGCTGTTCTTCGACACACCTTCTTGCCGTATAATAAAATTTCCAATCGGTGAAATCGGCTCGTCCTTGGATCCCACGTCGTTGCAGGGCATCAACAACACTTTTTCGCCCTGCCTCATTTGCATAGCTTTTCTGCGAATGGTCAATGGATGTTGAAGATGCGGTGGCACGCCAGTGGTACAATATTTGAGGAATATGGACAATACCTGCTGCCTTCTCAGACATTTTCAGAAATAAATCAAAATCCTGCGCTCCATCTTTTTCGCTGTCAAAGCCGCCGACCTTCTCAAATAACGTTGTTTTGGCCACCACAAGATGGGTGACATAATTATGGCTCAAAAGGAGTTCGGGGTTAAAGTCAGGTTTATAAAAGACACCAACTACTTTATTGTCATCATTTACCAGATTTTCATCTGTATAATACAGCTCAGCATTCTCTTTATTAATGTTCTTAACAATGGTAGAAAAACACTCGGGGGCCAATTCATCATCGTTATCAAGAAAAGCCAGATAGTCTCCTGTGGCTAATTCCGCCGCTCTATTTGTTGCAGCAGAAATCCCACTGTTTGTAGGTAAAAAGTCAACTTTAATCCGCCTATCCACCGCTGCCCAGCGTTCCAGCAATGGACGTACGTCATCATTTGTACTGCAATCATCCACCAAACAGAGTTCCCAGCGAGGATAGGATTGATAAATAACAGAAAAGATGCAGTCGTTGAGTTGATGGACTGAAGCGTTAAAAACAGGAATTAGAATGGAAATAAGGGGCTTTACCGGTAGAGCAAACAACTCCCTATTGGGATATAAGCCCTGTTGCCAACCTTTTTTGTTGTAATGTTGCAAGGCTGAGCCCGCAGGAAAAGCTGAATGTAAATAGTGCTGTTTATAAAATATTGGGTCAAACCAACTGCAAGGTTTATAATTTTTTTCAATCCCGGTTGTAACATAGTGAAGAAAAGGATCGATATTGTCTGGGACATCATAATGTTCTGTATAAAATGACAGATCAAAGAATGGTGAAGGAATCCTCCCCTCTTCAATACCAAAATCCACATAATGAATAAGCAGCGTAGTGTCGGCATCCTGTAAATTGAGATCCTTTTCCCTGTAATACAGATCGCAAAACAGCCCGGAATGAAAGAGAGTACGATACACCTTATTTCGTATATAGTAGCCAAGTGACCGGCGAAGATATTTAATACTTTCTTTCATAAAATACAATGACTTGAGTAAAAAATACGTTTTGCTAAAATCTGGAAAATTACTCTTCAGGGTGAGCTTTACCCGCAATTCTCTTTATCACCTTCCCCATGGTTTTCAATCCACCGGGAAAAATGTTTTTTTGGGCCGCTACCATTTCAAGTTGTTGTTGTTGCCACTGGACAATCTGCCTAAGAGCGTCCGCTTCCAATGCCAAAAAACTCAGTTTTACGGTTATGGTTGCAAGATCCTGTAACTGTTCTTCGCTTACATCAAAAAAGCAGTTGGCATCATGGCTTGCAAAATACATCTTTGCACCTTCCCTTCCCATTGCATTATCTGAAGATACTGCAACAATCTGTGCCCCCCCCTTGTTATCAACAAACCTGATTTCAAAAATTTCAACAACTGCAGGAGCATCCACTGGATCAAAACGAATGCTTTGTATATTTTTAAAATCTTTCACTACAAAGTGTATCTCAGCGGTCCCTTGATCCACTTTCCGACTAAGGCAATTCTGTTCACTTATACCCTCACCGGTATCAACATAGAGCTTGCTGCTATAATATTTTTCATTAATATCCAGAAGGGCGTTGATCCATATCTCTATATTGTCTGCATACAACTGCTGATGTCGTTCAAAAATGCGTTTGAACATGGCAACTTTTTCAGATCGTTTCTTGCTTCGTACCATCGAATCGGAGGCAACCCGATAAAAGAAAAAGATCTCCGGTATCTGATACACACCACGTCCAAGTTCAATAAGAGACAGCCAAAATTCATAATCCTCCCAGCCGTACACCATGGCTGTATCATAGCCACCAACAGCCTCCCAATCCGCTTTTCGAAATAATGCGGAACAAAATATCACATTATCAAAAAGCATCTTTTCCAAGGAATAGGGAGGAAGCAACCACTCCGTTTCAACAGCACCAAATAGCTTTGCCTTGCAATACACAATCCCAATTGAAGGATCTTTTTCAAACACTGCCACTGCCTTCTCAACGTACAACTCTCCAATCAAATCGTCGGCATCAAGTGGAAGAATAAACTCTCCCCGAGCTATATTGATCCCGTTGTTTCTCGCCGCAGCAAGTCCCTGATTTGCAGTATGGAGCACCGGAACATTTTGTCTTTCCAAGATTTGAAAAACAGATAAGGTATGTTCGTCATCTGAACCATCATTAACGACAACTATTTCAATATTCGAATGGGTCTGCTTTAAAACAGAATCAACTGTTGCCTGAAGGTATGCCCCCTGATTGTAACAGGGAATAACGACCGTAACCATGGGTGCATGGTCGGGAAATTGATCATATTTTGCTGATACCACTTTAAAAACCTTTTTTAAAAAATAAAAGAGTGCTGAAAATTACTTCTGAAATCAAATTTTTCAGGTGTAGTTTTCAACACTCTACTCTAGCATCAGTGTGTCCGATATATTGTTTCTTCTCACATTTTCTTACTTCCAGCCCTCCGACAATAAATTATCAAAATAATCAATTGCATACCGAAGCCCTTCTTCTAGTTGGGTAGTCGGTTCCCAACCTAATTTGTTTTTCGCAAGGGAGATATCAGCACTCCGCTGCTTCGGATCGTCCGCTGGTAAATCCTTATACACAATATCTGATGACGAACTAATCATCTCCGTCACAAGTTCTGCAAGTTGGAGGATCGTGAACTCATTGGGATTCCCCATATTCATGGGCCCAGTAAAATCATCATCACTGTTCATAAACAACACCATTAACTCTATCAAATCATCAACATAACAGAAAGAGCGTGTCTGGGAGCCATTACCATACACTGTAATGGGAATGCCTTTTAGAGCCTGAACAATAAAGTTGGAGACAACCCGACCGTCATTGGGATGCATCCTGGGACCATAGGTGTTAAACAATCGTCCAATCTTTATTCGAAGATTATGCTGGCGGTGATAATCGAAGAACAGCGTTTCCGCACAACGTTTCCCCTCATCGTAACAGGAGCGAATCCCCGTCGGATTCACGTGCCCCCAGTAGGTCTCCACTTGAGGATGAACTTCCGGATCTCCATACACCTCACTTGTGGATGCCTGAAATATCTTAGCTCGTACACGCTTTGCAAGGCCTAGCATATTAATTGCCCCATGCACAGAAGTTTTGGTTGTCTGCACAGGATCATGCTGATAATGAATAGGAGAGGCAGGACAGGCCAAATTGTAGATTTCATCAACCTCAACATACAAAGGAAACGTCACATCATGACGGAGTAGCTCAAAAGAGGGGTTATGAAGAAGCGCTTGAATGTTTCGTTTTGTCCCAGTAAAATAGTTATCAAGACAAAGTACTTCTGCTCCTTGGTCAAGCAGTTTTTCACAAAGATGTGAACCCAAAAAACCTGCTCCGCCAGTAACTAATACTCTTTTTTTAATGTTATAGTCTTCCATTTTCAGTCCTTAACTCCCCATGCCTTAACACCTTTTTTGGGGCCATAAGGGCAATTAATAGCGCAGCATATTATACTTTACAATACACCAAAAAGCCCTGACACCATCTTTCCACCCTATCTTTTTTCCTTCCTCATAAGAGCGGCCATTATACGAAATGCCAACTTCATATATCTTACATCGTTGCTTTGCAATTTTTGCTGTAATCTCAGGTTCAAATCCAAATCTATTTTCACAAATGCTAATGGTATCCAGTATGGGTTTTCGAAATACTTTGTAACATGTTTCCATGTCCGTCAAATTAAGGTTAGTCAACATATTGGATGCTAAGGTTAGTATCCTGTTGCCCACCATATGCCAAAAAAGATGTACACGATGGGCATCAGATCCAACAAAACGTGACCCATATACGACATCTGCACGGCCATCAATAATTGGCGCTAAAAGCCTATGATATTCTTGCGGATTATACTCCAAATCAGCATCCTGAATTAATACAATATCTCCCGTTGCAGCCTTGAATCCGGAACGAAGAGCAGCTCCCTTTCCCTGATTTACACTATGGAAAACTTTAACCAGTTGCTCCCCTTCAATTTGGATTCCACTCTCTATTAACTCACGACTTCCATCCGTTGAGTAGTCATCCACCAATACAATTTCTTTTTTCAAAGGCAGCTCAACTGCCGCAATCATATCAATTACCTGTTGCAACGTTTTTTGTTCGTTGTACACTGGTATGATTATGGAGAGCTTCTGATAGTTCTCTTTAGTTTCATCCATACTGTTCCAATCCATTCATAGATCACCCGTTTTACAATAGCAATATTGTTAGTAGTAGGAAACAAATCCCCTGCAGGTGCGTTAAGATGTTGTTTTATTATATAATCGGTTGGCGCTGCAATTGGAGACATTCCACGTTGCAAAAAAATATCCATGGCCCTTGCCATATGAGCTGCAGACGTAACCAATATAAACGGTTTTTCGTGGAGTAGCGGTTTTAGAAAATCCGCCTCCTCCTCTGTATCACGAGGTCTGTTCTCAATGATTATGGATTTTGAATCAAGCCCTAAGATAGTAGCTACCTCAGCCACCACCTCAGCGTTGGGCACCGGATCATAACCAATACCACCACTGAGAATTAAGACGCTCCCTGGTAAACTTTTAGATACCCTGATTCCCTCAACCAAACGATAGAGAGAACTCCCTCCAACCTGACTTGTCACTGGTAGCCGTGAATCTGAAACATGCCCGGCCCCCAACACCACCACATAACCTATTTCTTTTTGTGTATCTGAAGAAATATTTTCAATAGCAAACGGTTGGTATCGATTTTCAAGGGAAAAAAGGTATTTTTTAGCACCGATACCATAGCCTGAAATCAATATAATCAAAAGTCCAACAATTTGAAAAAATATCCCTGCTGACCGCCGTCGTAAGAGATAACATAACAAACTAAAACATAATAATAGAAGAGCAAAGGTAAGTGGTGAAAGTAATTCGACAATGAGGCGACTTAGGAAAAACATAACGGCCTTATCTGTCCAACACTTCTTGTACAATTCCTGGAATAACAACAACAATCAGCAAAGGAAGCACTTGCACAGTTAACCGATTCCATGAGGTCCCCACCTGCCAATAGATCTCCGCCTGATGAAAGAGCACGATAAGCAAATATCCAAGCAACATAAGGACAGGGATCAAAGCATCGATCATTTTTCTTGGTCTGAAAAAAAATAGTACCCATCCACATCCAAGTCCCCAAAGCACCAAATTCCACTGCCGTACATCACCATACAACTTTACGATCATTTCAAGGGCGTTGGGAAGACGCCCCCATGCCCTTAACATCGCATCAGTTGAAAGACTTAAACCTGATGTTGCATGAGAACCAAAATCTGCAACAATTCTTACCCAATAATACCAAGGTGCATAAAGCCCAATAACAACGATCAGAAAAAGAAATAGGGAGTAGATGCGACGACCGGGTACAAAGAAGACCCATACAGCCATGATAAGAGCAAAGAGGAGTCCCTCATTTTTGGTATAAGCAGCAGCTACTGCAAGAATTGCGGCCCATATCAGTTGAGTGTCAGATCCGTCTTTACGCCATAACGATAAACAACCAAAACAACTTACAATCATAAGCCAAAATGGCGCCTCAGCATAGGACCAGGAAGCAATAAGTGGAACCAAAGGAATGGAGGCAAACAGTGCACCTGCCATAAGAGCAATATCCTGCCGCTTAGTGGAGCGGAACACAATTACAGCTATTTCCCAGCAACTCAACAGAAGGAAAACTGCTCCCCAACCTCTGCTCCATTGTTCTTCCCAACCACCGCCACACCAACCGGAGAAGGCCCAAATCGTAGGCCATAGTAAAGGGTAATCAGAATGACCAAAGGGAAAAACATCCTCTAATGGTCCATAGCCAAGGGCCAGCATCTTTGCCTTTGCCCCCCAAATCGCCCAGGCATCCCAATCGTCGGGCACAACAATTACTGACATCAATAGCACCCATAACACAGCAAGAGCGATTAAAAAGCAACTTATCCAGATAACCGTTGTTCTCCACCTAGTTCCTTGAGCGCTAGTGCTGTGTTTTCCACTTGTAGCCATTCGCATTATCCGGCTACCACCTCTAAAGAGAAGAGATATCCACCCAACAAAAGATGTTAATACAACTAGATAAAATGCAGGAGCCGTATACAGAAAAAGTACTTTACTAAGTAGTGTTACACCAGAGACCAATAAACATACAGCAGCAAATATTTCCGGAACACTGAGGTTGTAATTTTTCACAAAACGACGCAAAAACAAAGCCAATCCAGAAATGGACAAAACCGAAAGCACAAAACCTTGGGATGCAACATATTGATTCTTTGGCCGTTTTTCAAATTTTCCTCCTGGAACACCTCCTTCCACAGTAGCTTTTTCTGTTAAAACAAGTCTATGTGAGTCATTTTCTGAAGAAGGTACACGAGGAATCAGGAGATAAGCTAAATAAGACCCCTTCACTTTTTGCCCTTCAATGGAGTAGTGGGTCTTTTCCGGCCATTGATCAACTGCAACATTCAGTGCTGAGAGATACGACTGTGGTATACCTGCTAACTGAAAAACAATTTTTCTCTGTTCGGTGACATCCTTTCCGAGATATTGAACACGCTCCCGGTCCCACCACAGTTTATACATGCCAACAAATGCCGCCAGAGAAACAACACACCAAAGTCCCAAAAAGACAATGACACCGCTTCGCAGGATAGTATTGTATTTTGCAAAATGATTTATCACTCTTTTCACGTACAACTGCTACTTATTTTTTTTTGTTAGTGAATCTGAAAGATCGCTCAGTGCTTCTTTTCTGGTCAATTCGGAAATATTCTGTTCAATTTTCTCTATGGCAGATAACAGCTTAAAAATAATCAAAAAAACAAGAAGAAATCCCGTTAGAATTACGGCATTGATATTTCCTTCTATACCGATTAACCGAGCCATTAACATCGTAAAATCCGGGTAAATGGCAACCAATGCCATCCCCCCCCACACAATCAACCGCACAACCAACTTAAGTAAGGTCTGTCCAGTCTCACGCTTAACAAATTCTTTTATTCCCTGAAACAGCATTACAGAAGATAGTCCTACCACTACTATCTGATAGAGTTGAAACTTCACACTAACATCCCCCAAATCATGCGAATAAGTGTTTTAATTCCATTTACAAACCCCTGTTTTTGAGCTTTCCCCATGGAATATTCAGTATACCGTACTTTAATGTGTACTTCCTCAAACTTCAGACGATTATTATTAATCTCTCGAATTACCTTACTATCATACTCATATTTATCTGCTTTGGTATCAATAATATGAGCCGCAAAATGTGAATATGCCCTAAAACCAGACTGGCTATCCGATACCATCATGCCATACAATAGCCAAGTCACCATATTACCTATTTTATTGGCCAGCACTTTTATTTTGGGCATTTCACCTGTATCAACACGCCTACTTCCTAAAACAACATCGCATCTTTTTGTAAGGATAGGTTCAACAAGAACAGCAATATCTTCCGGATCATGTTGCCCATCACCGTCCATTGTCACTACAATGTCAGCTCCTAAAAGATTTGCAGCGACAATACCAGTTTTAATCGCTGCACCCTTTCCACGATTAATTTTATGTCGTAATGCGGTTATTTCAGGATTTTTTTGGGCCACTTGAAAAGTATTGTCCGAACTGCCATCATCAACCACAATTATTCTATACGGGCCAGCAGCAACTACTTCATCAATAACAGACTGTATCACTGACGATTCGTTGTAAACAGGAATAACAACAAAAATAACATCCTGTGTATTTTCTACATTTTCCATTTTTACCGTATTCACTGCTTTCTTTTCACCGTAGGAATTGAACAAGAATTATGCGACAACTCCTAGTTGTTTCTACTCGTTTTTCCTAATATCATCAATAACTCGTGACTAAGATCATCAATAAATTTCATGGAACCATCAATGGAAATATGGTGTCCATCGGAATACCATATCTTGTCATCTTGAGAATCAAGGGCGTAGCAAACATTTTCATCACAAAATACTCGGTAAGGATCCAAAAAATATGTATTCTCTGTTGCATCAGCAAAAGATTGAAGCTTTTTGTTGATACTCCAACCATTTCCTTGATGCTTATCAAACACCATGGCGTCAAGACAATTATTCGGTAGATAGTTTGGACGATTTAGACAAGAGATAACACCGTTTCTGTTTCCACTTCCAGGAGGCGTGCCAATGATTATTAATTGCTGCTCAGACCCCAACTCCTTTCTTATTTTATGCAGATTATTTATCATAAAATCGTTGTATTGCTCTCTATCTTTAAATTCTATCTGCTTGCCGTCCCTATCACTCACTGCAGTTATATACCATGTCCATGCCTGAGAAAAAATCACAGGGTAATTATTATTTTTTACAAATTTAAAAAATTGCTGGTTCTTTCTTGTGCATACTTTGTCAGCTTTTCCCTTATATAAAAAGGTGATTTCGGGACCAATGATACAAGAGTAATCAGTTATTATTGTTGCGGAAATGTTTTCTTTTTTAAAGAGCTGATCCAGACCTGTGGCATATTGCAAGGCAAAACTATCTCCTGCTAAAATTACAGTAGTATTTCTATCATTTGCTTTGTCAGCCCCCAGTTTTCCCGTTCGTTCATACCCTTTTCCTCCATATTGATCAGTATGAAACTGCTTAATATTTTTGACTTGTGAAAATTTAGTACTGATGCGTTGGGGAACACCTTCTTTTTTAATGATGATGCTGGATGAAATAATAAGCGCTATTGCAAGGGTTGCGCATATGGCAGCAAACGTTTTGGGGCCGTTTTTATGGACAGAAAATCGATATCGTCGAACGGGCTGTTCTACGAAGAAATATGATAAAACGGCTAAAATGATCGTTGCGATAAGAAGGAAGAGCCTATCTTTTGACGTAAATTCAGTATATTTCCAGTACTTATAAAAGACAATGAGCGGCCAATGAATCAGATAAAGCGAATAGGAAATTAAGCCGATTCCTACTGACAAACGATTTCTAAGTAACCAGCCAAAATAGCTACTTTTACAAGCATATATAATCAAACCAGCACCAATGCCTGGAACCAAGGAGTTGATTCCAGGAAACACTGTATTTTCATCAAAGGAGAATATGGCGTACAAAACTAAAATAAGTCCTGCTACAAGAATGGGTTCAAGAACAGTTTTGTTTTTTGGTTGAAAACGAATAATCCAGACAAGAAGAGCGCCAATGGCAAATTCGACAATTCTTGAGAAGGGAAGGAAAAAAGCACCAGAAGGGTCTGAAACTAGCCGTAATTCCGCCCAGTATACAGATGCTACTCCGGCGCTCACAATAAAGAGCACTGTCCATACAGTTTTTTTTGTTTTAGAGAGTAAAAGAAGGATGCTTGGCCATACGAAATAAAATTGTTCCTCAATTGACAATGACCAGGTATGTAGCAGTGGTTTAAAGTCAAGAGATGTATCAAAGTACCCAGCTTCACTCCAGAAAAAAAAGTTTGAGACCGATAGCATACTAAAAATTGAGCTTTTCCCTAATCTTGCCAGATGCTCTGGGGTGAACAGTAAGTACCCCAGCAAAAGTGTTCCCGCATACGTTGCAAAAAGAGCAGGAAATAGACGGCGTATTCGTCTCAGGTAAAATTGACCAAAGGAAAATGATTTATTTTGAATGCTAAAGACGATATTTCTCGTGATAAGAAAACCGGAAATAACAAAAAAAATGTCCACACCGGTATAACCACCGCTAAAAGCTGCAAACTTAAAGTGAAATAACAGCACTGCTGTTACAGCAATGGCTCGCAATCCATCTATCTCTGGGTAATAAGTTCTTTTTATCATGTGAAACAAACGGGTTACAGTACTTTAGAGTTGCAATTTCCAGATAAAGGAAGATTCGAAGAGAACCACACATTATGAAGGGGCCATTTTCCCGGCCAACTTAACACTGATTCCTTGTTGTTGCAAATATCAAGAGTGCAGCAGGCGATAAATAAATGTTGAATACAATTTTGTTACGTTGTTTAATGTCTATCAGGGTAATGCTTGGGAATATTGTACGTGATCTTATTTCGAAGAAACGTTTGGAGAACAGCTATGAATTCTAATAATAGCAGTGACAAAAGGATGAAGTCGATGGTAGCATTGGGCGTTGTGGCATCACTTTTGTTATCGGCACAAGTAGGTTTTACTGCACCACCCCCAAGAGTAATAGTCCATCCGGCACGCCCGGTGGTAGTCCGCCCAACTCCTGTACGCCGTCCTCATGTTACTGTCCGCGCTCCCATTCCTTTTGGAAGAGTGGTGGTCAGTTTACCTGCGGGATATGTTTCTTTTACCGTGGGAGGGATACTTTTTTATACCGTTGCAGGAAATTATTATAAGAAAGCACCGCAAGGCTTTGTTGTTGTGTCTAACCCTCTTCCTGAGGCATCTCCAGAAAGTAAAGTTAGTGTTACCAGTGAAGCATTAAATGTACGAAGTGCTCCAGGAATTCAAAACAGTATTGTAACTGTTGTCAAGAGAGGTATGGTTCTTGACGTGCTTGGAACAAGTGACAGTTGGCTATACATCAAGACACCTGACGAGAAACAAGGCTGGGTTGCACGTAGGTATACCGTTGTATTTAATAAACCTGCTGACGGTTGATTGCAAATTGTTGCAGTTTTATTAGAAGGTTTTCGGTTCAAACCTTCACCCCATGAGGCGCGCAAGGTAACATACTGATTTATCATTTTATTTTCAAATCAGTGTGCTGCGACCTTCTTGTATATCTCTAGAGTTTCTCTTGCACATTTTGTCCATGAAAACCTCTTTTGGTTATCAATACCTCTCATGATCAGCTCTTCTTGAAGGTTTTCATCCCTAACCAAAGAGGCTATTTTCTCCCCAATATCATTGGGATCAAATGGATTTACCAGCAAAGCCGCATCACCAACGACTTCTGGTAGTGATGTCGCATAGGAACAAATCACCGGAGTATGGCAGCACATTGCTTCCAGGGGAGGAAGGCCAAAGCCCTCATAGGTTGATGGATAGATCAGAGCCGTAGCCAAACTATACAGTATTGGCAATTCCTTTTCGTCAACGTAGCCTAAAAAATGAACCCTGTCTTCCACCCCACATCGCCTTATTTCTTCTTGTATGACAGAGAGATCAAACTGTTTAAAACCGCCAATTACCAAGGCAAGTTCTTTGTCCTGGGGATTATTCCTAACATAACTGGAAAATCCTTTGATAAGGCGTAACATGTTTTTATTTCGCTTGATACTACCGATATAGAACAAAAATTTATCCGGTAGGTGGTATTTTTTATGCACAACTTGCAATTCTTCAGGTGATGCCGGCCTGAAATTATCCCCCGCTGCCAAATATGTTACAAATATCTTTTCGTCATCTATTTCCAGCCAATTAATAAGATCGTGTTTTGTGTAGTTAGAAATTGCGATGATGCCTGAAACATTTCTAATACCATATCTGGCTATTGTCCTAAAATACAATCTGAGAGTAAGGTCTTTAATCCTGTTTTGATGCTTGAATGCCCATGGGTAGGCAAGGTTGATAAGGTCATGGACATTGATAATCTTCTTGTAGTCGCCTCCCAAAGGCAGAATTTCACAAATGGAATGAAGAACATCGAGATTTTTCGCGGCAACAATCGAACCAAATCTAAATAGAGAAGCAATTGATAGCACGGGAATGTCCACATCAATCGCCATGAAATTTGAACCAATTTCGGGGGGGAATGTATAAACCGAATTTTTAAATATAATGTATTCGTTCTCACGATCAATTTTGGCAAGAGCCCTAATGAGCTGGTCACCATACGTCCCAATTCCAGGGTAAGTACCTATTGCTCTGGCATCAATTCCAATTCTCATCCTCCGCTCCTGATTAGAGATACCCCAATTGCTTTAACCGCTCGGTTATTTGCTGTTGTGATTCGCCATTCATCGCTTTTGCATCAGTTTGCAAATCGGCCAGACCATAAGAGGCTACTTTTTTAATAGGATGCTTCTTGATAAATCCATCATCTAGGGCTTGCTCAAGAACCTTTCCGTCCATCTGTTCATCAAGTGGTAAGTTCAAAAGGCGGAGAATTGTGGGAGTTACATCAAGAACAGAAGCGTTCTGAATAGTTTTGTTCTGACAAATATTTTTCCCTCTGGCAATAAAGATCCCCTCTGGTGCATGAAAACCGGTCATAAGGTTTGCTCCTTCAGCCATAATTTCTGGAAATTTTACGTTTCTATCCCCCACCTGGCAGCTGTCAGTCATTAGACTGGGGAGATCCAGAACTTCTTTATTCACTTTCACCTTGACTACAGTGGGACCCTCCCGGTCAATTTCAAAAAGTGGTATATTTTTGTCTTTGATTAGACAATCTTTAATATAATGAAAGGCCTCATCCAATAGCTTGTGTGCACCTGCGCCATGAGTTGATTTCAAACATAATTCTGCTCCGATATACCAATGACTAAAAATATTCTGATATTTTGTTCCCAAAAACAATTCATGAGGGTTTATCCGCAAGGGGGTTGTGAGCGCCTGGAAGCCGTGATCGGAAATTACAAAAACAGATGTGTCATCATCAACACTTTTGAGGATATGGCCTATTGATCTGTCGGCCTCTTCATAAATTTTAGGAATCACATCACCATATTTTTTGATCTGATTATCTGTAATATGGTCGAATTTATCGGGCTCAAAATAGCCCCAATACCGATGGGACAGGTTATCTATTTCCGAAATAACAACCGCACTAAAATCGGACCGAAACTTTTGAACCAGACGATCAAACAGTTCCATGCGCAGTTTCATTGAGAACACTCGCAGCATCCATTCACTCCGTGATGGTCCACGTCGAAAGATCAATTTACCGAACATATTTACCGCCAACCCGATCAAGGTACTCAGATTAGCTCCTGACGTAAGAGCTGCTATGGCAGCACTCAAGTAGCCAGAGATCCCAACACGGTACTTTCCCTTAAACCCAAGCTCTAATTTTTTTATAAACTCCAATGAGCTGGGGTAGGTAGCAGGAGAAGTGGCGAGCCAGCAAGGAATCAAAAAACCGTTGACCTTCCTAGGCGGATAGGTAACAAGCCAACCATAGATACCAACACTCATTTCATTTTCTTCAGCAATGTCCCAAACACGTTTTGTCTTGATAACACTTGTATCCACAATAAACTCTTCGACCCCGTGTTTTTCAGGCAACTTACCTGTTGCAAGAGAGGTCCAGACGATGGGAGATGCGGTGACAGACAAGGACATGAGTGGTCCGGAAGCACCCTGTTCCATAAGTTTTTTGATGTTTGGCAATCGACCTTTTGCAACGAGATCTGTCAAAACTGGCCATGAAGCCCCATCAAGCCCAACAATCATTATTTTTGTTTTCATAATAAAGATCCCAGTGGAACAAACAACTGATGTGGAGTAGCAATTTTCGCTACAATTCCAGATTCTATTGATGCCTTCAATTCAAAGCTGCTTTATGATCTGCCTCCGAGAACTCATCCCAGAAATGCCATAATCCTGGAGACTTTCGTACTTCCATGGCCAGCAGGTTAGCAAACTCCTGTACCGCTTTTTGCGTCCCTTGGGGCCCTGGTTCGATTTCTATTTCTTGTCCAAATGAACCAGAATAATTACCACCCGGTACCTTGTTGATAAAAAAGGGCAGCAATACAGACTTATTATACTGTGCCATGGAGACTGCCCCAACGGGAAAAGGTCTTGTTTTACCGAGAAAATTTATGGAAACGAGTTTTCCGAGATGATCCACAAACAGGCTCCCGTCACCCGCATTTGAAATAACTTCATTATTTCTCAGTTTATTAAATATTGGCCGCAAAAACTGATCCGTATAGAAAATTTCCCCAGGAATCTGCTCTTCAAGATCAAAACGTTTACGTAGAGCAACTTTTTCACCAATGTAGCTGTATCCTTCTCTGGATATGTAGCCAAGCTGAGTAATTGGATAGCCAGCCAGAGCAATTGCTGCAATAAATAGCTGGGCAGGACCAAAATGGCCATGAATAATAACGCAGCCACGTCCCTTTTCCAGCATCCTGGCCAACATTTCCATATTATCCACATGGATATAGTTGTGAATATTTTTTCTATTCAGACGGGGGAAAGAAAAAAGTTGCAGTCGATCAACAAAATGATTTTCGATATAGTTCTGAATTTCAGAATCAACCTGTTTTTCACTCTCAAACGACAAAACTTCTAAAAAATTGTCCCGCAGTTTCTTTACTTTTCTCCTGGCAATCAGTTTATAAACCCTCCCCATTAAGCGATAAAGACTAAACTCCTTTCCTGCCGGTAAAAGTCTGATAATCAAAGGAACAGAATAATATACCAGTACCCTGGCAATATCGCGTAGGGGATGTTCCTGTACCTTCATATTCTCTTGTTCTTCAAAACTGGTGATGCTGATACAGGAGTAGTATAGTCTGTAAAAAAGGGATGGTCGTCATAGTGTGCCTGAACCTTCATCCGCCACAATCGCATTCCAAAATGGTGAGGATATTCACCAATATATTTGGTAAGTGAGTCAGCAAACTCCTGCACGGCAAGCCCAAGTGATTCTTCATCTCCATCAAGATCAATTTGGATTTGATTCTCCACAACAAGGCGATTTTTACTGTCGCTGCCCCGGACAACAAACATGGGAACAAGGGCAGCACCAGTCCGTTTGGCAATATTGAAGGGACCGGTGGACAATAACGCTTCACGCCCACAAAGTTTAACCCGGTTAAATTTTGTGCCACCCCTCCCCGTCCCCGTTATTGCTATAATTTCATTGGCTTTTAGTTTGTCAAACACCTTTCTAAGAGACGAGTTATAAACAATATCGATGAACTCAACGGGAAGGAGGTTTTCGAATTTGTTCAATCGATGATGGTGGACAGCCTTCTTGAGGCCTTTGCGTTCCAACCCTGGGATTTTCTTTATCATTTCAGGAGGGGGATTTCCCCTTGCTGCCACTTGGCTGACCTTGTAGTTATTGTAACCAAGAGCGGGCATATTCATCATATACGCACCAAAATGAGGTTCTACAGCAACTACTCCGCATCTTGCTTCTAGAGCCTGATCCAAAACTTCTTTCCCTTGTATTTCAATAAAATCATCAATATTGTCAGTTGATAAATATTGAAAACACACCTGTTCTATTTCGTTAATGCAATAATCAATGGTTGAATCTCTGGCAATTTTTCTTATCTCGCAATCGCCCTTATCAGGAAATATTTTTTTAAATTCACTTTTTATAATTGCAACACGCCTTCTGCAAAACATATAAAAAAATAAACCAACGGTGCGTCCTGTAAAAAGCAATACAGATCTTTTTTTCGGGAGAATTCCACTCAACACGATCCAGAAAATTGCATTTAAAAAGTGTTTTACATTAGCTATCATGGGGTTCACCATCATCTACAAATTTATCTATCCCAAGAATTTTCTTTATCACCGACTTTATTTTCTGAAAACTCATAAAGATACCGTCAACAACCATTGATCCAGGCTCGTGATAAAAAATTCCTTTATAATCATCTATAGTATCAGGCAATAAATTTGTTTCAGGTGTAATACGTTTTTTCTTAAGTGCTGTATTGTACAACAAAGTAAAGGGCATAATCCTGATATAGTCTGTGCCAATACCGCTAAGCCTGTCACCCAGCACTATCTTTGCCTTAACACAAAAAAACAGCGTTCTAAAAAAGTCCACAAGACCAATCTCTGGGGAATTAATAAAAAAATTAAATGACACTTTGGTATCAGTTTCCACCGCATGTTTTTTAAAAATATTGTATATCCTGATAATGTCCTTATGTCTGATATACTTATTGAGGCCCTTAAGTGCCTTTGTTGTATAGGCATCCGGTGAAAATGAGAAATCCTTACATCCAGCTTTAACAAAGAGGAAGAATAGATCCTCGTCAAATTCTCGACCACTGAACCATGCAGACCAATCAATCTTAATCTTGCGACTGATTATTTCGTTAACAATTGCCACACAGTGATTTTTAGGAACATCAAAAACCGAGTCAATGAAAGTGAAATTTTTCAATGTATATTTTTCGATAAGCTCTTCAATTTCATCAACAACCTGACCTGGAGTCCTTAAACGGACGCCTTTACCATTAAGGTGAGGATAGCAACAGTAAGCGCAGTTCAGCATACAACCCCGTTTGGTTTCAATACCAATATCAAAGGGTTTTAGTCTGTATTTGTTGATATCTATGAAAGATCGATCAACAATTGGCAAAGCCGCCACATCGACATGGTTTCTGTCTCCGGTATAAATAACCCCCTCGTTATCTCGGATAAAGACGCCTTTCACCCCGGCAGGATCATTTAGGTTCTCAAGCAACTCGGGGAAACTCTCCTCGGCCTCCAAGTGAACGCCGAAATCAATCTCTTTACAGAGTTCCATTAAGCGTTCCGGGAAAATTGAAAACCCAGCTCCACCGGCAATTATTGTGACATCAGGAGCAATGGTTTTGAGTTCAACAAGAAAATCCAGGAAAACAAGATAATAGAACTTAGGGTCATTTATTCTTGTGGTATCAATATTTCTAAGAGAAACGCCAATAACATCCGGCTGAAATGATGCGATCAGCTCCCTTAGCTTATTTTGATACCCAACCTCAATATTCGGGTCAAATACTTTGAGGTCATGTTTGGCCTTCACGCTGGTTGCAACACAACAGATTCCTTGAGGGAACACAACGCTTTCTTTGGGTCCCAATGGAGATTGAGAAAGAAGTATTTTCATTACTAAAACCGGAAAATGTTCATAGTATATGCCTACTCTATATTCTGCCCATAACTTTAAAAAGCCACAACTGGCCCAGGTAATGACAAGGATGTTTGACAAAATAGTCATACAATCCATTCATTAGAAACTGTGCTGGCTCGGTAAAATCTTTCTGATCTTGATCAATTACGATTGGTTTATGGATATGTAATGTGTGATTAAAGTCTAATCCCCTTACATGAAAAGCGGGTAAAATTATCGCTCCAGTTGCTCTGGCCAGTCGAAACGGGGTATCAGAAATATCAAAATCTAACTTGCCAAATCTGGTTTTAATATTTTTCTTACCGCCATAACCACCATCAAGGGCATAGAGAAGAATTTCTCCGTTTTGTAGACATTTTATTAACGGTCTTATACTGTTACCTGTATAGTGAAAAGTAACAGGAAAGTTCTTTTCACAATCTTTTTCCAGATCCAGGCTGTGCAAATACATTTTGCTTTTCCGGTTTGGGCCGTCAAGTTCCTTCCAGATCGTTGGCGGAGCAGCCAGTTGATTGATAGGATAACCACCATAGCCTAAGGCTGGCATGATGAGTTTCTGGGAACCGAAATGAAAAAAGGTAATGATGACACTTTGTTTTCTGGCCAGGGCATCATCAAGATGGTGGCGCCCCTCAATATGGACTATTTCACCAATATTAGCCTTGTTAAGGTAGGGGTAATAAAGCACCTCTGCATAGTCAACATGACTGGCCGCAAAGGCCTTTCTGAGCATATATTTTATTGAATCCCCATCCGGCTTATCCTTAACGATTTTACAGTAGATATCAGCCATCATCTCCATCTTGCCCTTTGAAAAATGGCTGAGGAGTATCGATGCCCACCGGACGACCTTGAGATACAACACCCTGGGTACAAATTTCAGAGACAATCGCAATGGGTACCAGAACAGGAATCTGAAAAAATCTTTTATTAGAGATTTCATGTATCGTAAATGCACTTGTAGCTACTTTTTGGGTGGAAGATGAGGGCGTCGTCTTTTTACTAAATTTATAAAAAATAAAATTTCATTTTTTGTTACTATATTAAGCACATGAGACAATATCACAAAAATTATTACCAAAATAGAAGTACATAAAAACTTATTTGCAGCAGAAAAATATACCGCAAAGAATATGGCACAAAAGGCCACCAAACAAATTTTTACAACAATGGCGAAAATTGATCTTTTATGCAGGATTGCAGTCAGATAAAAAAGCATCAACAACATAACAAATAGATATGATGCCATGGTTGCATACGATGCCCCTACTGCGTGGTATTTTGGGATAAGAACTATATCCAGGATTATATTTATTACCAGCCCAAGAAAACTTGCGAACATAATCTCCCTTTGCTTATCAACTACAATGAGCATTGTCTCCAACAGCGCATTTATCGAGCCGGTAAGAAAGACCCATACAAGAATTTTAAAACAGATAATTGCTCCGGAATAATTATCTGAGAAGAGCAATAAGATAACCTCATCAGCCCAAATGTAGCCGATCAGACAAGAAATAGTACAGCCACCAAAATAAATTTTAAATATTTTTTCAAAATCATCCGCCAGTCTTTCCATCGAGTCTTTGGCTGTTTGAGAAAAACGGGGAAATAGCGCTGAAGTTATTGAGAAAGGAATCGCTTGCATATTCATGAAAATCCGATGGGGAGCGTGGTATAGAGCAAGCTGGGTATTTGTTGCTAGGGTTTGCAGTAAAAAGACATCCACTCTTATATTGAATTGACGTAAAAGAGTGGCTCCAAATAGCGATTTGGATTTATTAATATAAAAGTTAAAACTGCTACGTGTACCCCCTTTAAAACGAAAAACGAAAAATTTTTTACAGATAAAATATGCAACAATTACCCGTAAGGTGTTCGCAATTAAAGTTCCATAAAAGACAAAAAGTATATCCGCCTTTGTTAAATATGCCAGCAAAATAACAGAGAACCCAACAAGCCTGGATAAAAACGAAACGATCAAAATAAATCCCATCCTTTCGTGAGCCATATAAACTTCCTCGAAAGTTTTTCCGAGTGCCAGGGAAAAATGGGCCAGCAGCATGATATAGATGCCACTAATAATAAACTCTGAAAAAGAGAACAGGGAAGTTAGAGGGACAACGATTGCCAAAAGAAGGGTGGATAAGAGCAGGCGAATAAGGAGTACTACAGTTGCATGCTCACTGGTTTTGGAATGATCTTTCGAAATTTCCCGGATAAGAATATTTCCTGTGCCAAATGAAATAATGACCGAGAAAAAGAAGCTCACCGTTACAACAAAGGCGTATTCGCCAAATAGTTCTGCCCCCAGGTAACGAGCAACTATTGCAAGAGTCGCCAACTGTATGGCTCCTTCGCCAGCTCTGGTCACAAATAAAATTGCACTATTCTTTACAATTTTTTTAGATTTCATCTGTAGCTACAAAAACGCTTTTCAGTGCTTACTATCATCTGTCTTGAAACTCGAAATTGCCTAGTTTCTGTCCAGAAACAGGTCATTTTGGACAGGCACTACCTAGGAAAAAGTGGCTTATCCAAGCTTTTTTCTCTTTCTGGAAATGGCCATCAGCGAATAGATCCCAACAATTCCCCAACGCACAAAATAGTGAAGAAACGATTGAGGGCTGAAATACCCGGCATCTAAGCGGGCTGCTTCAAATTCTTCTTTAAACTGGAGAGCAAAATTTTGCCCACTTATGGATTGTTCATGCCAACGAAAAGCGGATAAAGGTTCCCCTGTAATGCACTTTGCCCCACCTGCGTGCCATAATCGAAGAAAAAACTCATAATCCCATGCAGCAACCATATCCTCACGTAACGGCCCGGCTTGTTGATAGGCTTGGCGAGTAAAAAAAAGTGCTGGTTGAGAGAGGTAATTTATACATTGAAAAGTAAATCTGGAAGATAGTGGAAAAAATAACTGCTTGATAGTTGTAATACCACTTCGTGATTCACGGCCATCTGTATCGACAATCGAACAACCTCCAAAATAGATTGCGTTATCGGGAACGTTTTCAATTGCAGATTTCACGCGCTGAAGACTATTTGGATAATAAAAATCATCAGCATTTAGCCAAGCAAGTACATCACCAGAAGCAGCAGCCAGCCCCTTATTAATAGCATTGGCTGGCCCAGTGTCTTTTTCAATAATTAAATTGCTTATATTTGAACTGTATCTCCGTAAAATATCATGGGAAGCATCAGTACTGATTCCATCAACCACAATCAATTCAAGATCAATATCATTTTCACGCTGGCTGGTTATACTTTGCAGACTCTTCTCAAGAAAGTCAGCTCCATTAAAATTGGGTGTAATTATAGAAAAGAGCATCTTATTCAACCACCTGCGACACTCTTCTGTGAGTAAAATCAAGTCCCATAAGAGGTACAATAAAAAGCAACCCCATATACAAAAAATAGTAGTAACGCCAATTAAAAATCCTTAAGTACACTAGCGGTAATGCTCCCCCCAGTAAAACCAGTCCAAGGATAGAGGTATGCGGAAACCACCAAAACAATAGTGTTAAAACTGGCAATAAAGCAAGTAACCATACAGGATTCCAGGAAAACAGGCCCCATGGTTTTTGATAACTTTTCATGTAAACCATTTTGAACTTTTGCCTAAGCAAAGGAAACTTCACAATTTCTTTTTTGTAAGGGTACACATCCCACCAACCCGAGTGTAAAAGAAACCAATAGGCATACCGGTCCTTTAAATAGTAATGAAATTTATCCCATTGCTGAAGAGTCTTATCATAATCTAATATTTTCAGATAATCTTCCGTGACACGTTTTGTATCTTTGCTGATACTGTCGATATGTATTCCTTTGGCATAATTCTGCACTTGTTGGCTCACAAAAACCAACGCTTGCATTTTATTTGTATATTTCAACGCTGTTATCCCTAATGCACCAATAGCGACCAAGAATAGTAACATAATCATTGCATTTCTCAAAGGAACCAAACGCAAAACTAGAAAGAGTATTGGCAATAATACCAAATATATAACACCATTATGACGGATTAACCCAAGGGCAAATGCCAAAAGAAGCAAAACAACAACCTTCTGTTTCGTCCAGCGTAAAGTTCTTAGCCTTCTCTCCCGGTACAATCGCACAAGTACACAGGCCCAGAACACCACCAAGAGGGCAAACGGCACATCCTTCCATAACATTATGTTATAACAACCCACGGGAACAGCACTAAGAATAAATAAAAAACAAGGCAATAAGATCATCATTGATACACCTTGTCGGTAAAGCCAGAAAAAAAACCACGACACCAACAAAGCCATCAAAATGATCTGAACGACAGCAATCGCCGCAGGAGATCCAAACAACTGATAGATATATTTATATAAAAACACGTTCAATACAGGGTGATCATTCAGATATACATTGGGCAACATAGCTGCACGCCAGATTTTAAGCGAGTCAATTGACATGACCCCGGGCCAGAACGCGGCAAGCCATAAGCCAAAGAAAAAAAGGCTGCACACCATCATCACCCAAAACACCTGTCGTCTCTCTTCTCCAAAACATGCTCGAATGCTTCCTATTTTTTTATACAAAGAAAATAGTGCAGAAAGGAGCCAGGTCGTTATCAATGCAAAGACAATTTGTTGCGTGAACTGGAGTGGAGAGAAATAAGAACGCATACTTTCCAACACATTGGCAAAATGCATTGTTTGAGAAGCGGAGGGAGCGCCTTCCAATAAATTTATCAGGTGGCCTTTCCCCTGGATTACAGCAGAGTTCAATTTCGCAATCGAACCGTCCTTGCTTTGTGTCCCTATTGTTAACTCATCAATGGAATACCTTGGCATGTCCATCTCCACCCGGAAAGTACCATCCGAGCCCAACAACCAGTAATCAAATTGTCGTGATTTTGCCTCTACATTAGGCATATAGAGATCATATTGAGTCTCAATCCCATTAACTGTTATGGACACCGTACCCGAACGATTAGTTGTTTTGAACCTTAGACTAATCTGGCTTGTAGCTTTGATGGGTAGCGTAAGAAAATCACCGGGGGAGAAAACCAACCCTTCATCTGAAAAACGCAATTGTGTGGTCAGTAAACGAGTATCAATATGTTTCCCGTCAACAATCACGTCTGAACACACCACATCTCCGCTTAGCGAATCGGTATTTTCTTTTACTACTGAACCTAAGATAAGGGTGGTCTCACTTTTTCCAATTTGAGAATATTTTTTGGGTTTAAAGACACGTTTTTCATAATCATTATAACCAGCACCACTGTTCCAGCGTACTACAATCAATGGAGAATCACTCTCGGACTGGCCTTCAATGATCAACTGAGATGGCTCATACCAGGCAGAACCGAATACAAAATAGAGAAGGAAAATTGAAAAAATGATAAGGAGCAGCAGCCCCTTAGGTATCTGATGGCTCTTACGAAAGATATCAATCGGCGGCATATCAGCTAATTAGGAATTGTCATCATAAGTTGTTCAAGCATGTTGCTAATCATATCATCCTTCCCGTCCTGCACTATATATGAATGTTTGCTCCTATCCTCAGAGCCAGCAGTCCAATTATTGTGTCCAGTGATCAAAACGTTATTTTGACCATATAGTTGATGCCATAATTTCAATTTATGTTTTCCAGATCTCTCCACACCATAATAGACAGCAACCTGATCCCAGCTTGGTCGGTCAGTTAATCCGTTATAGAGTTCATAACTACGCCGTATCGGATTATCTTTCGCTACTGCTTTTAAAGCTGCACCAGTCCAGATATCTTTCCCCGTTTCAAAACCAGTGAAAATAATTTGAGTTGGCCAATTGTTCACAACGTATCTAGTGGCAGGGATATCCTGATAGAAATTCCACTCATACCCCTCGGGATACCCGCCACCCATACATACAAGTTCTTTTACTTTTGTATAAACCAGTGTTTTTCCATCCAGTGGACTGATATCATCAGGAGCGGATAATAAAAGCTTATGTAAGTTACTTAAATACCCGATGGTAATAACAGTTACACTATGGTCGTCTTGGCCAGCAAGAATTTGTCGATATAACCGAACAGCATCAATGGAATCAGGACCACCTTTACGATTATGTGGAAACTCTGCAGCGACTTTCTGTGTATATTTAGACTCATGCCTGACACTCTCCCCTTTAATCATTCCTAAAGGAATATCAGGACGACCATACCAGGTATTGATCGCATCAAGACAGGGAACACTAAACGGATCACCTGATGATACCATCATACCAAGAATTTCGACTTTTCCCTTGCTCGCCAAATTATGTAAAACAGCAACTGCACCCACATCATCAACATCTGAGGAAAGATCCGTGTCCAAAATAACATGACGCTGCACATTCTCCTTATTATTACAATAAGATAATGAAATAATAACGCAACTCAGCAAAGCAACGTTCCTTACAAGAAATAAAAGCACTTTCATTTGAATGCACTCTTATATCTTCTATGGCCATCAAGGAAACGATATGGACCAATTCCTAGCCTACGAAGTATAATTGGCGGCCAGGTCCCTATCTCGAGGATACTTTGGTCTCGCATAATATTTTTCAAATTACGAAGACGTTGCTTAAGAGATAACCGGGTGTCTGTACGAAAATCAGTATATTCAAAAATACCAAAATTTTCAAGATGATACAAACTCTCAAAAAAATCGATTTCAGTTCTGTCGGGTTTAAAAACCATACGTGCATGGCGACGAGCAAACCACTCTGAATCAGGATATGAGCCATCTTCCTGAACATATAGCCGGTTGAGTGTTGGAACAACTGCCAGAATCTGTTTTTGTAGGGGTTCAATGCTCTTTTTAAACAACTCCCTTTCTTCTTTCAGATCAAGGGTTGCTACCACTATTTCTTCTGACGATATTTTCACACTCTGCTGAACGTTCCTCTGGTGATCATCAGGCAATTGAGCAAATTGCTCTTTTGTGAAATAGCCGTCTGCACTCCCATGAGAAGCGCCCAACACCATTTCAAAAAGTGATCGATTATTATTATATACATTAAAATACCTGGTTACCTGAGGACTATCATCAAACAGTAAGCCTTTTTTTTGATTGTTTTTACTTTTTTCAGTTGCAAACAAAGAACCGACAAAATAGCCCTGTATTTTGATTTCACCTTCTAATATATGAAAAACATTATCCTGGATAGAACCTTTCCATCCCACATCAACAATAGTTAAACCATCTTGTACATAATCTACCCCAAATGAATCAAGATAGAGCATAAAATTGCGGCGCTGAGTAAGACGACGATTTTCGTAGAGTTGTTTAAATTTATCAAGCCGAATCAGGCGGTTGAACTCATCACTGTTTTTCAAGTCTGGATAACGAGTTTGGAAGTCAAGATCACAAGATTTACAGATAGATTGTGCAAGAGACTCCTCGATATTTAAACTCAAAAGAAAATCCCGAAGGGAAATATCACGGTAATAGGTAAAAAGGCGCCCAAAATCCTCTTCAGCAAGCGGCTTCAAAGAGGCCAAAAACGTTGCTTTTCTCGAAACAAGAAGATAATGGCTGTTTATGATTTTCTGGCCAAATACGTCAATTTGAAATCGATCAAATAGCTTTTTTAAAAATTCCCCCTCCTTGGAAAAAAAGAAGACATTTTTCACCTTCTTTTCCGTTAGCTGCCTAAAAAGACGAACAGTAAACAACCACAAACTAAACTCCATTTCTCTAAAAGGACCGGTGGTATGGGCCAATTGGGAAAAGTTTGCATTTGTCTTACTTTCTTCTTTTGTTTCCGGCTTCCATTCGGCATAAAACTTAGCCTGTTTTGGATTTTGGATATGAATGGTTGCAAGCCCCTTTTGCTCTGCCATATGTACATCTGAATGCTGGTTGTCCCCAATCATTAGCAACTGATCAGGATTACACCCAAGATCCTTAATAACTTTTTCATAGAGTCTACCGGAACCTTTTGCCAGTCCATAGTCGGCAGATATATATATATGATCAAGCAATTCCATCAGTCCAAAATTTTGCAACATTTGACGAAAATGTGACTTTGGCAAATAAAAATCGGAAACCAAAATAGTCTGTTTTTTTTCCCGTTTCAAATATTGCAGCACCTCAATGGTTTCATAACAAGGCTTTTGCACCTGTAACTCAACCGCAGTTTCTATATTTAATAGTATCTGAACAAAGCGACTTTCATCATCTACCAGTGGCTGCGACCCTATTTTTTCACTTAAAAGATACCTGAATTCTCTTGCAAAGTCAGGTAAATAAAACTCAAGTTCTCCGCCAGCAGCCGCTTGTTTTTCACAAAGTTGTTTTTCCAAATCCTGCCGCATAGCATACAGCTCGTCCGCTGCTAGTGCCCAACAGCACAACTGACTAAGGAGGGTGGAAGCCATTTTTTTTGTATATTCCGGCTCCACAGAACGAACAACCAACGTATCGAAATAATCAAAACAATAAAAGCTGGTTACATCTGCTCCGGCTCGTGCCAACAAATGCTTTTTAATGTCGCCAGATTGGCCTTGCCCAATTACCCAGGTATTCATATTAACCAGTTAACTCTATAAAAAAAGAGGTTGTTTCTTGAATGAGTTGCAACCAGAATCCACAGAACTGCATTTTATCACAATAAAAAAAGTATTTTTTCCAACAGAATTTTTCATGTAAACTATAGCTGACTAGATGGTAAAAGCTGAATTGAAATTTTTCCATACCAAACAACATAGGATAATCAATGCCTTCAGCTCACAAAAGAAATAAAAGTGTAACTAGCTTACTTTTCTAGAAAAATATTTAGAGACAATATAATTAATATTGTGTATAAGAATTCACTTTAAAATATTATTTTTCTGTAATGTCAATAACGAAACGCAATATATCAGTATCAACATAACTCCACCACAAAAACACTCGTGTTATGTCAGGCATTAAGATAAGCTTTGTTAACCCTCCCTATCTGAAGAACTTTTCTAGGCCACAAAGAAGCCCGGCCGTGACAAAGAGCGGCACTCTGTACTACCCCATGTGGCTTTCTTATGCTGCGGGTTTTTCCGACCAGTCCGGGCATAAGATCGATCTTATCGATGCTCCTGCGGCTGATATGAGCAGGGAGAGCGTAATCGATAGAATAATTTCGTTTAACGCCAAACTTGTCGTAGTAGAAACCAGCACTCCAAGTATCTTAAATGACGTTCAGTTTTGTAGCGTGCTCAAACAAAAAGATGGTGATCTATTTATTGTTTTAGTCGGTACCCACGTCTCTGCCCTTCCAGAAGAATCCCTAACGTTAAGCAGAGATGTTGACGCAATAGCGATAGGAGAATTTGATAAAACCGTTTGTTTGATCGCGGACGCTTTGCAATCAGGAAAAAATATTTCAGATGTCCCAGGGATATGTTACCACTCCTCATCCGGTCCTGTTCGCACAGAAGCCTGTTCTCTAATTGAAGACCTTGACCGGCTACCGATGGTCAGCTCTATTTACAAACGTTTCCTGCAGATAAACGACTATTTTAACCCCAATGCCTTATTCCCCATGGTCACCATAACCACCAGCCGGGGATGCCCACACAGATGTATTTTCTGCGTTTATCCTCAAACGATGATGGGGCACCGTTTACGACTGCGAAGCGTAAAGAATGTGGTCGATGAAGTTGAATATATTGTACAAAATTTTCCAACAGCAAAGGCAATATTTTTTGAAGATGACACCTTTCCGGCGCAGAAAGCAAGGTGCATAGAAATCTGCCAGGAAATGGTAAAGAGGAAGATCAACATATCCTGGACGGCTAATGCAAGGGTTGATGTGGATGAGGAAACCATGCAAATCATGAAAAAAGCCGGATGTCGCTGCCTCTGCGTCGGTTTTGAAAGCGGCAACCAAGACCTTCTAGACAACATAAAAAAACGAATAACGCTTACGCAGTCAAAGTCATTTATGACTGCTGCCCGTAAGGCTGGAATACTTATTCACGGCTGTTTTATGGTAGGTTTACCGGGTGAAACCAAACAAACCATGGAAAACACCCTCCAGCTTGCCATTACCCTTAAGCCTGATGCCGTACAATTTTACCCGGTAATGGTATATCCCGGTACGGAAGCCTATGCCTGGTATGATACAAAAAACCTTATTGCGACCCGTGATTTTTCTCAATGGCTAACGCCGTCAGGCTTACACAATACCGTTATTAGCGGTGAAAATATTTCTTCAACAGAACTGGTTGAATTCTGCGATAAAGCACGCCGTTCTTTCTATTTACGACCAACGTATATTTTCTATAAACTCCGTCAGATGATGCGTCATCCAAGAGAAATAAAACGTACGGTCAAATCTGCAAAAACATTTTTCTTATACCTTATTAAGGGCAGCGACTCCAAATGCCAAAGTGTTTAAGAGAGAAGAATGGATATTAGCGTAATCATACCCGCTTACAATGCAGAAAAAACAATTAGTAGATGTCTGAATGGTTTTCGCAAGCAAACGGTTCCTTCTACTTCATATGAGATCATTGTGGTGGATGATGGCTCCACTGATGGTACAGCTGATATAGTTAAACAATTTCCAGTTCGCTATCTTCACCAGGAAAATAGTGGACCAGCCAGTGCCAGAAATTATGGTGCTTCGCTCAGTAAAGCTGAGATTATTCTCTTTACTGACGCTGACTGTATCCCTGACTCACATTGGATTGAAGAAATGATAAAGCCATTTCACGACACAAATACCATGGCTGTCAAAGGTGCATATGAAACGAGGCAGAAAGAAATTGTGGCCAGATTTGCCCAAATCGAATTTGAAGAACGTTTCACATTGCTGGAAGAGGCGGAAACAACAGATATGGTGGACACATACTCTGCTGGATATAGACACCACATTTTCCAGAAACTTGGCGGTTTTGATACCCGTTTCCCTGTCGCAAATAATGAAGATACCGAACTGTCATATAGGATGGAAGCCTTACAATTAAAAATGATATTTTCTCCAAAAGCGATAGTGCAACACCTTGGACACCCTGATTCAGTATTGAGATATGCTCGCCTTAAGTTCAGCAGAGGATACTGGAGAATGGTGGTTTACAAGCAATTTCCAGAAAAAATACTTAAAAACACCTATACCCCCAAGTCTCTAAAACTGCAAATCATAGCTCTTTTTCTCGTCTTTTCGGCCACCCCACTTGCTTTTCTTCTCCCTCAAATAGGGACAGGGCTATTGTTACTCTCCGTCTGCTGTTTTCTTTTAACCACCTTACCATTTACCCTATTTAGTATACGAAGAGATACTGTTGTTGGTTTATTTGCGCCATTGTTATTGGCCATAAGAGCTGTTTCCCTGGGCTCTGGAGCATTATGGGGATCCTTGCATGCGCGACTGAACTGACTAGTATTTTCTACAATATCTATTTTTACGGAATAAAATTCAAAAACTATGCAACCGTTTACAACCCTATGAACAACCACTCTGATGATAGAATAGTCCGTAGTGTCTGTCGTATATGCCACGGTGGTTGCGGAGCATTGATCACCGTAAGAAACAACAAAGTGGTAAAGGTTTCAGGAGATCCACAATCTCCAATGAGCAAGGGATGGATGTGCATCAAAGGGATGAACAGTCCAGCAATTGCAAACCATCCTGATCGACTACATACTCCATTGCGTCGCATTAAGAAAAAGAGTGGTGGCTGGGAAAAAATTTCCTGGGATGAAGCCATATCTGAAATAGCAGAACGAATGGAAAGGATTCGATGCGAAACAGGTCCTGAATCCATCGCTTTAGGCCAGGGCACTGGGCGCCACCATTATATGCATGTTGTCCGCTTTGCTAACGCGCTTGGTACCCCTAACTGGTATGAACCCGGTTTAGCACAGTGTTTTATCCCCAGGATTTCAGTGAGTAATCTAACATATGGTGGTTTTGTCACGGCTGATTATTATGGTGATACTCGACCCAAATGCATTCTTTTCTGGGGACACAATCCGTTGGTATCAAGCCCTGATGGTGAGTTGGGAATTGCCGTCAAAAGAGCCTTAGATAACGGAGCTGTGGGCATAGCTGTCGATCCACGTCACTCAGAAACGGCAAAACGATGTAAATTATGGCTGCCGATCCGTCCCGGAACAGATGCTGCTTTGGCTCTTGCTATGATCCACCACATTATTTATTCAGATCTTTACGATCATGATTTCATTGATAAATGGTGTTCTGGGTTCGATGAGCTCAAAACCCATGTTGCCAATTTTACCCCTGAGTGGGCTGCTAAAATAACTGGGGTTGAGCCCCAGGCAATAGAAGAAGCAAGTTACCTTTATTCCACAACGAAACCCGCGATCCTTGATTGGGGATTAGGAATAGAACAAAACTGTAACTCCCTTCAAACCGTACGTGCGATTGCCTGCATGCGAGCTCTTACTGGAAATATTGATACGCCCGGTGGTGACATTTTAGGGATGAATCTTATCAATAGCTACCCCACCCTTGCCAGTAAGCTGCCTAAAGGTACACGAAAAAAACGATTAGGAGCAGAAACCTACAAACTCCTTGGGGGCTGGCGCGCCTTTATGCCTTCAGCCCATATCCCCACCTTACTCAAAGCGATGCGAAGCGAAGAACCATACCCCGTAAAAGGATTATTGGTTTTTGGAGGCAACCCCCTTGCAACTCTTGCAAACACCAAAGAGGTCCAAAGGAGTTTAAGGTGTTTGGAACTGCTTGTGGTTACAGATCTATTTATGACGCCGACTGCTGAGATGGCAGATTATGTCCTTCCGGCAGCCTTTTGGACAGAGGTAGATCAAGTAATTGGGTACCCCCTCGTGGTGGAAAACATGATCTACGCCCAACAAAAAGCGGTACAAACAGCCCAGTGTCGCCAGGACGAATGGATCATAAATCAATTGAGTCGTCGTCTGCAACTCCCAAATTGTGAAGAAAGCCTAGAAGATGTGATGGAATATCAACTGTCTCCTCTTGGTATTTCCCTTTCTGAATTGCGCAAGCAGGGTGTCATAACCAAACCCCACAAATACCACAAGTATCGTGAAAAGGGGTTTCGAACCGTATCAAAAAAGATAGAACTCTATTCTAAATCGCTGGAAAAATTAGGCTATGACCCATTACCAACTTTTAAAGAGCCTCCAGAAAGCCCCATAAGCCGAACGGATCTAAAAAGCCAATTCCCGTATATTCTCACCACTGGAAGCAGGCGTAAAGAATTTTTTCATAGTGAACAACGACAAGTAAAGACTCTACGAACACTTCGCCCCGACCCACAGGCAGAAATTCATCCTGATATTGCAAAAAAACACGCAATTTCTCAGGGCGAATGGATAATCATTTCCTCCCCCAGAGGAAATATTCGAATGAAAGCACGCATAACTGAAGGGATAAGAAAAGATGTTGTAAATATTGAACATGGATGGTGGTTTCCTGAAAAGCCAGGCCCTGACCACGGAATTTTCGAATCAAACGCCAATGTCCTTACCAACAATGGTCCGCCATACGATCCTGCCTTTGGCACGTATCAACTCCGTGGTTTACTATGTAATATCACAAAAGAAAACACATAGAGTACGCTTTGTCCAAAACTATGTCTTTTACAACTATTCGCTCGTAAGTGAGGTATTGGAGATGAATCGATTACTAAACCTGTTTAGAAAAAAAACAACTGCTATTACCGTTGTTTCCGGGTTACCTCGATCCGGTACTTCCCTGATGATGAAAATGTTAGAGGTTGGGGGTATTCCTCCTCTTATTGACAACGTACGAACCGCAGATGAAGACAATCCAAAGGGGTACTACGAATTTGAACGAGTCAAACAACTTCCCAAGGGGGACACAGAGTGGCTAGGTGATGCAAATGGCAAGGTCGTTAAAATTATTTCCGCCCTTCTCCCCCACCTTCCTGACTCGCATTCTTTTAAAATCATCTTCATGGAAAGAAATATCACTGAAGTACTGCTATCACAAAAAAAAATGTTAGTACGTCGTCAAGAAGATCCAGACAAAATAGATGATGAGAAACTTGCTACACTCTTTAAAAAACATCTCCAGGAAACCCAAAACTGGTTAAATGAACACAAACACCATATTTCCTGCCTGCAGGTAAATTACAATCGCTTATTGGATGGCGACAAGTCAATCCTGTTATCAATTAATAAATTTTTAGGTGGAAAATTAGACACAAATGCAATGTCAAAGGTCATAGACCCTTCTTTATACCGAAGTAAAAAATAGCTTAGAAAAGATACATTAAATCAGCCAAAAGGGCCCAATTGATACTGCCATGATATCATTTATAGCACGCTATTATCGCAGGTTTTTAGTAAGTGTCGAAGTTATGTCTGACTTACTGGCAATACTTTCGGCATTTTTGCTTGGGGTCTCTATCTATGGTTCCAAACACCATCATCTCATCCATAGCCCTCCTTTCACCATACTCGCACTGACCACAGCCATTGTTGGTGTTCTCATTTTTGAGCGTATGGGGCTCTATCGACAACAAGTAAGCCTGATGAACTTGATCGAAATAAGAAAAATTGTAAGAGCAACCTTTCTCCTCTGCCTGGGCCTGATGTTTTATTCCTATTTCCAGAAAATTTATATCCCCAGGACATTGCTAGGATGTATTGTGGCAATGATTTTGATTTTTGTCCTTACAGAACGTATGCTTTTTTTCAAACTGCAACAGGCTTTGTATATACGCCGCTTTAACGTTCGACGCGTTCTCATTCTAGGTGCAGGGGAGAGTGGACGTCTTCTCTATCAAAACATTTCACAAGCACCAAAATTTGGATATTTTGCGGTTGGTTTTCTTGATCTTGATCAGACACGACTTGAACAAACTTCTAAGTGGTTTGCTGAAAGCAACAATCACACTTTACGTTTTTTTAACGATATCTCAAAATTACCCGAAATTATTGAAACAGAGCAAGTTAACGAGATATTTATTAGCAATCCGCTACATGATATGGGACAATATGACATCCAAAAACTGGCAAGCCTTTGCAACTCACTGGACATAAAACTCAATTTTGTCCCTTTCATCGTAAGAGGCTATTGTACAAATCAACTTCAAACAAATGATATAAATGGTATTCCGCTAATATCGTTGCGTCCGTTTCCTGTAAGCCATGCAGAACAGATAAGTAAAAGAATTTTTGATTTAACCATTGTTTCCATTTTATTGCTCCTTTCCAGTCCCATATTTCTTGTGATTGCAATGCTGATTCGTTCTGATTCCAAAGGACCTGTGATTTTCAAACAGAAAAGAGTTGGTAAAGATGGTGTGCATTTTCCGATATATAAATTTCGCACCATGCATGCAGACAGCCCTCAATATGCAAATTCACCAAAGACATCCAACGACCCGCGAATTACCAAATCAGGACATTTTTTGAGAAAGACCAGTCTTGATGAACTTCCTCAGCTCATCAATGTTTTAAAAGGTGAAATGAGCCTGGTAGGCCCAAGACCGGAAATGCCGTTTATTGTTGAAAATGAATATAATGATCTCTGTCGTCAGCGGTTGCGAGTCAAACCTGGTATTACCGGTATCTGGCAAATCAGTGGAGACCGAACCCGTGAGATCCATGAAAATATCTCATACGATATTTTTTATATCGAAAACAGATCACTTCTTCTCGATACTATCATTCTCATCCGAACACTGATTTTTGGCATAATGGCAATGCGAACACATTAACCTTTTTCAAATAAACAGTTCTTCTTACAACATGAACAGTACCGAAATCACATTAAACAAGGCACTAGAATTACAGGCAGAGAGCGAACCGGATAAAATTTTTATTATCCATCAGGACAACAAATACAGTTACAGCGAAATATCTGTTCTCGTCAACCGACTTGCCTCAACGCTACAAAACAATGGCATCAAAAAAGGGGATTCCGTATGTCTGCTTCTCCCGCGAACACCTGAACTTATCATTACTTTTCTTGCAAGTACCAGAATAGGAGCCCTTCCCGCCCCTGTTAACTATCTGCTTTGCACTGATGATGTGATACAATTTGTAAATGATATCAACCCAAAGGCTCTTATTACCAGTACATGCTTACTTCCCCCCGAACTCAATTCCGTACTGAGCAAGAAAAACAATTTGTTGCGCATCGATATAAATAGGAAGAAAGATTCAAAAGAGTGGGTAGCTTGGGAAAGCGTTGTTGCATCTCCCCCATACACTGAAAAAGACAGAACGCATCCAGAGGATGTTGCCTATCTAAATTTTACAACTGGTACCAGTGGCAACCCAAAAGGAGCGCTGGCCACTCACGCAAATATCTATTGGAACACAAGATCTTCCGTGGAAATGTTGAAAATGGACGAGAAAGACACCCACCTTTGCATGTTTGCGTCTTTCTCACATCCCCATGAGCTTTTTGCCCGTGCTTTGTATACAGGTGCAAGTTTAGTTCTACTGGAAAAGATAAACCCAAAAACTATTATCCAAACCATCAACCTTTATTCCGTAACTTGCATGATGGGACTTGCACCCATGTATGAAATGATGGCAAATCGTTGCGGCCACATGTCTGTCCCCAGCCTTCGCATTGCAGAAAGCGGTGGCATGTTTACCAGGAATGAGGTCAATGATCACTTTTTCAAACAGTTTAATATTCCCATCCTGTCAGTTTGGGGCAGCACAGAAACCACTGGAATCGCTCTGGCAAATAATTTAACAGACTATAGAACAGATGGATCCATGGGTAAAGCCTGTCCATATTGTCAAATCAAACTTATTGACGAGAACAATCAAGAAGCTGCCTCGGGGGAAGTCGGTGAACTCTATTTCAAGGGCCCTGGAGTGATTGCCGGTTATAAAAACCATCCTCCGTTGCTGGATAAGGACAACTGGTACGCAAGTGGAGACATAGCCAGAAAAGACGAAGATGGGTATTACTATTTTGTGGAACGTAAAAGTGGTATGATAAAAATCGCTGGGCTTAAAGTTTACCCTCTACAAGTGGAGCTACTCCTTATACAGCACCCAAGAATCTCCGAGGTTGCCGTAATTGGTATCAAAGATCAACGAAAAGGATACATCCCAAAAGCATATGTGGTAATTGAAGATAAAAACGAATTCAACGGTGATGACATCCTCTCTTTTTGTAAGGGAAAAATCCCATCTTATATGATTCCCAAGAACATAGAGATAATGGATAGTCTCCCCAAAGTAGGAAGTGGAAAAATTAACAAAAAAGCTCTTATTTGAGAAGCTCCATGGAAAAACACTATGGAATTATTAAAACACCATAACACATTTAGCATAAGCCTATGAAAGCATTTACCGTCACAGCAGAATGGGACCCGAAAGCTGATTATGAACTTAGCCCACTTGAAAGAAAAGAAAAAAGAGCCCAATGTGGCAGCCAGGTATGGCGACATCCGAAATTTTCTGTAAAAGATATTGCTATTCCGGAAATTGGTGATGACGATCTGCTGGTTAGGGTTAAACGCTGCGGTATTTGTGGTTCAGATAGTCACCTCTATGAGACCGATGATGATGGCTATATTATTTTTTCAGGACCAGTAAAACTCCCTTGTATCATTGGCCATGAATACAGTGGGATAGTTGAACAGGTGGGGCGCAATGTCACCACTTTTACAGTTGGAGATTTTGTTGCTGCTGAAAGTATTGTTTGGTGTGGCAAATGCACTCCATGCCGCAGTGGAGCGGTCAATCAATGTGCCCATGTTGAATTAGCTGGCATTACCGTTGACGGTGCCCTGGCTGACTACGTCCGGGTAAATGCGTTGCAATGTTGGAAAATAAACGATCTCGCTGAAACATATTCAGAAGACAAAATCTTTGATATTGGAGCTCTTATAGAACCCCTTGGTTGCGCTTACAACGGCATGTTCGTTAGTGCAGGCGGCTTTATGCCGGGTTCCACAGTCGTTGTATATGGCGCCGGCCCCATTGGTCTGGGAGCTGTCGCTTTAGCACGCATTGCTGGGGCTGGAAAGATCATAGCATTTGATCCAATCCCCGAAAGATTAGCAATCGCCAAATCAATGGGTGCCGATTTTATTTACAATATTAACACACTAACAGCTAATGGCGTTCGTCCACGTGATATTGTAATGAAAAAAACACACGGCAAAGGAGCAGAAGTCCAGGTTGAAGCAGCCGGTGCCGCCAACGCAACTATTCCAGAAATGGAAACCTCACTGGGTGTTAACGGAACCATAGTCTACTTGGGCCGAGCTGCCACCCATACTCCTATTCTCCTCAATTTAATGGTGTCGGGAGCAAATTCAATTGTGGGCTCCCGCGGGCACTCAGGCTATGGCATATATAATAATCTGATCAAACTCCTTGCAAATAACAAACTGCATGTGGCCGATATGATAACGTCAGTCTACGATTTTAGAGATGTTATGGAGGCTCTGCAGAAATCCGTACAACGAACAGATGCAAAAATTTTGGTTAAGCTAGCGTAACATAAAGCCTATGCTATTCTTCTTATTATTTCGTCATACTGACGCATTTGCTCATCCATAAATCCCAAAGTGCCATTAAATTCAATGGCGTCCTGGGGACAAACACAAAAGCAATACAGACAAGAAATGCATTTATCCATTTCTTTAGTTTTCAACACATCTGGTAATTGCAATTCCAGTGGACAGTAATGACTGCATTTGCCGCAATCGTTACATTTCTCCTCTACATGCTGCAAACCTTGAAAATCCATTTCTTCATCGATGAACACATCTTGTCTCAAGCCTGTCCAACAAAGCAACTTTCCGGCTAACTTTGTATTACATAAAAAGTTGAAAAGTGAAGTGTTTCTAATTGCCAAAAAGTATTTCTGTCTTTTGGGGTTGTGGATAAAAGTTGCAATATGCCCGGCCACAGGTGGCGCAAAAGAAGTCTTGTACGGCTTAACGTCAATTTTATTGGCAATGGCGTGATGTTTAGAGGTAATGAGCCCTATACGTTCTGCCTCAGCCAGGGAGACAACTTTCGTATAATCGAAACTGGCGTATCGGGCAGCAAATAAGTCTATAACATATGGATCATCACCAACAATCAGCATATCCGTTTTCACAGGCGTTCCCTTTGTCGGGCCCAGTCCTTCCATGGCAAAGAGAGCATCCACAATATGAATTTGGGGGCGGATTTGCTCCTGAAGATGAAGTATGTTTGCAGCCAGAGATTTATGGGTTTTTTTCTTGTTTTCTTGTCCGACCAGGCAACCGATCAAATTTTTAAGACAGGCACTCATTCCAGCTTCGAAGTGCGTTTTCAGTTTAGGAAGGTTGATCAGAAATTCAGCTTCCATCACTTCCCTTGCCACACCCGCTTTAATGCCATCTTCAAAATCAATATCAACTGACTCCGACATATTCAGATCAATACAGTTAACACCAAAGTAATTCGCCAGACGGTCTACACCCAATCGTGCAATCACGCTTATATTATTGCGATAAAAACCACTATTTGTCCCCTCACCAATTGTAATATTCTCATACCCATGCTCTTTCAAAAAAGAAATGACCGCCGCAATTACCCTCAGGTCAGTAGTATTCCCGGTAAGAGCGTTCATATTGCTATTTAGATTGGGTTTTAGAAGTATCCTGGCACCTTTATCGGACGGTATCTTTTTTTGCCAGGTTGACAGCACCTCATACAGGGATTTTTTAATTTCCTGGGAAGAAATACAATTTACAATTTTTATGGTACTGGAGTTTGTCATAAAAAATAATGTTTGTTGGTAATTCAAGGTGAGGCTGTATCGGGTCTTCGCCTAAAATAGCCTTTTAGCTACCGCTCCCATCCATTGCAAAGGTAAGTAGCAATCCTTGTTTATGATAATGGTGGATAAAACTCCGAATTAAACACGGAAAATAGAACCTTTTGCCCAAGCTAATATCCTGTCCATGAATGATGTATTTTATATTGTTGTTTTTTTACGCTGAAAAATGAGCTATGTGCTTATTATTTAGCAGTTATTGCAAACTATTTCATTAAATTTTAATTAATTATCCTGGACCGATTTGATAGGTGATATTCTCAGAAGAAAGCCATCCCGCAAACTTCGTCTGGCGTATGAATTGACCATGTATCACCATGAGAAATGGGACGGAACAGGATATCCGTTAGGTCTCAAAGGATCGGATATCCCAATTGCTGCACGTATAATGGCCCTTGCCGATGTCTATGACGCCTTGACCAGTGCAAGAGTGTATAAGGATGCCATGGGGCGCGAAAAAGCTGAAAGTATACTATTCGACTCAGCTGGTACACATTTCGATCCAGTTGTTGTTGATGCCTTCTCAAACTTAACTGACCAATTCCACGAACTTAGATTATCCCTTGCTGATTCACTGTAATGCTTGATGGCAAATGACATCCATGCATAATTCAGCATTCATATGGAGACTCTCAACGAGTATGTTATACTTCATTGCCCTTAACTATGCCTGTCAATCATTTGTCTCATCTTCAAAACTACAGCCATAGATCAAAAGTTCCAGTAGTATTTTTTATACCGCCAGGGCATAAGTTTCGTACGAGCAGGCAAGCTGCTCAACTCAGCTTTAACCCGCAAAAGAGATCATTACAGCTTGCCCAGGCCAGTTTTATGAATAAATAAACACAAAACGATCATCATCAAAAGATATCCGTAAACGCCCTTCATGATTTCTGCCATACACTTCCCAACCAGGATCGCCTTTAATTTCACATTTAAGACAACATGGGGAATGCTTCCCCTTTTCTCTATCACACCAAGATACCAGGGTGGCAAACTCGTTTTCCTTTTCAGCAATCAGCCTTGCAATATCTTTTGCCTGATCAAAATCAACTGTATAGCCACAGGCGGCAATATCAACTCTTTGCATCGTCCTTCTCCGTCTCCTGCTTTAAGCGCCAATTGAGTGCCTGTCTTGTAATCCCGAGCATTTGGGCAGCAATTGCCTGGTTATTTTGTGCTCTGTTTAAAGCCTCTTGCACCAGTAACCGTCCAGACTCTTTAAGGGTTGGCAAAATATCGAGAACGCTAAAAACTGTCTCTCCCTCTCCAAGGGCGGTGACAATTTCGGATTTCCCGCACCTATTCTCTATATACTCCTTAAAAACGTCCATACTTAAGGTACGGCTCTGATGTTTAGACAAGGCATCAAAGACCATGGATTGCAACTCTCTCACGTTTCCTGGATAATTATAGGTACCAAGCAGAATAGGAAGTTCGTTGGGATAAGCAGGCTTGTTTTTTCCAAGGCGAAGTGCCGCCTCTTCTAAAAAATGGTCAATAAGCAATGGAAGATCATCCAAACGATCACGAAGGGGAGGAATATGTATATGGTGGGTTCGCAATCTAAAAAAGAGATCCCTTCTAAACTCCCCTGATTCCTGTAATGAATCAAGATCCCTATGGGTGGCAAAGATCATCCGCACATTGGTGCTCCTCGAAATATCAGAACCCAGGGCGTAATACTCCCGCTCTTGAATAAGACGCAGCAGTTTTACTTGTGATGACGGAGTCAAATCACCAATTTCATCAAGGAACAGGCTACCGTCCGTGGCCGTTGCTATCAGACCTTTGCGGGTCTGATCAGCACCTGAAAAGGCACCTTTTTTATGCCCAAAAAGGGAATCAGCCAGCATATTATCATCAAGACCGGCAATATTTATCCCTACGAACTCACCCTTTCGTCCCGACAAAGCGTGGACAGCGCGCGCAAAAAGCTCTTTTCCAGAGCCCGTTTCTCCCGTGATTAACACCGGTTCACTGGTGGTGGCAATTGATTCAATATATTGAAATATTGTACGCATCGTCTTGTTATGCGTCACAATATGGGAAAAGGCTTCCGGATAATTGAGCTGATCTTTTAAAAAATGCTCTTTTAAAGAACTGTTCTCCCGGCGAAGCATTCCAAGATCTATGGCCCGTTTCACCCCTGTAATCAACCTTGATTCCTCAGAAACCTTGGTAAAAAAATCATATGCGCCCAGTTTCATACAGGAGACAGCGGTTTCCACCTGGTCAAGTCCGGTAATGATAATCACCGGAACCTCAGGATAATCTTTAATCACCAGGGGCAACAACTCATCACCGGCAATATGGGGCATGGTTAAATCAAGGACCAACACGCTAAACGATTGTTCTGCCAGCAAGCCCATAACATTTCGAGAGTCGTTACAGGTCTCAATGTTATTAATACCGGCTGCCTGCAGAGTAAGACTGAAGGTATTCAGCCAGGCATTTTCATCATCAACCAACAACACCGGCAAGGAAGGATAACGTGTTAAAATCATGACACTTCACCAAATAACATTACAATATTACTCCTTGTTTTTATCGTGATAGGCGGGGAAAATCAGCACCACCTCTGTACCGACTCCCAGTTCTGAGCTAAAATTCATCACCCCTTTATGTTCCTTAACGATTCCGGCTGAAACCGACAAACCAAGTCCTGTGCCTCCCATGGTGCGTTTTGTGGTAAAAAAGGGATCGGTGACCTGTTTGAGATCTTCAGGCGCAATTCCGGCGCCTTCATCGGTGATTACAATCTCAACCCCATCCACACTTTGGTTGTATCGGGTGCTGATAGTAAGCGATTTTGCCGAAGTTTCCAGCGCTTCACAACTATTTTGAATAAGATTGATCACCACCTGCGAAAGACGTTGTTTATTGGCTTCAACCAGTAGGCTCTCATTGGCATAATTGGTAACAAAATGTTTGGTCCGCTTCTGAATCGTATTGGATGTTAACCGTACGGCTGAACGAACCACCTCATTGATATCAACCACTACCATTTGCCCACTGGTCTCCTGGCGCGCATAATCCTTGAGTTCAACAACAATCTGTTTAATTCGTACGGCCGACTCTTCCAGTTCCATACCGATCCGGGGAAGCTGGTTTCGCATTGACGAATACTCAATTCCTGCGATGGAAAAATCACCATTTTCCTCATAAAATTCGTCAAGAATTGGTTTTGCGCTCTCCCAGGCACGCCTAAGAATGGGAACATTGAGTAATGCAATGGAATTTGGGTTATTAATCTCATGGGCCACCCCGGAGACAAGCAGACCCAAGGATATCATCTTATCCGCCTGCTGCAATTGCTGCCGTTGTACCCTGGCCTTTTCCTCCGCTCGTTTTCTCTCGGTGATATCGCGAACGATCCAAATGGCATGCCATTGCCCCTTAATGGTGGTTGAGGAAAGGGAAAGCTCAACAAAAACATCTTTACCACTCTTATTCTTAGCGATAAGTTCCACGGTTCTTGCAAAACTTTTCCCGGATGCCACCTGATCAAGGGGTTGAACCATTAAGTCTTCCCCTTCCCTTCTGGGATCAATAAGAGAATGGATTGGATGCCCCATGGCTTCTTCAACACTAAAACCAAAAATTGTGGCTGCCGCCTCATTCCAATAGGCAATATTTCCACCATGGTCCATCAGGATAATCCCATCAAGGGCAGATCCTGTAAGGCTTCTAAATTTATCCTCACTTTCCCTAAGAGATATTTCAGCGTCATTTCGTTCATCACATATCTCACTGTATCTCCTGGACAAAGAGGTAAGGTCAACGGCAAGCTTTTTTATTTCTAACGGGCCATTCCAACTAAACTTTACCTGTCGTTCGTTGTTGATAATATGATGAAGCCCGGTGAGCAGATCCTTTTGCAAAAATTCAAGTCTTGCCGAAATCCATTTTGCGGAAATAAAAACCAATAGCGACATAATGGTGAAGATCACGACCACCGAAATAATCATGTTCATTCTCCATTTTTCCATGGCCGACTCATCTACAATGGTCCCAACCCACATAACCGCTTGTTGTTCACGGTTAAAGACCAGGGGCATCCAGGCAATTTTATTTTTGTTTTTCCCTAATAGAATCAGAGGATCCGGAGTCTCCAAAATCTCTAAACCTGGAAATTCCTGAAATGCATTACATTGGGTGTCCGAGCCGCTAAAGGTATAGGCGAGCGGCTTTTTATCCACCTCGCTCTTCACTGTACCGTTATCCACTCGGCAACCGCGAAGATAGGAGCCATCATCAGTTACCCAATAGGAATCCATAAAATCTTTTAGAAACTGGGACATATCAATGCGGATCAACATAATCCCCTTGGTCTCCCCATTTTCGGCGACCACAGGGGTGGACATAATAAGCTCATATTCATCACTTTTTGTCCGGTGAAAGGGATCTGTCGTGTGGTCAACCAACTCCACAAGGACATGATCTTCTTTGGTTTCCATGGAGAGAGAATGAAAGCGATGCCCTTTGTGGTTTTCAGTAAAATGAGGGGGACTGAAATGACCGCCACGCCTATGTATCGACAGAAGCTCGACACCGTCTTTATCAATCAGCATAAAGCCTTTCACCTGCTCATCATTTTCAAACCAGTGCTTCATCACTTTAGCAAGGGTCGTCACATTTGCGGCATCATCTATGGTCGCCAACGCAGAAGGAAGGGTAGCAGAACGAATAAGACTTTTTTTCAAGCAGCGAATCCTGGCATTTAACTGGGCAAAACCCACATGGGAACGAGCCTGTGTTTCCAGCTCAGCAGCGTACTCTAGCCGTTCAATGGTTTTTGGAAGACTAAGGGCAGCTAAAATCAAAACCGGAAACAGGCCAAGGGCAATAACAACTAGAAATATAAAACTACGAATCCTCATAGAGTTTAGCTCCCCGAAGCCGTTTATCCCGATCGTTTAATGCAATTTTTCTTTTCGATGAACCATCGTCTGTGCATGCAAAAAAGAATCTTACATAAGTCACACATTTTTAACGAGTTGCAATTCAATTCCCCTCCCCTTTTCTCTACTAAAAACTCACCACTCATGCAAGGAGCATATGCCACAAAATACGGGACAAGTAAATTTTCAAAAGAAATATGGGTTAGGGATACCTTGAAAAAACTTAGCGGATGCCCTTATTTTTTCCAATTGCGGTTTTTTTGAACACTTTCTGGGTTTTTACGCACTCAAAGCCCTGGGCTTCATAAAACAAATGGGCCCCATTGCGAACGACATTGGCCCGAACACGTATTCTATCCACTCTCTTTGCTGCCCATTCCTCCGCTTGTTTCACCAATGCTCTTCCAACACCTTTGGCTCTTGCGCTTGCAGCAACAACAAGACTTACAATTTCCCCATAAACCCCTTCAGCCAACCTTGCGTCAATAACAACACAGACACTGCCAACAACTTCACCTTTCTTTTCAGCAATAAAGATTTCCCCGCCACCATCCACTATCCCTTTGATATTCTGAGCAAGCTCTTGCTCATCCAGCGGATATCCAAGCTCTGCCAACAAGCTTTGCAAAAAGGAAAAATCATCGTCTTTGTATGTTCTACAGCAAAAATGCATTTGTCTTACACCAACTTTTTGAAAATATTTACTCTTTATCTAAGATGAAGTGTACTTACCGCCACCACCCATCACACTTGTGCAATAGTCACAAACAGCTTGAAATTCAATCTTTTCTTTTACTCATTTTCCGATTATTGTGCCGAAAATTATCATTAAGCAACAAATAAATATTAAAAACAAGGACTGTGATAATGAGTGTTGATGACAAAAAAATCATTTATTCAATGATACAGGTCAGTAAGTATTATGACGATAAACCGGTGTTAAAGGATATCTCCCTTTCCTATTTTTATGGTGCAAAAATTGGAGTATTAGGTCTAAACGGCGCTGGAAAGAGTAGCCTTTTACGCATCCTTGCCGGTATTGACACCGAATTTAATGGTGAAACCTCTATTTCTGCCGGGCTTACGGTGGATTATCTTCCCCAGGAACCGGAACTCGATCCCCAAAAAACCGTAAAAGAAATTGTGGAAGAAGGGGTGCAGGATACCGTTGATCTTCTAAAAGAATTTAATGCGATCAATGAAAAATTTGCCGAGCCCATGGACGATGATGCCATGCAGGCCTTAATTGATCGTCAAGGTGAAGTACAGGAAAAACTTGATACTTTAGATGGGTGGGATCTTGACTCAAAACTTGAAATGGCCATGGATGCGTTGCGCTGCCCTCCTTCCGACTCCACCTGTGAACACCTTTCAGGTGGCGAAAAAAGGCGTGTTGCCCTTTGCAGAATACTTCTTAAACAGCCTGATATCCTGCTTCTTGATGAGCCTACCAACCATCTGGACGCAGAATCAGTGGGATGGCTTGAACAGCATTTACAGCAATACGCGGGTACCGTTATCGCCGTCACCCATGACAGGTACTTTCTTGATAACGTGGCCGGCTGGATCTTAGAGCTTGATCGAGGCAAGGGAATCCCCTGGAAAGGAAACTATTCGTCATGGCTTGAACAGAAGGAAAAACGACTGGCCACCGAAGAAAAACAGGAATCCGATAGACGTAAAACCCTGAAACGGGAGCTTGAATGGATAAAGATGTCACCAAAAGGCAGGCGATCAAAATCAAAGGCCCGTATTAACTCTTACAACGAGTTAATGGGCCAGGAAACAGAAAAACTTGCCAAGGAATTACAAATTTTTATTCCGCCCGGCCCTCGTCTTGGAAAGGTGGTGATTGAAGCGGAACATATCAAGAAGGGTTTTGGCGACCGACTCCTTGTGGAAGATATGAACTTCAGCCTCCCGGCAGGTGGGATTGTGGGCGTCATTGGGGCAAACGGTGCCGGTAAATCAACCCTTTTTAAAATGATCACCGGCATGGAAAATCCAGATGAAGGAAACCTACGTTTGGGAGATACCGTAAAACTAGGCTATGTTGACCAAAGCCGTGACAATCTTGACCCGGAATCCACCATCTGGGAAGCCATTTCAGAAGGTCAGGAAACTGTCTGGCTCGGAACAAAAGAGGTTAACTCCAGGGCATATGTTGGAAAATTCAACTTTGGTGGATCAGACCAGCAGAAAAAGGTTGGTCTTCTTTCAGGTGGACAGCGCAACCGTGTCCATTTGGCCAAAATGCTCAAAGAAGGGGCCAATGTATTGCTTCTTGACGAGCCGACCAATGATCTGGACGTGAACACTCTGCGGGCCCTTGAAGAGGCCTTGGACAACTTTGGCGGCTGTGCGGTGGTCATCAGCCATGATAGATGGTTTCTTGATCGTCTTGCCACCCATATCCTCGCATTTGAAGGCGACTCCAAAGTGGTTTGGTTTGAAGGAAACTATTCCGACTACGAAAAAGATAGAAAGAAACGTTTGGGACCCAAAGCCGAGCAACCACACAGAATCAAATATCGACAATTAACCCGCTAATAGAGCAAAACAACCCGTGAAATTCCAAGCGTAAATACCCGGATATTTGCGCTTGGAGCGTTACAATTTACAGGTACACCGTGCTGTGCCAGAAAAAAATCAAGACGCCTTTTCCTCCTCAAAGCAACCGAGCCAACTTCTCAAGATAAGATCCAAGGTTTTAAGATCAGCTTCGTCCATGGATGCCACAAGACGATGCTGGTTTTCCACATGGGCTGTCACCGCCCGGTCAATCAAGGTAAAACCCTTTTCTGTGAGAGCGATAACAAAACTTCGCCCGTCCAGTGGATTTTTACGTCGCTCCACAAGACCAGCATCCTTAAGCCGGTCAATTCGATTTGTCATGGTGCCAGAAGTAACCATGGTTGAAGCAATCAGAGCAGAAGGGCTTAAAGCATAGGGAGGACCGGATCGCCTCAAAGTCGCTAATACATCAAAGTTAGCCGCATTGAGACCGAAAGCGGAATAGACCCTGGTAAGTTCCTTGGTAAGCTCATCATGCAACCGTTTCAACCGCCCTAGGGTCCCCATGGGGCAGACATCAAGATCCGGCCTTTCCCGGTGCCATTGTTTTAAAATTTTATCAACGTGGTCCATTACTACAAAGTACCAAAAAATTATCTTGACATCAAGATTTATCTGTTTATCTTGATGTCAAGACAAACTAAATTACGACGAGGAACCTATGAGTAGCCCCATTACCTTGATCCTGACAGCTTTGGCCCCTGCCATTTGGGGTTCCACCTATATCGTGACTACCCAGATGCTCCCCCAGGGATACCCGCTCACCTTGAGTATGCTAAGGGCTCTGCCAACCGGTATTTTTCTCCTGTGCGTATGCCAAAAATTACCCCCTTTGCAATGGATTCCCCGTCTGTTGATACTGGGAGCCCTGAACTTTGCAATTTTCTGGACCTTTCTCTTTATTGGTGCCTACCGCCTTCCTGGAGGCGTTGCCGCCACACTTGGAGCCGTACAGCCTTTAATGGTCCTTTTGTTAAGCCGGATGTTCCTTGGTTCTCCATTGAACCTAACAGGGATTATTTCCGCCTTGACCGGAATCTTCGGGGTGGCCCTGCTTATACTTGGACCCGAAGCTAGATTGGATATATTTGGGATTATAGCAGCACTTTTGGGAGCCTTGTCCATGGCTTTTGGTGTCGTGCTGACCAAAAAGTGGCAACCTCCTGTCTCAGCACTCACTTTCACGGCATGGCAACTTACTGCAGGAGGACTATTAATTTTATTACCATCCTTGATTTTTGAACCACCTCTTCCCACACTTAATATGGAAAACGTGGCAGGTTTCATCTGGCTTGGCCTTGTGGGTGCCGGGCTAACCTACTACTTATGGTTTCGCGGTATTCAAAAACTCGGCCCTGTGGCCATTACTCCCCTTGGATTTGTAAGTCCTCTCAGCGCAGTTCTACTGGGTTGGCTGCTCCTTGATCAAAGCCTTACCTGGACTCAACTAACAGGGGCTGCCATTGTTTTAGGAAGTATCTGGTTTGGTCGATGATTATATCAATCAGTGTTGTTATCTCGCTATGAGATTGAACTCTTTCGATTTTGATCACATCCGCATCAAAAAGTGGTCTCGTTTTTTTGAGTTATTATACTAGTTCTGCTACGCCATCCAACACCTCTCTTACTTTTTTTGCTAAATCAATTTTGGAAAAGGGTTTAGGAATAAAATGAGCTTCCTTATCCAATATATCCTGATGCACTATAATATCGCCGGAATACCCGGACATATACAGGCGGAGGATATTTGGACAAATACTACTAATTTTCTCGGCAAGCTCGCGACCATTCATCTCAGGCATAACCAAATCGGTAAGCAGAAGGTGAATCTTTTCCGGGTGATTTTGTGCAGCTTCAATGGCATCACTGGGTTTTGCAGCGGTTAATACATGATAGCCGTAAGTTTCAAGGAACAAACTGGTAACCTGTAAATATGCAGCCTCATCTTCAACAACCAACACCGTCTCAGATCCCATACAATCCGCTGCTATCTTCGTTGATTTATTTGGCCGAACTTTCTCAGCCCGGTGACGAGGAAACAAGAGCTTAAATGTTGTGCCATGGTCCGGTTCACTATATACACTGATCGTGCCACCATTTTGTTTTACAATACCATAAACGGTGGCCAGGCCCATGCCCGTCCCTTTCCCTGTTTCTTTGGTGGTGAAAAAGGGCTCAAATATCCGCTCTTTTGTGGCCTGATCCATACCACAGCCGCTATCACTTATGACAAGCTGCACATATTCACCGGGAACAAGGCCCTCCTGTTCTTCGCCATGTCCTTCTTCTGATACAAATTTACCGGTTTTAATGCTTATTGTACCCACTCCGCCAATGGCATCCTTAGCATTAACACATAAATTGACTAAAATTTGATCCACTTGAGACGAATCTATTTTGATTGGCGGAAGCTCTTGTGCCGGCGCCCACACAAGCTCAATATCCTCTCCAATAAGTCGTCTTAACATTTTCAGTGTTCCTTTAACACACGCATTAAGATCAAGCACCACTGGGGAAACTGTTTGCTTTCGAGCAAATGCCAATAACTGCCGTGTTATTTCAGCCGAACGGTGGGCAGCGTTCAAAATACTTTCAAGGTCTTTGCGTAATGTACTATCCAAGTCATCCCGATCAAGGCTCAACTCTGTATAACCGGTAATTACGCCTAGCATATTATTAAAGTCATGGGCAACACCGCCTGCCAATAAACCAATAGCTTCCATTTTTTGGGATTGAAGAAGTTTGTCCTCAAGTTTTTTACGCTCGGTCAAATCATAGGCAAGCCCAACATAACCAGTAAAATCACCACGTTCATTTTTCAAAACAGTGAACGAGAGGAATGCGGAAACACGTGTACCGTCCTTGCGAAGAAAGGTCCACTCATACTCATCGGCAAGTCCCTGATTGGCAAGTGTTGTCAACACGCTAAGACCGGTAGGAATTGGTTCACCGTTATCACCAGACAGTTCGCGAGCACGTTTTTCAAGCTCCTTGGGATCATGCCAAAGCATAACAGATTGTTTTGCGACTATTTCATCAGCGTTATACCCTAAAAGCCTTTCAGCTGCCTTATTAAAGCTGGTGACAAGACCATCCATATCACAGGAGATAATGCCATAAGCTGCGCTATCCACAACTGTTTGCTGAAAAAGAGCAAGATGCCGCAAATCACGATCCCGTATCTTTACGGCCTGCATCATAGCATTAAAATTTTTAGCCAGTGTTGCAATTTCATTGTCCCCTTCTATGGGAAGATGTTGATCATATTCATCTCTTAAGCGAACTGTTTCAACCGCTGCAGCAAGATTGGTCACCGGAACGAGAATAGCTCGTCGCAAAACCGCCATCTGACCAAAAGTAATAGCCAAGAGAAGGATTAACCCAACACCAAACCCCCAAACAACCCGATGCATCTTGTCCTTAAATTGCTCAAGATTCATTGTCAGGTATAGTTGTGCACCATGCGACAAAGATTTTCGCAACTCGATCGTTTTACCCAATTTGGTAATACCGAATTTTGTCGTATTTTCGACAAAATCTCTCCGATCTCCAAAACCGGATAATATTCTCCCATCTTCTAAAAAAAGAGCCGCCTGTACTATTTGTGAATTAGCTTGAAGAGTATCAAGAATTTCTTTTGCACGGGCTGCATCTTCAAAAGCCACTGCTGTTTCTGCACCCACGGCAACAAAACGAACGTAGGGGTCCATTGCCTGGGCAGCGCGTTGCTCAAGGGTGTAATTCTGATAGACAATCACCCCTGCACCTACGACAACGTAAGTAAGAAGAGCAAAGCCCCAGAGAATAAGTGCCAGCTTTTTATGTATACTCAATGTAACTGACATGACTTACCGCATCTTCCTTACTTTCCCATTTTCAAGTACATTTTCAGACACTTCCAACATTTTAGTCTGAATATGTAACGCAACGTAATTGGCCTGATCAAGATTCACATGCATACTGATTCGCTCTCCAACTTCAAGCTCAATAATACCACCCTCTTGTAAAAAACCTGAAGCTTCGCTCACCGTTAACACCGGCTTATCCCGTAATTTTTCAAGAGCGCTACGGCGCTTCTCGGGATCTTGAAAGGTAATAAAAACAATTTGACATGGAGGCAGTAAATCAAGATCTTCTGCATAGATAACATTAAATGTACGCCCTTGTTCACTCCTCCCGGCAAATGTAGTCTCTAAAAAATCATTGAACGGATTAGGCCCCAAAATACAGATATTCCAAGGTGTATTCACCTGATCAAACACATATGAGGGCCAGGCAACATAATGGGCAAAATTACGAAGGAAGGCGGCCTCCACCCGATAACGGTTCACCGCAACAGGTCGCTGTTCGGAAAAGAGTTCTGGTGGAAAAAAAAGAAAGCAAAGAAGAGTACACCCACAAACACTTGCCAGGAGTCGGCCTCTTTTTAACAAAGGAAAAGAAAAATCCATGACATACATTTGCCCAAAAAGCAAATTCCCGTAAACATTCCCATCGGATCAAAACCTGGCGATCAGAGTGAGGAGAAATTCCCGTGGCCGACACCGCTTACTCTGAGAAGGACGGTAATATTTGTCCGTCATATTCTTTCCATTTAATTCAAGACGAAATCGTACCCCATCCATTTCCCATGCATAGCCAATCATCCCATTTACCAGGGCATAGGTCTGATTGGCCGATTCAGGAGAGTCAGACAAAAGTGTCTGATCATAAACGTAATTCACCCCTCCGGCAACATAAAAACCATCGAGCCATCCTTGCCTAAAGGTGTAACGAGTCCAGAGATTGGCCATATGTGGTGCACTCATCTGTAATGGTGCGTCATGAAATCGTAGTACGTTTCTATAATTGGACTGTCCTGCCTCATCAAGGGTCGTCCAATCCTGTGCGAGAATTTCCATATCATGCCCGCTAAACTCTGTTATACGTGCATCCATATAACTGTAAGACAAGTATAACTGCCAGTTCTCCGACAGGGTGGTGGTAGTGTCTAGTTCAATACCGTTGGAACGCTGTTTTCCACTTTGCACGTTATAAATATAGACATCCCCTAAGCTATCCGTTACAGCCAAATCGTTAACTACATTTTTATTTATAATATCAAAATAGGTGAGGGTCCCGGAGAACCGCCCTTCAAAAAGGTCCGTTTTAAGCCCAATCTCATATCCTTTTCCCTTTGTAGGCTTTGCCGCGGACAAACTGTTATCAAGATTTAGCAAAAACTGCGTCCCACCAACAAAAGATTCAGTATAAGAGGCATATAGTGACAATTCAGACATGAGTTTATAGAGCATTCCATATTGTGGTGTCACCTTATCGGCAACTATTTCTTGCTTGGATAATTCGTCAATATTATCAGTAAAACAGCTTTTCGCATCAGTCCACCGCCAACCGGTAAGGATGAGTAAACGATCTTCAAAAAAGCCTATATTCAAACCGCCATACAGAGATTCCTCACTATAATCCGTCGTCTCATCAAATCGATTCTCAGTCAATACAGAAAGGGGAATATCCACTTTTCTATCCCATGTACTGGGATCTGTTAAATCCCAAAGAGGTAAAGGTGAAACAATAGGATCATTCCCCAAGGAAGGGTCATCAGGTGCTTGTCCAGCCCATCTATCAAACCTGCGATCTACATATTGCGCTCCTACGAGCATTCGAAAACTTGTTTGCGCAACATTGTACAGACCAACCGCATCAACTTGAACGGAGTCATCCTCGTTAGAATAGAACTGACGCCGTAGACGACGCCCCTGAAGAAAAGTCGATGTATTGGACATTCCCATATTACCAGAAAAGAGAGCATCGACTTCATACTCAAGATGAGAATAGCCAACACGTACGTCCCAATGTTCCTCAGCTTTCAAATCAATCCATGCACTCAAGTTATCGCTTGTACTATACCGAAAATCAGCATATGACATGCTGTTCCACTTCTTCCCAAGTCCTGGCACGTCAACGCCGGAAAGGTTCGGGTCTGAAAGGGTTGGTACAACACCCGTTTGGGAGCCATACCCTGGTTTTTGCATCACCTGAGGATTTTCATCTTTCTGAAAACGTTCATAGTTGATAGATACGCTCACCCGTCCGTTGGGTTGCCATACCAGAGAAGGAGAGACGTCCCATGAATGGGCATCATACGGATCCCAATACTCCAAATCATGATCATAGGAGGTAATCAGCCGATAGAAGAGTTTACTTGTGGCCGGACCGGTTACATCACTTTGCAACTTATACTGTCCATACGAACCATATTGAGTAGTTGCAGTGGCAGCAAATTCAGGCTGGGGGCTTTTGGTAATGACGTTGACTACGCCACCGGGAGCCACCTGACCATACAAAAAGGAGGATGGTCCCTTAACCACCTCAACTCTTGCAATATTTGAAAAATCAAAAATTGATGGACCATGGAAGCTATTTCGCAATATCTGAACATTACCAGGAGTGTTGCTTACTGTAAAACCACGGATGGCAAGGTTTGCATTTCCCTCATTAAAGTCATTACTCCGATAGGTGACCCCAGGTGAATACCGTACAATGTCATATATGTTTACTGGCTTTTGATCTTGGATAAATGATTCTGTATAGGCCTGAATAGCAAAGGGGAGATCCCGGATAGGCGCATCACAACGAGATGCGGTTACAGCATTGGAAGCATGATAGCCTCTATCAAAAAGGGCACTTACATCAAAGGGTGACACCCGTAGTTGTACCAGTTCAGTTATGTCCATATCAGCCACACCATCTGACTGAATCAGTGGCCCTTCATTTGTGGTTTCAGAAGCAATTGAAACTGCAGAAGCCCCCACCAGCAATACAAAAGTGCAAACAATCCACGTAGATCTCAACAGAGCTATTTGCAACCACAACATTTTCATATACACCTCTTTTGGGACCTTGTTATTTCACTGACAAACATCAGAAGAATGGGGCATAAAGCAAGTGTGGGTACCACATGGCGTATACTACAATAATCCAACAAAACGACAATATAAAAGAAAAAAACAAGCTTTTGGCACACCCTATTTTGTAAATGGTATTTAGACTACCAGTGCACTCTTTTTGGTATCACCCTAAAAACCATCCTCCTTGCCAAAGTCAAAAATGAGAAGTATCTTACACCAATGTTCCCAGATACAACCATAACAAACGCTCCCCATGCCCCCGGCATCTACCAGATGTTAGATAGTAAATCCAGGGTCCTGTATGTGGGTAAAGCAAAAGATTTAAAGAAAAGACTCACCTCCTATACTCGTTTTTCAGGTGCAGATCACAACAAAACCACGGTGATGCTTTCCAAAGTAAGCCGCGTTAGTACCATCCTCACCCATACTGAAAAAGAGGCATTGATCCTTGAGTCCTCTTTAATCAAAAAGCATAAACCAAAATACAATATTATCCTCCGGGATGATAAAAATTATCCCTTTATTAAAGTCACTGTCCAGGAGCAATGGCCCCGTGTCCATATGACCAGGAGACGAAAAAAGGATGGTGCCCGCTATTTTGGCCCTTATTCTTCAAGTTCCGCCATGTGGAGAACCCTTCGATTACTGGCAAGCCTTTTCCCCTTGCGAAAATGTAAAGGCAGTAAAATCCCCACTCGAAAACGACCCTGCCTTAACTTGCAGATGGGAAAATGTCTTGGCCCCTGTGTGGGCAAGGCTGATCCAGCAAAATACCAAGAACTAGTTAACAAGGTCCTGATGGTGCTGGAAGGAAAAAACAAAAGTCTTATCAACTCTCTACAGGAAGAGATGCAAGCTGCGGCTAAACAGCAACTCTATGAGCAGGCAGCACTGTTACGTGATCAGATACAAGCCCTAAACAAGACCGTTGAAAGGCAAATTATTGCATCCCAAAGCCTTAATGATCAAGACGTTTTTGGATATTATAAGCAAGGAGCCGCTGTTGGAATCACCATTCTTTTTGTACGAGATGGGTTAATAAGTGGGAGTAGAAGTTTTTTTCTGGATGCGCCCATTGAAACAGATCAGCTTATCCTCGCCCAGACCCTGAACCAGTTCTACGATGAAAAGATCCTTCCGCCAAAAGAAATTATCCTCCCCTTCCCTCCAGAAGATGAATCAGCATTGACCGAGCGTTTCACGGAGATCCGGGGAAGTAGCGTGTCCCTTCACTCCCCTCAAAGGGGCGATAAGGTAAAACTCCAGGAAATGGCCAATGCCAACGCAGCCCACATTTTTGATGAGCAGGAGAAAAAGGAACGCTCCTGGCAAACCCTGTGTCGATCCATGGAAAAACTCCTCCATCTTGCGCAAACACCAAACAGGATTGAATGTTTGGATATATCCAACACCAGTGGTAAACAGGCCGTTGGATCTCTGGTCTGTTTTGAAAAAGGGGAACCTGCAAAAAAACTGTTCAGGCATTACAAGATACAGACCGTTCCGGGTCCCGATGATTATGCAATGATGGAAGAGGTGTTAAAAAGACGGTTATCTCGCGGCATTGAAGAAGACACCCTACCGGATCTTTTTATGGTGGATGGTGGTCGTGGGCAACTTGGCATCGCGTTAAAAGTTGCTGAGGAACTTGGCATTCGTGACGATCTGGATTGGGTTGGTATTGCCAAAGAAAAAAAAGAAGAAGGAGAAAAACTGTATAAACCCGGGAGAAAAAATCCAATACTTCTAAAGGCACACAATCCGGTATTACTCTACCTTATGCGCATTCGTGACGAATCCCATCGTTTTGGAGTCACCTTTCACCGCAAGTTACGCGCAAAAGCATCCATCGCCTCCACCCTTGATTCTATTCCCGGAGTAGGCTCGGACCGAAAGAAAAAGCTCCTGAAAACCCTTGGCAGTGTAAAACGCATTCAACAGGCAAGTGTTGATGAATTATCTGCAGTTCCAGGCATTGGTAAAGATACTGCCGCTGCCGTTTTTACCCATTTTCATTCTACACAATAGAAATAAACAATGACCGAAGAAGAAATCCTCCATCGTTTAAAACCCGGTTGCATCTGCAAAGGAATTAAGCTTTACAAGATCGAAGAGGCCATTAACAGTGGCGCATCCACCTATCAAGAGATCGCAAAAATTACTGGTATTGGGGGAGGATCCTGTAACGCTAAACGGTGTGGAGCAAAAGTTGCCCAACTGTTACTCGCAAACGATGATACCAAAGAATAAGACGTTCATCAGAGCAACGTTCCACTTTGCATGCAGATAGCCCTTTCACCTTTTCTCCCCATGGAATAGTATGGGGCTTTGTGGAGATAGCTGAATTGAGCAGCTTACCTGCTCATACAAAACGAATACCCTGAAGGTATAAAACACATTCAACCAACAATACACTAACAATATAATTATGAGCTTTTCGGAAGAACCACTTCTTATCTGTGATGGTGCCTGCGGAACCACCCTGCAAACCATGGATATCCCATCAAATGTATGGGATGGAAAAGAAGGATGCAATGAGTACCTTAATCTCTCCCATCCAGAAACCATAATCGACCTGCATAGAAGTTTTCTTGGTGCCGGTGCCATGGCCATTGAGACAAACACGTTTGGCGCCTCATCGGTGGTCCTTGCTGAATATGGACTGGAAGAAAAAGTTGCTGCCATAAACCATGCGGCAGTTGCCAATGCCAAAAAGGCCATTAGTGAATTTGCGACCCCAGACGCTCCAAGATATATCATGGGATCCATTGGTCCCACAACCAAGCTTCCCATTCTTGGCCACATTTCCCCGGAAAAATTATCAGAAGCGGTTACCGAACAAATGGACGCGTTAATCGATGCCGGTGTTGATGCCCTTATCGTTGAAACATGCCAGGATCTTTTACAGGTCAAAACGGTTCTTATTGCCTGTTTTTCACTCCTTGAGAAAAAAAAGGTCAAGTTACCGGTTCTTGCCTCCGTTACTTTTGAGCAACAGGGAACCATGCTGGTTGGCTCTGATATTGGTGCCGTTTGCGCGACAATTGCGCCCTTCCCTGTTTTTTCTTTGGGCCTTAACTGCGCCACCGGTCCAACGGATATGGAATCCCATATAGATTATCTTTGTAAACACTGGGATCGTAGAATTTCCTGTATTCCCAATCAGGGAATGCCCGAAGTGGTGGACGGGAAAACTTGCTATCCGTTAACCCCTGAGCGTTACGGCCAACATATGTACGATTTTATAACAAAAAAAGGCGTCTCCATTGTCGGCGGCTGCTGTGGGACTTCTCCGGAGCATACCAAGGCCCTGGTAGAAGCTGTCAGCCGAGCAACGGTCTTGCAACGAGAAGTGGAGGTGGGAAAATGATTCAGGTGGCCAGCCTCTACCAGGCAGTTGATATAAAACAAATTCCCGCTCCGTTAATCATTGGAGAACGCTCCAACCCCACAGGGTCAAAAAAATTCAGGGAACTGCTTATTGCAAATGATTATGACGGATGTTTGCAGGTAGGAATTGACCAGGAACGAATCGGTGCACACGTTGTAGACTTAAGTGCAGCCTGGGCCGGGCGCAATGAGGAAGAAGACCTTGTGCGACTGGTGCAGATGTATGGCAAGACCCTAAAAGCGCCACTGATGATAGATTCCACTTCTCCTGCTGCCATTGAAAAATCTCTTGCAGCTTATCCAGGACGCCCCATCGTCAATTCCATCAACCTTGAAGATGGCGGGAAAAATCTGGATACCATCTGCAGACTGGTCAAAAAATATGGTGCCTGTGTCACCGCTCTCACCATTGATGAAGACGGTATGGCCATGGACACGGAAAAGAAATTTTCCATTGCCCGGCGTATCTACACGTTGGTCACAGAAAAGTATAACATTAGCGCAGATTCTCTCTTTTTTGACCCGCTAACCTTTACCGTGGGCTCGGGTGATGAAAAACTCCAGGATTCAGCAATTCAGACCCTGGAAGCCATAAAAAGGATAAAGGCAGAACTAAAAGGATGTCATACTATCCTTGGACTTTCCAATATTTCTTTTGGCTTACCGGTACCGGCAAGAAAAGTGCTCAACGCGGTTTTTCTCCATGAAGCCGTTGCGGCCGGTCTTGACGCGGTTATTATTGATCCCACAAATTGTATTAATCTTGACACCATAGATACAACCGCCACTGCCCTTGCCCTTGATCTTATCTACAATCGCACCGATACGAATCAGCAGCCATTGATGGCCTATATTAAATATTTTGAAGAGCATTCCCTTGATGAAAATCAGGAAGAGCAAAAAGAGCTCTCGCCCGAAGAGCTTATCCGCGAGAGAATTATGCAGGGCAATCAGCAAGATCTCTCTGATATTCTACAGATGTTACTGGATCGATACAATGCTCTTGAGATTATTAACCAGCATCTGGTTTCGGCCATGCGTGAAGTTGGACTCCTTTTTGGTGCGGGGGAGATGCTGCTTCCATTCGTTCTCCAATCGGCAGAAGTGATGCGAAAAGCTGTGGACTATTTAGAGCCCTTTATGGAAACCAGCGATCGCAACGACGCGCCAACCATTCTTTTAGCCACCGTACAGGGTGACGTCCATGATATCGGTAAAAATCTCGTAAATATTATTCTTAGCAATAACGGATATAACGTGATTGATATCGGTATAAAAGTCAGTGCGGAAGCTATTATTGAAACACTAAAGCAAAACCAAAATATCGATATTGTCTGTCTAAGCGGCCTGTTGGTCAAATCCGCCATGATCATGCAGGAAAGTATGGCCAAGTACAAGGCAGCAGGCATGACACTTCCTATTTTACTGGGAGGTGCCGCCTTAACCCGCAAGTTCGTTGCCCTGGACTGTGTACCGCAATATGATGGTCCGGTTGTTTACTGTAAAGATGCCTTTAGCGGACTACAGGCCATCCAACAGTTTGAGCAAAAGTCATTACACTCAACAAGCTGGAAGGCTACAACAGGGGAACGTTCCACCGACCGGAAAAAGAAACAATCCGAAATCCAAATTCTACCGAAAATCCCCAAAATCCCCTTTCAGGGAAGGAAGGTACTCACTCCAACCCCAGTGGATTTTCTTGATCTTATCAATAAACAAATTCTCTTTCGTGGCCGCTGGGGCTACAAACGCGGTAAAACAAGCAAAGAGGAGTATGGCAAACTCCTTGAAGACACCGTTTATAAAGAGTTTGATTCCATCAAAAAAAGGATTACCAGCGAAGATCTCTTACAGCCCCAAATAGCTTACGGCTGGTATCCATGCACGCGAAACAAGGAGAACCTGCTCGTCACCACAGGTGATAAAAATTACAGTTTTCCTCTGCCAAGGCAGCAACGAGAACCAAATCTCAGCCTCATTGATTTCTTTCGTACCACTGAACAAGGTGCGGACATTGTGGGTTTTTTCGTGGCAACTTTGGGGGAGACACCTGCAAAAATCTGTAAAGAGCTCTATGATGCGGACAAATACCACGACTACCTGCTTTTCCATGGTTTTTGCGTGGAGGCTGCCGAAGCCCTTGCCCAATACACCCATACTCATATGCGTAAGGAGTTGGGGCTTAAGGAAGAAATAGGGCAACGCTACAGCTTTGGCTACTCAGCCTGTCCTGATCTGGAACTACAAAAACCGCTCTTCGCCCTCCTGCAAGCTGAAGACATTGGTGTCACCTTAAGTTCATCCATGGAGATGGTCCCGGAACTCAGTGTTTCAGCGCTGGTGGTACACCATCCCCAGGCGCATTATTTTTCGGTATAAGTTACAGTGGTGGGCCCACCTTAAACACATCTATTTTTTATTGATGCTTGCCATTCCCATTACATTTATGTTTTATTATAAATAAGTTAAACTTATACAGGGGAGGATTGCATGTCATCATTTACAAGAATTTCTTTCGATTCAAGGATAATGGGAGGCAAACCTTGTATTCGTGGTATGCGGGTAACAGCAGGGACCATTTTAGGATTGATGGCTTCGGGCCATAGTAAGGAAAAAATTTTGGACCTTTATCCTTATCTTGAATCTGAGGATATTGATGAAGTGCTTGCATATGCAGCCTGGCGTGTTGAGGAATTTGACATCCCACTTATGCAGGAATCCGCTTGAAATTTCTCATAGATATGAATCTTTCCCCTCAATGGGTATCTGCAATTGAAAACGCCGGATGGGAAGCCCAACATTGGTCACTTATTGGGAAGCCAAATGCACCCGACCAAGAAATTTTTGAATACGCCAAGTCCAATGGATATGTCATTTTTACCCACGACTTGGATTTTGGTACCATACTTGCCGCAACGAATACCAATTTTCCAAGCGTCATTCAAGTAAGAATCCAAGATGTAACACCTGACCATTTAGTTGGCTATGTCATTTCTCAATACATCAGTTCAAAAAACACATTAAGGAGGGGGCTTTGATTACCATCGATAAAAAGAAATCCAGAGCCCGTATTTTACCTCTTTGCAAATATAGCTGAGTTGAGCAGCTTGCCTGCTCGTACGAAACTTATGCCACTCAAGGTGGTACTAAAAAGAGTGGTCTGGCGGTATAAATCGCTTTTTGCCAACAACTTTTCCTTCCACCTCGCGCCACCACTTTGTGGCGATTACATTTCACCTTCCTTAGTAAAGTTGCTATTTTCTTGTTTTTTCACCTAAATGTACTTGATTAGACACCTGTATCAGGATACCATTCTACAATGATTCTGTCTGCGTAATCCTTTTAAGCAATGTCAATTAACCAGTTTTCGCTTGGAGAAAATGGTTAACACCCATTTTTAGGAGTCAGAGAGCATGCTGCAAGAAACCAGTTATCATTTCAGTGAATGGTCGGTAGTGGAAACCGTGGTTAAACAGGTCCAGCAGCAATACTCCCTGGAAGAGCAGCCTGTTCATACCATTTGCCGTACATTTTTAGATAGCTTTGACTGGCGTCTTTATTCCGCTGGAAAGCAGCTCTGGGTGGAACAAACAGATAGCGATATGATCCTCTGCCACCATAGCATCAAGACATCCTCTACCAGAAAATTTGTTTCTGTGGAAACAATTCCCAAAACCCTTAACAAACTCCCTGAAAGTCCTTTACAAAAAGCGCTATGCAAACTTTTGGATATGCGGGTCTTACTACCTCAAATTGAAGTCAAAAGCACTGTTTACAAGATCCATCTTGTGGACGCTGAGAAGAAAACCATCTTACGGCTTTTGATAGAAGAGAGCAGCCAAAACAAAACCCGAAGCCGCCGCCTTATTTTGCAGCCAATAAGGGGCTATTCCAAACCCTTTAAACAGGTAAAAAAAATCCTTAAAGCCATACCGGAGCTGGCCAAGGCAAAGCAAAGCCTATTTGAAGAGTTCCTTGCAGCAGAAGGAAAGAAACCATGCAACTATAGCTCTAAGATTAACTTCCATTTTGCCCCGGATTGTCGTTCTGATGTGGCAGCAAAAGTTATCCATCTCCATCTGCTCACCATTGTCAAAGCGAATATTCCCGGGGTTGCGGCAGACCTTGACTCAGAATTTCTCCATGATATGCGTGTTGCAATTCGCCGCATGCGCTCAGCACTAACTCAGATAAAAGGAGTGTTCGGTGCTGCAGATGTTGAGCGGTTCAAATCGCGTCTTGCTTGGGTCGGACAGGTAACAGGACCATCCAGGGATTTAGATGTCTATCTCCTTAGGTTTGATAACTATCAAACCTGTCTACCTGAAAAATTTCGTGACGACCTTGGTCCACTGTATGATTTTTTGGTAAAACACAAAGAAATTGAACACCAAAAAATGCTAAAGAAACTGCGTTCTCCTTTCTTCCATAGCCTGGTAAAAGAATTGCGTGTTTTTATGGAAGATACGGACACAGAAAATGACGCGCCAAAGGCTGCAATGCCAATCCTAACGCTTTCAAATAAAAGAATTTTCAAAATGTATTGTCGGATAATGGAACATGGATTGGCAATAGAAGAAGACACTCCGGCCGAATACCTTCATGATCTGCGTAAAAATTGCAAAAAACTCCGATACCTGATGGAATTTTTTCGTAACCTGTACCCCCAAAAAAAGATTACAAGACTTATAAAATCGGTAAAAACACTTCTCGATAATCTGGGAGATTTTCAGGACCTTGAGGTGCAGGCGTACACCATTGGTGACTATGCAAAACAGATGAGCAGGGAGGAAGCGCCACCACATAACACTTTATTGGCCATGGGTATGCTGGTGGACAAACTACTGCTTAGACAACAACAGGTGCGAGGTGAATTTATCGGTCGGTTTTCTACATTTTCAAAACCGGAAAACCAAAGGATCTTTAAAGAATTATTTGCACAAACAAGCAAAAAAGGCAATAACTGATGCGAGTTATAGGTATATACAACATAAAAGGAGGTGTGGGAAAAACAGCCACTGCCGTTAATCTTGCATATCTGGCAGCAAAATTTGGCTGGAAGACATTACTGTGGGACCTTGATCCACAGGGAGCCACCAGCTTCTATTTTCGCATAAAACCAAAGATAAAAGGTGGAACAAAGAAAATATTACAGAAAAAAAGAAGCCTTGAAGAGCATATCAAAGGAACTGATTATGAAAATCTGGATCTTCTCCCGGCTGATTTTTCCTACCGCAATATGGACCTGATGCTTGGAAAATACAAACAAACAACCCAGCGTCTGCTAAAGCTGATCAAACCTCTTGCCAACGAATATGACATACTATTTTTTGACTGTCCTCCAAGTATCTCCCTTGTTTCGGAAAACATTTTTTCCGCATCTGATATGCTGTTAGTTCCAACCATTCCAACAACCCTTTCCCAGCTTACCTACAAACAATTGCTAGATTTTTTTAGAAATAACAGACTGGACGCATCGAAACTTAAACCTTTTTTCTCCATGGTCGACAGACGCAAACGAATGCATCTGGAGATACTCCGTGATCTTCCCCGGAAACATCCAGAATTTCTTTCAAACCATATCCCCTATGCCAGTGATGTTGAACGGATGGGAATACATCGAAAACCATTGGCTGATTGCCCTGGCAAAAGTTTGACCATCGGGGCATATAACAGGTTATGGCAGGAAATTAGTCCGGTAGTGTAAAAGTAACGGCACTACAACCAGGCAAAACATGAATCAACCAGCGTCACATATACCCGAAAAAGAGTTACTCAACGCCATTACCACCCTACTCTCCCAATATATCGCAGAGACTGATCCATATATTTTATTTAATGGACTTCTTGAGATGTTATTGGAGATGACTGCGAGTGAATATGGTTTTATTGGCGAAGTTCTGTCTGATGACAATGGGGCGCCATTTATTAAAAACTACGCAACCACTAATATCGCATGGAATAAAAAAACCAGAGAGCTGTTTGATAGAACAAAGCGTAATGGCATGATCTTTTCCAAGATTAATTCTCTATACGGATCAGTATTAAAAACGGGACAACTGGTTATCATAAATACTCCTTCAACTGATCCCCGTCGTTTTGGCTTACCAGAGGGGCACCCGCCATTGCATGCATTTATGGGCATACCTTTCTATGGCGGGGGGAAAGTTTTGGGCTGTGTCGGTATTGCGAATCGAAAAGATGGGTACCACAAAATACTTGCTGAATCGCTACAACCCTTTCTGATAACCTGCGGAAACTTAATACGCTCCTATAAAATAAATATCAAACAGTTACAGATTGAAGAAGAACTCTATCGATACAAAAAACGGTTGCTGGTATTAGTAGACCAAAGTAGTTCCCTTGGATCAGGATACACGTTTAATCACTCACAACAGACACTTACCCAAAATGGACAAATCGTATTGCTGACAAAAATGGAAGTAAAATTACTTGAAATATTGGTTCTGCATCTTGATCAGGTCGTCCAACACCTCCCCATAGAAAACCATGTCTGGGGAGATATACTTGTTGGGGAATCATCCCTTCGCTCACTAATACGACGACTACGCAAAAAGTTACCTGAATTGACCATTACATCTGTTTCTGGTGTGGGGTATATGCTGCAACGGCCAGGCCACTCCTCTGTCACATAAATATCACAAATAAATCATGCTCCTATCACCACCTATTCCCTAGTTCTTGTTACAGTGGCGTCCCATAAATATCCGTTGCTAACAATATAACGGAAACCCTACAACATTAACAAGGAGATCAGGATGAACAGTGAAGCAACGCTATACTCACGGCTTGGTGGTTACGATGCAATATCTTCGGTGGTTAACGAATTACTTGCACGTCTACAAGATGATGCGCAACTACGGCGTTTTTGGGATAACAGAGGAGACGATGGTTTGAATCGTGAAAAGCAGCTTTTAATCGATTATCTCTGTGCAAATGCCGGAGGCCCACTGCTTTACACAGGCCGAGATAATAAAACGTCCCATCAAGGAATGGGGATAACTGCAAGTGACTGGTCTCTATTCACAGGCCATCTGCAAGACACTCTGAATCATTTTCAAGTTCCTGCAAATGAACAAAATAATGTGCTCGCTTTTATTGAAAGTACAAAGCCCGACATCGTATTTTAGAAAATCAATGGCAGACACACGGGACCTGTGGCAGGTTGGAAACACTGTTGATATAAAACACCTCCACCCTGTCCACGATGTTTAGCATTTGTCAACAGCACCAGCCCTTATAATTTCGTTATTCCAGTAATCTTAGCAAACTTCTTTTCCATACAAACACTAATGTCTGTTGTTACAAACTTTCCATCCACAAAGAGACTAAAAATGGTAGCCGGTGTGGGAGCAGCCTGCGCTTGCTCCATTGTTTCTATTTTAACCAAATGAAGTGCCAGGTTGTGTTTTTCGGCTGTTTCGACCAATGATTTCGTAGCATGATATTCGGCATAGGGACATCTATTTGAATAATATGCGGTAATACCTCTATCGTGATAGCACTCACCCGTCTTGACCGAATCGTTAAAACAAGGTTGCCTGGCTGTTTTGTTAAAGGACATCGAAAGAAGACTAAAACCTGATGCAAGCGTTTCACAAACCTCAAACCCTTGCCTTAATAACCATTTAGTATCACTCATAAAGTGAAACTTTTTGCTCCCTGCTACCGTCACTATACCGTCTTTTCCTCCATTTTGTGCATGGGCAATCACTTCTGCTAATAATTTTTTCCCATGACCTTGCCCCTTATATTTACCAGATACCCAAAAACATCCGATCATTAATGTATTCGGTGCAGTAACCGGGACCCATGCCTTTTCCGATGGACCATACTCAATAAAAACTTTTGCACGCGCATCTAATCGTCGAAAGACGTAGCCATTTGCAAACTCTTTAGCCAACCATTTCTTTTTTTGCAGATACCCTTCTTTGCATTTCTTATCTGAGAAAGCACAGCAAATATGTTCCGAATCGATATTTTCTTTGGTCAGGGTGATATATGCCATTACTAACCTTCCTTTCTGCTAAGATTTACTATAGTTAACCCCAATATCAATGGCTGCCAGGTTTAGCCTTCTATTAAAAGCGTATATATGCACATTGCAGATGTATTATCAAGACGGAACAACTAAGTTTTAAAGCCAACCCTCCATAATGCCATGACAAGCGATACGATTCCCATTTTCCTGTGACTGTAATTGGGGAGCCTGCATTGTGCATATGGATTTGGCGTGGGGGCATCTGCTATTAAAGACGCAGCCTGGAGGTAGGTTAATGGGAGTGGGGACATCCCCTGGCAGTTTCGTGTGGGTAAACGGTTTTCCTATTCTTGGGATAGCTGAGAGCAGGGCCTGGGTATAAGGATGACGAGGATTTGCAAAAAGCTCTTTTGAATCCCCAAATTCACAGAGGGTCCCAAGATACATCACTGCTACCTTATCTGAAATATGCTCCACCACAGAGAGATCATGGCTAATAAACAGATAGGTAAGGCTGGCCTGTTCCTGAAGATCCATCATTAAGTTGAGAATTTGGGCCTGGATAGAGACATCAAGGGCAGCGATGGGTTCGTCCGCAACAATAAACTCAGGGTTTACGGTCAACGCCCGAGCAATTGAGATCCGCTGCCGCTGCCCCCCAGAAAACTCATGGGGAAACCGGCTCTGCCAATCCGGATCAATACCGACCTGTTGCATAACCTCAACGATTTTTTCTTGTACCTGTTCCCTTTTCATATGCGGATAATGAAATCGAATCGGCTCGCTTAAGATTTTCTTGACGGTCATCCGAGGGTTCAGTGAGGCATAAGGATCCTGAAAGATCATCTGCATCTTTGTTCGATATGCTTTCAAACGCTTTTCACAGAGCTGATCTATCCGCTTACCGCGATAATAGATCTCTCCCTGATCGGGCGAGTAAAGCCCCATTACAGTGCGGGCAAGGGTGGACTTACCACAACCTGACTCTCCCACAACGCTTACCGTCTCACCAACACCAATATCAAAACTGACATTATTTACAGCCTTGACGATGGTTTTCATGCGTTGCACTCGCCCCTTGGTAAAACGCAACTGTCCAAGCCATCCCCCGGAAATATCAAAATATTTTACAAGATTTCGAACACTGGCTAAAACATCCCTTTCCATTTTTCCTTTTCTCATCCTGCAATCAACTCTTTGTCCGTTTTCATGCTTAGCTCACTAAATGGCAGGCGACCTGATTCCCACTCTTTTTCTGCGTAAGTGCTGGTCTTTTTGCGTGGCAAATATCCTGTACCCGGGAGCAACGATTGGAAAACGGGCATCCAGGTGGAACTTTTGCAAGCCCCGGCATTACACCGGGTATCTGATTCAACCGCTTTGAACTTCCAGTTTTTTGCGGTAATGCATCAAGCAGCCCAATGGTATAAGGATGCTCAGGAAAGTATGCCACTTGTTCCGTGGGGCCCAACTCAACAATCGTTCCGGCATACATTACTGCAATACGCTCGGTTACCTGGGAAACAACTGCCAGATCATGGGTTATAAGCATTAAGCCCACCTTGTCGGTTTGGCAAAGTTCCAGTAAAAGGGCGAGTATTTCCGCCTGGATGGTAACGTCTAGGGCGGTTGTAGGTTCATCCGCAATAATGAGCTGGGGATCTGTCAAAAGCGATATCGCAATTACAATACGCTGACGCATTCCACCGGAAAACTCATGCGGGTATTGTTTTAGCCTCTTTTCAGGAGACGGAATATACACCTTTTGCAGTTTCTCAATACAAAGCTGGTTTGCCTTCTCCTTTGATATTTTCTGATGGGCCATAAGAGTTTCACGCATCTGCTGCCCGATGCTTAACACTGGGTTCAAAGTCATCATGGGATCTTGAAAAATCATGGCAATCTTATTTCCCCTAATACGACGCATCTGTTCAGCGGACAGTTTGGAAAGATCCATATTCTGGAAATGAACCGCTCCGGATTCGATAAATCCCGGTTTGGAAATAAGATTAATTATGGAAAATCCAAGCACTGATTTTCCTGCTCCGGATTCGCCCACGACTCCCAACCGCTCTCCCTGTTGAATGGAAAGACTTACATCATTTATGGCGCGCAGTGTCCCACTCCGCAGGCCAAAATCAACATTGAGGTGTTCAATTGTCAGTAACGCAACCACTGTTTACCCTTTATACAATTTTGGGTTGAGGTAATCTCGAACCCAGTCACCCAGAAGATTGATAACAAGAATAAGAAGAACCAGAAGAATGCCCGGGAAAATGGTAATCCACCAGGAACCGGAGAAAATATACTCAAATCCAGCAGTAATCAGTGACCCCAGTGAAGGTTTTGACTGTGGCATTCCAAGCCCCAAAAAGGAAAGGGCCGCTTCACTCATTATGGCATTTGCCACCTGAACCGTTGAAATTACCAAAACAGGGGAAAGGGTATTTGGTAAAATATGACGAAGCATTATACGCATTTTTGACAAGCCGATAACCCTGGCTGCCTCAACGTATTCTTTCTTTTTCTCTGCTAACACAGAGGCCCTTACCGTCCGCGCGTATTGTGGCCACTCGGCAAGACCGATGATGACAATGAGCAGAGGCGCAGCAATCTGTTCATAATTAGCAACGCCAAATATCATCTGAAATGTGGCGCCAATAAAAATGGCTATCATATAGGTTGAAAAGGACAACTGCACATCAGCAATCCGCATCAGAATAGCATCTAATCTATTGATATAACCAGACAAGAGCCCAATGATTATTCCGATGACAGCTTGCAGGCTAACGGCACCAATACCTATAACAATGGAGATCCGCATCCCGTAGAGCATGGTGGAAAGCATATCGCGCCCCATATCATCGGTACCAAGCAAAAACTTCTGAGACCCTCCCTCTTTCCAGACAGGCGGGAGCTCAGAATCCATAATATCGATGGTGGTCTGATCATATGGGTCGTGGGGAGCGATTATTGGAGAAGCAAAAGCGGACACGACAAGCAACAGCAGAAGCGTAAAACTTGTATAGGCCACCGGGTCACGGAAGAAATGGAAGATAAAATCTGATTTTTTCAATCGCTGCCACCCGGAAAACATATCTATTGCCGCCCGCCCACGCGAACAGTGGGATTTACCAAACCATAGATGATATCGACACAGGTATTGACGACAACGAAGATAAAACCGACAACAACGATATAGGAAACCATAAGCGCTGTATCTGCCCTTTCAACCGATTGAATAAACATGGACCCCATCCCCTGCCATTGGAAAACAGTCTCGGTGAGGATGGTAAATGCCACCATAATGCCAAGCTGGACCCCGCCCACTGTGATGACCGGTAACAGGGTATTTTTAAATCCATGGACATACCAGATTCTTGTTGGCGTAATCCCCTTTGCCCAGGCATATTTGACATATTCCGTTTCCAAAACTTCCATCATTTCCGAGCGAATCAAACGAATAAACAAAGGCAACATTATTGAAGAAAGTGCGATTGAAGGCAGGATCAGATGGCGCAAACCATCTTTTGTTAGCATACCGCTGTCCCAGAATCCCAGAATTTGAACCGTCTCCCCACGACCAAAAGAGGGAAGCCAGCCAAGTTCCACTGAAAAAATGTAAATAAGTAAGATGGCAGTGAGAAAAACAGGCATGGAAACGCCGATGATGGAGCCTCCCATAATAATCCGACTGAGCAATTTTTTGGGATAAATGGCGGCATAAATTCCCAATGGTACAGAAAGAAAAATAACGATCAGCGAGGCGCAGAAGACAAGTTCAAGGGTTGCTGGAGCCTTTGCCATGATCACACTTACAACCGGTTTCTTAAAAAAAAAGGAGCGTCCCAGATCACCATGGACAGCATTGCGTAAAAAACGACCATATTGCGTCAAAAATGGATCATTCAAACCAAGCTGCTGCCTAATTTGGTTCCGCTCCTCGGGTGTTACCCGCTCACCAACCAGTTCACGGACGGGATCTCCAAAATTATGCTTAATGGCAAAGCCAATAAAACTGATTATTATCATAACAATCAGTCCCTGAGCTATCCGTCTTACGGTAAATGCAAACATAGACTACTTGCAATACTAAGAAGAGAGGGGGGAATCGACCAGTGCCGATTTCCCCGTTTTGTTTAAGAAATTTTGACCAATATTACTGAATAACAAGATCGCCAAAGAAAGGGAAATTCATAACATTGACGATGTCTTTGGTATTCATATTGTTCTTTGACGCCCAGGAGAGATTCTGCCAGTGCAATGGAATAAAAGCTGCGTCATCGTACAAAATCTGTTCAACTTTTTGTAGCATTGCAGCACGCTTAGCAGTGTCAGTTTCAGAGTTAGAGGCAAGGGTCAACTTATCGACTTCAGGATTACAGTAATTTCCGGAATTGTATTGGCCGCGTCCTGTTTCCTTATTCGGACACATATTAAGATATTCAAAGAAGTTCGCAGAATCTTCCGTGTCTGAGTGCCAACCGATCATTTGGATATCAGCAACCTGTGCATCAAATTGATCCCAGTACTGTGCTTTGGGCATGGTCTTCAGATTTACTTTTATACCAATCTTGCTCATCATTGAAGCAAAGGCCTGGGCAATTTTTTCATCATTGACGTAACGGTTATTGGGCGCAATCATGGTGCATTCAAACCCTTTTTCAAGACCCGCTTCCTTCATCAGCTCTTTGGCCTTTGCCAGGTCATAACGAGGGGTAAGGGCCGCGTTATGTCCTTGATATCCCATGGGTGAATTTTGGGCCGCAGGGGTTGCAAAATCTTTCATTATTTTCTTGGCCACACCCACATTATTATAGGCATATGCCATGGCAAGACGAACTTTTGGATCAGCAAACTCCGTACGTCTTTTCTGATTGAGCTGCATGGTGATAATACGAGAACCGGACATGGTAACCAGTGCCAAACCTTCTGTTTTATCAATCCGGTCTAAATCTGCGGGAGGTACAGGCATAATGAAATCCACATCACCTGAAAGAAGAGCAGCAACGCGGGTTGGTGCTTCAGAAATGGGGGTCAATACTATTTCATCGACATTTCCTGTATTCTTATCCCAATATTGAGAAAAGCGTTTAAAGAGGGTTTTAACGCCCTGCTCCCGTTCAACAACCTGAAAAGCACCGGTACCGGACTCATTAAAATTGGCAAAGGTATAATCCGTTTTCAAGATCATGTCTTTTGGCTTATTATTCTTTGGGTCAATTCCTGAATAAAACTTTTTATCTATGGGAAAAATGTAGGTTGCCATGGCCAGAACCAAACCGTATGGCTCCTTGGTGATCAGATCAACGGTATTGGCATCCACAGCTTTTGCTTCTGTAAAATACTCAAAAAGCCCTTTGAAATCGTCGGATTTTTTAAGGCGCTCTATTGTAAAAACAACATCGTCTGCCGTGAAATCATTTCCAGAATGAAATTTCACCCCTTTTCGTAAATGAAACCTTGTGGTTGTAGCATCTACAACCTCCCATGTCTCAGCAAGACGAGGCTCAAAACTTCCGTCGGGCGCCCAACGAACAAGGGGGTCAAAAACCATATGGGAGTACTGCAACATCCCACCGGACAACTGCACATGGGGATCAAGGGAAACTGGATCCGCATCCATGGCGAGTTTTAAGGTTGCTGCATTTGTAAGAGTAGTGCATAACAAAAGCAGTGTTGCGATCAATCCAAAGGCTTGAACACTTTTTCTTTTCATTCGTATCTCCCTTTCATTGGTTAACAGTTATGTCGTCCATGGTACTATTCCAGGACAATGTTATGGTACAATTTGCCAAATTGTATAGCGCTTAGGATGCATAAGATCAAGAACGAAGAAAGCTATTTTCTTTTACCTGCAACAGACATGTTTTTCAAACCATAAATTACCACCTGATTCCGTCCATTCTCTTTTCCCGTATAGAGGGCAATATCCGCCTCTTTCATGCACGTATCCCCATCCGAATCAGCACTGTTACAACTACTTATTCCAAATGTCATTGTCACCTGAAACGCTTCACCTTCATGTGAAAATTTTGTTTCTTCAATGGTTTTCCGCAATCGTTCCGCGATGGTACTGGCAATGGAAATATTTGTCTTAGGAAAAAGAAGTAAAAATTCCTCTCCACCCCACCTGGCAACCTTGTCCCAGCCCCTCAGTCCGGATGAAAGAATTTTGGCAATGGTTTGTAAGACAATATCGCCACAGCTATGCCCGTAGGTATCATTGATAGATTTGAAATGATCAATATCGCAGACCACAATTGAAAACTCCCCAGTGTTCTCAGCGCTTGCCAAATTGCGATACAGGGTGGCCAGTTCATCATCAAAATGGGCAATCATGGCGCGCCTGTTGGGAAGTCCGGTCAACGAATCTGTAAGGGCCAGCTCTTCAACTTCTTTGTTCTTTTTCTGTAGATCCAAAACAGCAGATGCAAGACGCTCCTGGGTGAGCAGACGTTCTTCTTCAAGACGGATGGCCGAAGCAAAGGCACCGATAATATAGCTTTCCACATCTGTATATACCCTTGGTTTCGTGTCAACCACACACAGTGAACCAACAACTTTCCCATTTAAAGGAATAGGATATCCAAGATATGCCTTTATCCCATATTGCGATACGTTGGAATCAAGCTTTTCCCACTCTGTCCCTTCAAGATTGTTAAATATTACAGGTTTTAGGCTGGATACAGTGCGTTTTCGAATGGTCATATCGTAGCATATATGCCCTTCGGGAGCATCTTCTCGCTTGTACCCCTCCGGCTCATTGTCTATACACCAGGTCTTCAGGGTGTTAGATTCCAACCTGTTATACAAAGCCACATCAGAACCTATAACTTTTCCCAGTGTTTTCACGACAATGGACATGTTTTTCTTGGGGTCAGGACCCAAAAGATAGAAATAATCGAATAAAAACTGACGCATTTCTTTTAAGGATTGTTCCGCTTTATGGCGAAGCCGCTTTTCTCTATCAACTTCTGTTTGCAGATCTTTTTGCTCTTTGCACATCATGTTATTCCATCATGTATTGTTGCCTGAAGTGTAAGGAACACTTTTCAAGGACATACCGCTTATTCTGTTAACACTCATAGTTCATTTTTGCCCAAAAAACACGAAAAAGCATCATGTAAAAGGACCGGCAACATACCCTGCTATTAAAATGATTACAATACAGGCAGGTCTTCTTTTGCCACTCTTTTTTGTTGTTTCTTGCGCCCCACTGCCACATCGATCAGCGCAAAACGTATCCAGCAAATGACACATTACGAAGAACCCGCGTTATTACAACACTCAAGCAAAAAGTAAAAAGGAGGATAAGGGTTCCATAGGTCATGGCACCCCCGAGATTATATTCAAAAACCTCGTTAACCATGGTAATGGAGATCGGTTTATTGGACGCATTACATAGAAACACCGAAAGGGTATACTCTCCCATGGAACGAATAAAAATGAGCAAAAATCCGGCTAAAATTCCTGGATATACAATGGGAATGGATATCTTTTGAAAGGTTTGGGCCCCTGTTGCACCAAGACTTTTTGAGGCCTCAATATACATTTCATTCAGATTTTGAAAAGATAGACCCACCGTTTTTACCATAATGGGCAACGAGCAAATAAGATAGCCCAACGGTAACAGCAGCGAGCTCCCCAAGAGGACGGTGTTACATGAAAAAAACGATGGTTTACTAAAAGTAACAATAAGATTAATGGCCATGGCACTGGCAGGTATGGCCCAGGGAAGCATCACTAAAAGTTCTATCAACCACTTCAGTCTACTGGAGCTTTTTACGATACCATAGGACGTAGGAATGGCTACCATAAGGCCAAAACTTGCCGCCAAAAAAGACATTAGCAAACTATTAACAAAGGGCTGCAGTTTCCGTCCATTTGTAAATATTGCGCTATAATTTTCAACCGTTAGGGTATTTGGGAAATAATGCACCATCCACAAACTTGAAGGGACAAAAGAAATCAGGAGAATAGCTATAATGGGCAGTACAATTAATACGACAAGCATTGCAGCAACAACCACAAACAAGATCCTCAAACGGCTGTTAGAAAGTACGACTTGTCGAAACGGTACGCCTTTTACCAGCGAGCGAAACTGACTACGTGTCTCATAATACCTGAAGATGATAAAAAATAGTATTGAAATTACCGTTAAAACAGACACCTGTGTTGCAGCAACATCCAAATAATTATTTGCTTTGGAGAGTAAAATCTGCGTGGTCATTACCTTAAATGATCCCCCAATAACACTTGGGGCCGTGAACGAACCTGCCCCTGAAATAAATGTCATGGCGGATGCCGCAAGTAACGCAGGTTTTAAAAATGGCAGAATAACCGAAAATACAACTTTTATTGTAGAGGCACCAAGACTTCTCGCACTTTCAATCACCGAATAATCCATATGCCGTATTGCAATGGAGACGGTTATGTAAAAATACACATACTGGGTATAGGCGTGGATAAACAGAATACCGGACAATCCCGACAAAGCAAAAGGAGCAGACTCAAGCCCTAACAAGAACTGTACACCTTTGGTCACCATTCCACTCTCACCATACAACTGTTGGAACGCCAGCACAATAATAATGCCTGGCAATACCATGGGAAGAAACAAGAGCTTATCCAATACCCTGGATCCGGGGAACTTGAAAAAATGAACGAAAAAGGCCAAGGTCACGCCCACACTTCCACACACCACAACCGAAAGAGCACCAAGGAGAATTGAATTGAGCAGCGGAAGACGTAAGGTTTTGTTAACAAAAAGTTCCCGGTAATGGAGCAGTGAGTAGGAATCCCCAACAAAAAGGCTTTTCTCAACAGTTTTGAGTGCCGGAAAAAGGATATATCCAAAAAGCAACAGTAATAAAAAAAGAAAGGCAACCTGCTGCGCTACTCTTCTTTTAGAAAAGCACATCAGATCTTTTCTACCTGCCAAGAAAACGAATTGCTGAAAAAGAGAAGCCAATCCAAACCGTATCACCTACGCCAAGGGACGTATCAACGTCCATATCATGCATTTTCATGACATGAAAGAATACATTATCCACCTGGACAGTAAACTCAGAAGAAAATCCACTGTACTGCTTTTCCGTGATATACCCATGAAAGCAGTGATCCAGATCAAGGGAATGAGTAGAAATATGCACGTCTTGCGGCCTTATTGAAATATAGCCGTCTGCTTGATCACTTATGTTGTCAATAATCCTGTTATTCGGCAGGTAATGTTTTCCATTTTGCAAACGGACTGGAAACAGATTGGTATCTCCGACAAATCTGGCGACAAAACAATCCGTTGGAAATTGATACACCTCTTCAGGGCTGCCATGCTGTACACAACGCCCTTTGTTAAAAACAGCAATGGTGTCAGATATACTAAGGGCCTCTTTTTGATCATGGGTGACAAATATTGTAGTAATACCTAAACGGCTTTGGATCTTCTTTAACTCTTTTCTCATGGAGTCGCGCAGCCTGGCATCCAAATTGGAGAGTGGCTCATCGAGGAGCAGTACCTGGGGCTCAGCGGCCAGTGAACGGGCAAAGGCCACGCGCTGCTGTTCGCCTCCGGAAAGTTCAGAAATGTTACGCTTTTCAAAACCTTGCAGACCGACCATTTCCAGATAATATTCTGTTTTTTTGGCCAGTTCCGCCTTTGCCTTTTTCTGTATCTTTAATCCATACTCAATATTCTCCCCCACATTCATAAAGGGAAAAAGGGCATAGTTCTGAAACACCATGCCCACTTTTCGCCTTTCAGGTGCCAGTTCCGTTATATCAACACCATCAAGAAAGAGTGTTCCCTTATCGGGTTTCTCAAATCCGGCAATTATACGAAGAATCGTCGTTTTTCCGCATCCGGAAGGACCAAGGAAAGAAAAAAATTCTCCTTTTTTAATGGTGAGGTTAATATTTTTGCAACCATAGGTCGCACCATAGCGCTTTTCCACGCCTTGTAAGATCACTTCACCCAAAAGAAAACACCATTCTGATCATCACTTTTTATCTTTGCTCACGCCCTTTATCTCAGCATCCCACTTTTGCATCCAAGCCGACTGCTTTGTTGCAAGATCCTGCCAATCCACATCCATCACGGTAAACGTTGTTTTTGCCATCCATTCCGGGGCATCTTTGAGAGCGTCCGGATGGGTAGGTAAACGATTAAATTTTTGGGCTAACATTGCCTGTACTTTCGCACTCCCTGCAAATTCAATATAGGCCTTGGCTGCATTGGGATGTTTTGCGCCATGGATCAACGCAATTCCATCAGTGATCACCGGTGAGCCACTTTTCGCATCAATCACTGCCAGTGGCATTTTATTGTTCAGCTGGTTATCTACAATTGCATTTAACACCATAAAGCTTATTGCAGCTTCCTTTCTGCCAACGGATTGGAACAGCATGGAACCACTTCCAAAATAGTTTTTTGTATTTCCATCAAGATCTCGCATAAACTGCCATCCTTCCTCAAGCTTTCCCTTTCTCGCAAACTGTTGCAATAGGGCAGAATAGGTTGCCCGGGCTGAAGAAGAGAGGGCATTTCTAAAGACCAGATTATTCTGATATTCCGGCTTGATAAGATCATACCAATCCTGTGGTGCATCTTTCTCCTCCATCATCTCCGTATTGTAAAACAGCATCACCGGTGTCTGGATGGTCCCATACCAGTACGATTCTGTATCCTTAAACAAAGGATTTATGCTATCCGCCCATGTCGGTTTAAAAGCATCGAAACACTTTTCAGCCTTAAGCTCAAGAAAAACAGAGGATGGCGCGCCATACATAACATCCGATTGAGGGTTCTCCTTTTCGGCCCTCACCCTCTCCGCCAAAGCACCTTTGAGGTTAATAAAATCCACATGGACACCGGTTTCTTTGTAAAAAGCATCCGCCACCATCTCCAACATGGCCTCTCCATGGGTGGAATAAACAACGATTTTCTTCTCAAGTGCTCCTGCAAACAGTTGCGTAGCAGCTAGCATACTGCTGCTCAAGAGTGTAAGGATCAAAAGCGTTCGTATCAATTTTCTCATCTGCAAACCTCCTCAAGCAATAATCAATTATTATACTTTTATTTCAACAAACTAGAAACACACATTTCTCTTATCGACAGCAACATGTAATCGCAAACGATCAAGAAATCCAATCGGAACTTTCTATTCAAAACGAAGACCACATCGACAAAACCGGAAATGCTACTCGTTCGGATTCCTTTCCACAGCTATTGGATAATCGGTCGCCATTTCAACCAGAATTGACAAGAATAACAGACACAATCACATTGATTTTTTTCTTAACATTTATGTAGCAACCAGCAAGAATAATACTTTGCAATTTTTCGTGTTACCGTATATGTTTTTTCTCCATCAGCAGTTGCAGCCTAAAGGTACTTGGGGGTGCTTTGTAAAAATAGTATGGCATCAAACTGACAGGTAGGATGCAACGAGGGGAAAAGCAGTCACATATTGATTAAAAAAGGCAGCTGCGCTCCCGGCCAGGATTTCACGGCTGCCTTTCAGTAGAAGCCCGGTAAAAGAGCCTCGGGAAGTATTTTACCTCCGATATATCTCTGGTGTCAACACCATGACTCCACCGGAAATAGCATTTTTTTGACACCCAGGCAAAATAAGAAGAGGAGATATAAAGTATGGGGTATGGAAAATTTATCTTTATGACTGTTGCAGCGATGACGATAGCTGAGGGGCATTGTCATGCTGCAACCCAGAATAATGCGCAGGCCAAAGCACCTGCACCGGAGAAAGTCATAACACTTGAAGATATGGAAGTACAAGGAAAAACAGGGGCTCCCGGCCTTCTGAAAACACCAACGGAGGTGATCATCAACGTGGAGGATTACCAGACCATCGGCCCGCAAACAAGTGTTATCGATGTCCTCAAAAGCAGGGCAGTTGTCGATTTTCGAGGAACAAACGATTTGGATCCGGGTGTGGACTCCATTTTCCTCCGTGGTTTTGGTGCAAAACGATTTGTCACTGCCATTGATGGCCTTACTGTACAAAAAACAGGTGGCAGAAAATCTTCTAATATCGTCGATTATTCACAACTTCCCAGTTTTCTGATTCAGGAAATTGAAATCTTACCCGGACCACACTCTGCGCTTTACGACAGTAAAAGCATTGGTGGGGTAATCAACATGGTTATGAAACGACCAAACGAAAAAGAGAGTCTTAAACCAGATTTATCCACCACTGCCGGATACAGTTCTTACAATACCATACAAAGCAACACCACTGTTCAAGGTGCTGTGGATAATTTCACCTACGATTTTGCCTATCGATACTATTCAACGGATGGCTATCTCCGCCACAGTGCCACAACCACAGAAACCTACTTTGGTCGCTTCGCATATCTCTTACCAGCCGATGGTTTTATCAGTCTCAGCAGCTCCTTAACTGAAAATGATCGCGACGCCCCGGTGAATAATCCTGGGAAAGACGGTGACTATGACAGTAACTATCCGGAAGCCACAGGCGGTGCTTTTGATCCATATATGGAACCAACCTGGGACGGTGAATCATACTACTATCGGGTCGATTTTGAACAGCCAACACCCGTCGGTACAATCAATTTTGACGCATCTCTTGGGAAAAGTAATCGCAAACGGGCATATTACGCCAGTAAGAAGGCAACTTCCCTTTCCGTAATGGACACTGACTGGTGGCAGGAAGGAGCCAAACTGCAGGATACATATTCCTGGTCAGATTCACACACAACCATTTTCGGCTCTGATTTTGCCCGCCTCTACGATGATGGCATTGACAATGGCAAAAATAAACGTATCCAAAAGACAGGTGCATATATGCAACATGAGTGGGATATTTTTTCCTCTCTGACAGCTCGTCTGGGACTGCGTTATGAAGATGTGACCACCTGGGTAACGAACAACGGATACATTACCGGAAGAGAAGCTGTTATCAAGCGTAGGTATGACCAGTTCGTCCCCAAATCCTTTCTCACCTGGAGACTTGATGAGTTGGCCGGTTGGTTGCGCAACACCTCCCTTTCCACTGGGGTCAGTAAAATATGGCGAGCTCCTGACTATCACGGTGACTACAATCCCCAAGGAAAACCGGCAGGGGCATGGCTGGAACCGGAGCATGGCGTGGGTTTTGATCTGGTGCTCAACCGTCGACTTATTGGTGACATCAGTCTAAAGCTCAACTACTCCTTCTATGATATAAAAGACTTTATTGCTTCCAATAAAACCTATGCTCATTACTCAGACGCCAGTGCTGGAGCCCTCAGATACAGTGATTATAAAATAAACCTCGAAGAGGTATATCGTCACGGTCTTGATCTTGAACTGGGTGGCCATCTCTTTGATGAACTCTCCTTTCACCTCTCGTACTCCTGGCAGGATTTTGCAAATCAGGGAGATGAGCCAGCCGGAGAAACAGAGTTAGACCAGCGCGCTGCCCACCGCATTAGTGCTGGTCTTGATTATGCTCTCTTTCCCAACACCAATCTGATTCTCGATTACAACTACCAAAGTAAAGAAACCATCGAAATTTCCGAAGAGATTGCTGAAGATGTCTGGGACTTTCGTGAAGTTGAAAATGATGCTTACCAAACGGTCGATATCTCTGTTTCCCAAACTTTGGTTTCTGGAAAAGGTTTTATGCAAAATGCGGTTGTTAGCCTCTATGTCAAAAACATTTTTGACGAAAAATACTATGA